>NZ_JAPDPH010000190.1 GCF_026013475.1 Micromonospora yasonensis | reverse complement strand
GGGGGGGGGGCGGGGGGCCCCCCCCCCGCCCGCCGGTCAGAAGTTGGGCCAGCTCCAGCCGAGGTAGTTGGCGTAGTAGGGCAGCGCGGCCGAGCCGATCCGTCCATTCACACTGGTCGCCACGAAGGTGCCGTCGCCACGGGAGATGCCCACGTGCCCGTACGGGTAGCTGATGTTCCAGAACACCAGCGCACCCCGGGGCGCGTTCAGATCGCCGCGGTGGGCCGTGCCCCGGGCGACGGCGTCGTTCCAGTCCGCCATCGCCGAGGCGTAGATCCCGGTCCGGCCGTACGCGTTCTCGGCCGCCATCTCGCAGTAGCCCTCGTAGGCGGTGGAGCCGAAGCGGGCCTCGTACCAGGCGACCGCGCTGTCGGCCCGGCTGCTGGAGCAGCTCGGCGCGACCTGGCCGTTGCTGCCGGTGTAGACGAAGCCGTCGGAGACGTACCCGCCGCCGCTCAGGTGGTCCCAGATGTTCGTGGCACCCCAGTTGCCGTTGACCCAGTCGCCGGTCGTCTGGCAGTCGATCGTGATCGTGGCCCCGTTGGCCACACTGCCCACGATCGAGTAACCGGTGCCCGGACCGGAGCGGACGTAGAGACCGCCGGACGCCTGGACGGTGCCGCTGGCAGCGAAGGCCGGCGCCGCCAGCCCCAGGGTGGTGGCGGTGGCGACGACCAGCGCCAGGACGGTGCGGACGAGCCAGCGAGTGGTACGCCGGCCCGGCCGTGCCAGCAGTGTCATGGCCTTCCCCAATCTATGGATTCCTATATCGATGCCTGTCAGCCAAGAATCGGAGACGGGTGGCCGGTTGGCCAGGTAGGCAACGTGCGGAGAGGGCGTGACTCACATGCGGGCGGCACAGGCGCGCGAGGTGATCGGATCGCGGATGCGGGAGCTACGTGAGTCGGCGGAGGTCTCGCTGACCCAGGCCGCGGCCCTGTCCGGCTGGGGCAAGGGGCACCTGTCCCGGGTCGAGCGCGGGCTCACCAAGCCCAGCCGCGGCCTGGTGGAGTGGTACGACGCGACGTTCGGTGCGGGGCAGGCACTGCTCGGTCAGTTCCTCGAACTGGAGGTGGCGGTCCGGGCCGGCCGGGAGACGTCGCTGCGGGACGCCCGGCTCCGCCAGGCGACCGGGGCCGCCCGGTTCCCGACGGTGGTCGGGGGCACGGTGCCGGTCGACCACGATCCCGCCGACTGCTGCCTGCTGGTGGCCGAGAACCCACCGGACGGCGCGGAGGTGCCGATCGGGCAGGTCTTCGACAAGACCTGGACGCTACGCAACGCCGGCCCGGTGCACTGGCACGGCCGGTGGTTGACCCGGCAGGGCACACCGGGGGTGGCCGGCTGGCTCCAGTCGCCGTTGCGCGTACCGCTGGGCGAGGTGGCTCCCGGCGCCGAGGCGGTCATCCGGGTACGGCTGCGCGCGCCGCGAGTCGTGGCCGCCTGCACGGCGTACTTCAAACTCACCGACGCGGCAGGGCGGCTCTACTTCCCCGGCTCCGAGTCGCGGCCGCTGCACTGCACGATCAACGCGGTCGAGCGGGACATGGTCCACGGCGTGCCGTGGTGAGCCGGGCCGCCCTCAGCAGCTGCCAGGGGGTCAGCGGGTTCCGTGCCTCCTCGGCGTCAGTCGTTGCGCACGGTGAGGCCCAGGCCGTCGACGGCCAGCTTGGTGAGGTCAGGACCTTGAGGCGTACATCGGTGAGCACGACCACGCCACCAGCGCCGCCTACTTCGATCAGGCGATCCGTGCCGCGCGGGAAACCCGCGACGCCGTCACCGACGGCCAACGCCCTGCTCCGCAAGAGCTACCTCGCCCTCTACGGCACCAAGCAACCAACCGCTGGCGTTGCATTGACGGCGCGTGCCGCCGCCGTCAGCCGCAACGACAGTCAAGTGATCTCCGGTCTCGCCCAACTGCACCGCGCCGAAGCGCACGCGATGCTCGGCCAAGCCCGGGACTGTTCCGACGCCCTTGGTGCGGCTGAAGATCACTGACGCCATCACGGCCTTGGAGAAGGCCCGACAACTCATCGCCGCACGCCGCAAGTCGACCGCCGTCGTCCTCGGCAATCTCGCCCTTGCCAGCATCCTTCACCGTGACGTCGATGCCGCTACCTCCTACCTGCACCAAACCATCGAGGTCCTCGAGCGGACCCGCGCTGGAGGTGGGCTCAACCTCGCCTTCGTCGCGGCCCGCCAACTGCGTCCCTGGCGCGACCAGCCCTCGGTCCAGGACGTCAACGACAGACTGCTCACCTCATGACCCCATAGGAGAAGCAGCGTGACCAGCATCGACCACGGCAAGCAGTCGGTCCGGCGACGCGTCTGGGACCTCCTCGAACGCGAAGGCGCCGTACCACTCGGCGTTCACGGTCACATCCCCGACTTCACCGGCAAGGAAGAGGCCGCCGCCCGACTCGCCGAGTTGGATCTCTGGAGGCAGGCACGGGTCATCAAATGCAATCCCGACCGAGCACAACTGCCCGTCCGGGTGCGGGCTCTCCGAGAAGGCAAGCTGCTCTACATGGCGGTCCCTCGGCTCGCCACACCGAAGCCCTTCTACCTGCTCGATCCGGCCGTCCTGACCGTTCCGTTCGAGACTGCCGCCACCAGCACCGGCGCACCCGATATCGCCCCCACGGTCGGCCCTGACGAGATGCACCCGGTGGACCTGATCGTCTGCGGCAGCGTCGCGGTCGGCCGGCGCGACGGCGTACGAGTCGGCAAGGGCGCCGGCTACTCCGACTTGGAGATCGCACTCCTCACCGACGCCGGCCTCGTCACCACGGACACCACCATCGCCACCACCATCCACCAGACCCAACTCCTCGACGAGGAACTACCCCACGCAGACCACGACTTCAACGTCGATCTCGCGATCACCCCCATCGAGGTGCTCGCTTATTCACCCAGCCGGGAACGACCGCGCGGCATCATCGAGAAGCACCTCCGCCGCGATCAACTCGACAGCATCCCCGTGCTACACGGCACGAGGTGGCACACCGAGTAGACCGTCCCGGATGCAGAAAAGGCTCTGGCCTGGTGGAGAACCACCGGGCCAGAGCTTTTATCACCGGTGCGCCGCCAGGGACTCGAACCCCGAACCCGCGGATTAAGAGTCCGCTGCTCTGCCAGTTGAGCTAGCGGCGCTCGCTGGCAACGGGGAGAGACATTAACACGGGGTCGACCGGGCTCGACGGTAGGGCCCTGCTACGGGGTGATCACCACCCGCCGGCCGCGCAATTCCCCCTGCTCGATCATGCGGTGCGCCTCGGCGACCGCCGACAACGGCATCGGTACGACCTCGCGCGGGGCCACCCGCCCGGCGGCGAGCATCCGGTTCACCACGCCGGCGGCCTCGGCCAGCTCGGCGGTGGTGGCGTGGGAGATGACGAAGCCGACGATGCTGCGGTCGTACGTGTAGAGCGGTCCGACCGGCAGCACCGGCCGGGCGCGGCGCCCGGCCATCAGCACGATCCGCCCGCGCAGCGCGAGCAGGTCCACCACCGCTTCGAGGTCGTTGCGCCCCGACGTGTCCAGGTGGAGGTCGATGCCGTCCGGGCAGGCCGAGCGAAGCCGCTCGGTCAGTTCGGGGTCCCGGTAGTCGAGCACCTCGGCGGCGCCGAGTTGGCGGCAGTATCCGGCGTCCCAGGCCGAGGCGGTGGCCACCACCCGGGCACCGGCCGTGGCGGCCAGCGCCACCAGCGCGGCACCGACGTTGCCGGCCCCGCCGGCCACCACCACGGTCTCTCCCGGCCGCAGCCGGCCGTGGACGAAGAGCGCCAGATAGGCCGTCGCGACCGGGTGGAGCATGGTGACCGCGGTGGCGGGGTCGACCCCGTCGGGCAGCCGGTAGAGCCGGTCCGTCGGCACCACGGCCTGCTCGGCGGCGCTGCCCTGCCGGCCGTCGTACCCGAGACTGTTGCACCAGACCAGGTCACCGACCGCGAAGCCGGCGGCGCCGGGCCCCGGCGCGGCGACCCGGCCGACCAGGTCCCGGCCGACCACGAACGGCAGGGGCAGTGGCGTCGGGAACGCCCCGGACCGGACGAAGGTGTCGACGGGGTTGACCGTGGTGGCGAGGACGTCGACCAGGACATCGGTGGGGCCGGGGCGGGGTGCCGGCAGTTCACCGTGCCGGATGTCGGCGGCGGACCCGGGGCGTTCGATGTAGGCGGCTCGCATGCCCCAATTGTGGTGACCGGCCGGACTCCCGGGAAACGCGAAAGGCTCTGGCCCGGATGAACCGGACCAGAGCCTCGACCACTGTGCGCCGCCAGGGACTCGAACCCCGAACCCGCGGATTAAGAGTCCGCTGCTCTGCCAGTTGAGCTAGCGGCGCTCGTTGGCAACGGGGAGAACAGTAGCACGCCCGCGGACCCGCCCTCCAACCAGATCCCGGGCTCCTCTCTTCGGCCAAACTTACCGGACATAATGCCGCAAATCTCCGGAGGGGGGCCCGGGGTGATGGCGGTGATACCGCACGATGTCGGCCAGGCACGCGAGGAGCGGGGTGGGGATGGGCAGGTTCGCGCGGGCCGGGGCGATGATGGGCGCCCTGGTCCTCACGGCGTCGCTGGCACTGACCGGCTGCGGGGACGACGACCGGACGAAGCCGGTGTTCGAGGGTGGCGGCCAGCAGATGGCGCCCACTGTGACCGCTTCGGGCGCCGCACCGGGCGAGCCGGCGCAGGGCGCCCTGCCGCCGCTGGCGGTGAGCCCGGCCGACGGTGCGCAGCGCCGCCCGGTCAGCACCGAGATCAGCGCGAAGATCCCCGGCGGCGGCACGGTGACGAAGGTCGTCCTGACCGCCGCGAACGGCAACGCGGTCGAGGGCCGGCTGCGCCGGGACGGCTCGTCCTGGGTGCCGTCCGCCCCGCTGAAGTACGGCACCCGCTACACGGCCACCGTCACCGCGACCGGCACGGACGGACGGACCCACGAGGGCACCAGCATCTTCACCACGATGGCCAAGCCGAAGTCGATGATCGGCTCGGGTCTCTACCTGTTCAGCGACCGGACGTACGGCGTGGCGATGCCGGTGGTCGCGGAGTTCTCGCCGGGCATCCCGGAGAAGGACCGGGCCGCGGTGCAGAAGCGGATGTTCGTCCAGACCGACCCGCCGCAGCCGGGCGCCTGGCACTGGCTCGCCAACGGCACCCAGGCCTACTACCGGGGGCCGGCGTACTGGAAGCCGGGCACCACCCTCACCGTGCGGCTGGCGCTGGCCGGCGTCCCGCTGAGCAACGGCCGCTACGGCAATGTGGACCGGAGCGCCACCGCCAGGATCGGCCGGGCCTTCGAGATGAAGGTCGACAACGCGACCAAGAAGATGACCGTGTACGAGAACGGCGCGCTGGTCCGCACCATGCCGGTCAGTCTCGGCAAGAAGAGCACCCCCTCCTCCAGCGGCACCATGGTGGTGATGGAGAAGAAGGAGTCGACGGTCTTCGACACCCGCGACGAGCCGGACCCGGCCAACCAGTACGTCACGGAGATCGACTTCGCCCAGCGGCTGACCTGGGGCGGCGAGTACATCCACGCGGCCCCCTGGTCGGTGGCCGCGCAGGGACACCGGAACGTCTCGCACGGCTGCGTGAACGTCTCGACCGCGAACGCGAAGTGGCTCTTCGCCCAGACCCTGATCGGGGACCCGATCACCGTCCGGGGCACCGAGCGGAAGCTGGTCCCGGGGAACGGCTGGACGGCCTGGAGCATGAGCTGGTCGCAGTTCGTCGCGGGTAGTGCCCTGCCGGTGCCGGACGGTGGCGAGGCGTCGGCCTTCTGAGGGCGATCGACGGCGACCCGGGGTGATCTGGGCCACCGCCAGTGGGCGGGGCAGACACGAGCCCCGCTCATGAAGCGTGGCACCGTACCAGAATCGTTACATCGCGGGCGGGGTGTTTCGGTTCACTTCCGGCAACGGGTATCCGTACCGATGCGTCTGTAGGGAACGATGGGACCGGGGACCGAAACTGTGAGGGAATCATGCGAGCTAGCCAGGACGAGCTGATCCGGCCCGGCCGCGCCCGGGGCGGGCGCCGCCGCGCATTCGCGGCCGCCGTGCTCGCCGCCGCGCTGGCCCTGACCTCCGCCTGCACCAGCGGCGGCGGGGACAAGGGGCCGAGCTGGCAGGGCGGCGCCGACGGCCCGAAGGCGGCCGCGACCATCACCGAACCCAAGGCCGACGCCAAGGACGTACCGGCGTCCACCACCATCTCGTTCACCACCAAGGAGGCGAAGGAGACCGCCGTCGAGCTGAAGGACTCCGCCGGCAAGGCCGTCGAGGGCGAACTCCAGGCCGACGGGAAGACCTGGCTCCCGAGCGGCGCCCTGGAGTACGGCGAGACGTACACCGCGACGGTGACGGCGACCGGCGACGACGGCAAGCCGGCGACGGCGACCAGCACCTTCACCACCATGGCCCGACCCGGCAAGCAGGTGCGGATCACCAGCTTCCTGGGCGACAACCAGGTCGTCGGCGTCGCCATGCCGCTGATCGTTCGGTTCAGCCGGGCGATCCCGCAGGACTACCGGGACGACGTGCAGCGCCGGATGACGGTGACCGCGAAGCCGGCCCAGGAGGGCATCTGGCACTGGGTGAGCCCGACCGAGGTGCGCTACCGGCCGAAGGAGTTCTGGCAGGCCAACAGCACCGTCACGTACCGGGTGCAGGCGGGCGGGCTGCCCCTCGGCAACGGCTGGTACGGCCGCTCCGACCTCACCGTCGACATCAAGATCGGCCCGGCGTTCGTGATGACCGTCGAGAACCGCACCAAGACGATGACGGTGACCAAGGACGGCCAGGTGATCAAGAGGATCCTGGTGAGCCTCGGCAAGAAGACCACTCCGTCGTCCAGCGGCACCATGGTCGTCATCGAGAAGCTCCGCCACACGGTGTTCGACACCATGGAGGAGCTGGGCCCGGAGGAGGGCTACCGCACCGAGATCGACTACGCCCAGCGGCTCACCTGGGGCGGCGAGTTCATCCACGCGGCCCCCTGGTCCGAGGGCGTACAGGGCAAGGTCAACGTTTCGCACGGCTGCGTCAACGTCTCGATGAAGGACGGCAACTGGCTGTTCGCCAACACCCGGATCGGTGACCCGATCACGGTCAAGGGCACCGAGCGCAAGCTCCAGAACGGCAACGGCTGGACCGACTGGAACATGAGCTGGGACGAGTACGTCAAGGGCAGCGCCCTGCCGTACGAGCCGCCGCAGGCCGGTGACGACGCGGAGCCCGGCGCGAGCGAGGAGCCGAGCACCGAGCCGACGCCCTGATCGCCGTACCCGGTCGTGACGGCCCCCTCCGACGCGGAGGGGGCCGTAGCGTTTTCGGGCCTGGAAACGACGGAAGCCCCTCCCGAAGGAGGGGCTTGCCGTGACTGGGGTGACTGATGGGAATTGAACCCACGACAACCGGGACCACAACCCGGTGCTCTGCCAACTGAGCTACAGCCACCACGCTCTCCGCGCCGGTCGACCCGGGCGGGGTGCGGACTAATAATAGCCACATCTCTGCCGGGCTCGTCCACCGGGTTCCGGTCCGGCGCCGGCGCGACTCAGAGTTGGGCGGCGATCGCCTTGGCGCTGTCCACGTCCGGGCCGGGCAGCGGGACGAAGATGGTCCGCCGGTAGTACTCCAGCTCCCGGACGCTCTCCCGGATGTCGGCCAGGGCCCGGTGGGCCAGCCCCTTCTGCGGCTGCCCGAAGTACACCCGGGGGTACCAGCGACGGCAGAGCTCCTTGATCGAGGAGACGTCGATCATCCGGTAGTGCAGGTGCGCGTCGAGGCGGGGCATGTCGCGGGCGATGAAGCCCCGGTCGGTGGCGATCGAGTTGCCGCAGAGCGGTGCCGTGCGCGGGTCCTTGACGTGGCTGGTGACGTACTCCAGCACCAGGTCCTCGGCCTCGGCGAGGGTGACCGTGGAGCGGCGTACCGCGTCGGTGAGCCCGGACTTGCCGTGCATGGTCCGCACGATCTCCGGCATCCCGTCCAGCGCCGCCTCGTCGGCGTGGATGACCACGTCGACGCCCTCACCCAGCACGTTCAGGTCGGGGTCGGTGACGAGCGCGGCGACCTCGATCAGCGCATCCCTCCCGAGGTCCAACCCGGTCATCTCACAGTCGATCCAGACGAGAAGATCAGCCACCGGACCAGACTACGCGCCGCCGACCCGCCCGCGCCTCGGCACCGTCGCCGACGTGGACCGCTAGGGTTTCCCCGTGCCAGCCGAACCCGTCGCGCCGCCCGCCGTCACCGAGGACGACCCGGGCGGCCGTACGGCCCGTCGGCTGGCCACCGTGGTGGCGCTGGCGGCGGTGCTACCGGCCCTCTATCTGCCGGGCCGGGTCCACAACTTCTTCGACCTGAAGATCTACATGCGGGCGATGGACTGGTGGGCGGCCGGTCACCCGCTCTACGACTACGTGCAACCCGACCGGGTGCAGGGCGCACTGTACTTCACCTACCCGCCCTTCGCGGCCCTGCTGCTGCGACCGTTCGCCCTGCTGCCGCTGGGCGTCACCGTGGTGATCTTCACGGCGCTGACCGTGCTGGGCGTGGTGGTGACGACGCGGTGGCTGGTCACGCCGCTGGTCGACCGGCACGGCCTGCCCCGGCTCTTCACGCTCACCGTCGCCGTGCTGCTGGTCTTCGCGGTGGAGAGCACCCGGGAGACGATCACCTTCGGTCAGATCAACATGCTGCTGGTGGTGCTGATCCTGACCGACCTGCTCTTCGCCGTACCCGGAGGGCGGCGCTGGGCCGGCGTGGGCGTGGGGCTGGCGACAGCGTTGAAGCTGTTCCCCGGCATCTTCATCCTCTACCTGCTGGTCACCCGGCGCTGGCGGGCGGCCGTGGTCGCGTCGGCCACCGCGGCGGTGGCCACCCTGCTGTCCGCGGCGGTCGCGCCCAGCGACTCATGGCGGTTCTGGACCCACGAGCTGTGGGCGACCGACCGGGTGGGACGGACCGACTACACCGGAAACCAGTCGCTGTTCGGCCTGCTCAGCCGGATCACCGCCCCGGAGAAGCCCAGCCAGCTGCTCTGGCTGCTGCTGGTCCTGGCGGTCACGGCGTTCGGGCTGTGGCGGGCGGCGCGCGCGGCGCGGGCCGGTCACACCCTCGCGGGGCTCACCCTGACCGGCCTGGTCGGCGGCCTGGTCAGCCCGATCACCTGGACCCACCACCTCTACTGGTTCATCCCGGCGGTGGTGGTGCTCGTCGACGCCGTGCTGGACGCCGACCCGCAGACGGTGCCGGATGCCCGCCGGCGGCGCTGGCTGCTCACCCTCGCGGTCGGCACCAGCTTCGTGATCATCTACGGGGTGGTGACCTTTCTGGACTGGGGAGTCGCGCCGACGCGTACCGACACCTTCGGCGAGTTCGTCGCCCGCAACGCGTACGTCCTGCTCAGCCTGCTGCTGCTGGCGGCGCTGCCGTACCGGCGGCCTCGGGCGGGGCAGCCCGCCACACGGTGAAACTTGCACCAAATGGACAGATCTCGCGAGCAGCGGCCTTCGGCGCTAATCTGGTCTCAACTACCTCAAGTTTCTCCCAGGTAGCACCGATTCCCCCGGTGACGGTGGCCCTCCGCGTCGGCAGCGCGGAGGGCCACCCGCCGTTGGGGCGGCGTCAGCCGTCGTACTTCCGGGTCGGACCGTCCACCGGTGACGGACGGGACGTCTCCGTCGTGGTGGCCGGGGGCCAGGCCCAGGACGGGTCGGCCGGCAGTTCGGCCAGGCTCTCGGGGCGACGGCTCGGCACCGGACCGATCGCCGCCCGGGGTCGCTCGGCGTGCCCCGACCCCACCGCGACCAGTTGCCGTTCGGCCAGGTCCGAGCGGTCCTCCCGGGAGCCGAGCCCGCTGAGCGAGCTGACCCCGAGCCGCCCGGCGAGCACCGGGACCTGGTCGGGTTCGACGACGAAGACCACCTCCCGCGGGTGGACCGGCCGCAGCAGCAGCACCACGGCGAGGACCAGCAGCAGCGTTCCGCCGGCCAGCAGCGCCCACGCCACCCCGGGGAACCAGCCGGCCCGCACCTCGGCGTGCAGGTCCAGGGCCAGGTCGGCCCGCCCGTCCGGGCGCATCATCACCAGGCTCAACGGCCGGTCGGTCAACTCGGCCGGGCTCCACTCGAGCACGCCGATCCCGTCGCGTACCCAGAATTCCTGGTCCAGCGGGACGGCGGGGGCGGTGCCGGCGGTGGCCGGGCCGGCCGGTTCCACCCGCACCGGCAGCGGGCTGCGGGCCAGCGCGACGCGGCGGACGGTGGCGTGCGGGACGGCGGCCAGCCAGCGTTCGACCTGGTCGGTCGGGGCCAGGCCGAGGAAGGCCGGGCCGTCGGCGGTCCGCCCGGTCAGCCGCAGCCGGGCCTGGCCGGTACGGGCGAAGGGCGCCTCGGCGCGCAGCAGGCGGTCCACATCGGTGACCACCACGGCCTGCCCCGGGGTGCGGACCGTCTCGAACCGGGCGCCGAACCCGCCGTCCGGGTTGGCGTGCCGGGCGGCGACCCCGAGACCGGCGCCGGCCAGCAGCACCGGAATCCCCACGGCCAACAGCAGCATGCCGGCGATCGTCCGCACGAAACGCATTCGCGTCGTCCCCTTCGGTAGCCAATTACCCGGCCGACCTTACCGACGTGAACCGCACAATCGCCGGATATCCACGGCAAGCACCTCAGGGACCACCGAAAGCCGGCCGGCCCGCCGGAGCATCCGACGGGCCGGCGACGAGACCGCAGGTCAGGACTTCGGCGCGGGCTCCCGTCGGGTGCGCAGGAAGGCCAGCCCGCCGAGGACCAGACCGGCCAGCCCGGCCACCAGACCGGCCACGCCGAGGATCGTGGCGGTGCCCGAGTCGGAGTCGTCGTCACCGCCGCCGGCGGCGGCCGGGGCGCTCGCGGCCGGCGACGCGGACGCCGACGCGGCGGTCAGCGTGAGCACCGGGGCCGGGTTCTCCGGCTCCTCCTGGCCCGGCGTCGGCTCCTCGATCCAGCGGGACACGTTGCCGTCGGAGTAGGTCTGGAGCACCTTGAACACCATCTTGTCGACCTGGGGCAGCGGGCCCATCGACACCGGGAACTCCTGGAACTCGCCGGGCTTGACCCCGCCGCCGGTGGCCGCGGTCCAGGTCAGCTTGGACACCGCCTCGGTGAGCTGGCTGCCGTGCACGTCGATCGGGGGATCGACCTTGCGCTTCTCCACCCGCACCGTCCAGCCGGCCACCGGCATGGTGGAGACCGAGCCGACCGGGGCGTTCTCCGGCAGCACCACCTCGACCTTCGTGGTCGACGCCGTGTCGCTCTCGTTCGGCACCCGGAAGGCGAAGCGGCCGTAGCCGCCCTGGGTGGCCTCCTTCGGGTTGATGCTGACGTGCGCGGAGGCCGCCCCGGCCAGGCCGAGCACGGCCGCGGTCACGGCGGCGAGGGTGAGCGCGGCGGCGGTCGCGGAGCGCCGGATACGGATCATGGGTCGGAGAGCCTTCCGTTACTTGATCGGCACGGTGGCGGTCACCGTGGCCTGGTCGATGTCGGACGTACGGACGGTGAAGCGCAGCTGCCACTGCCCCGACGCCGGGAGGTTGATCTCCCCGGTGGCGTGGTTGTCGGTCAGCGGCAGCAGCGGGATCTCGATCGGCTCGATCCCGGCCGACGGCAGCGCCGCCGTGGCCTTCCACTCCTTGACCGGCTGGGGTCGGTTGTCCTTCGTGTACGCGTACAGGTGCAGCGAGTTGTTGCCCCGCTCGGCCGGGTCCAGCTCCACCTGCAGGGAGTAGAGCGGGCTGGTCAGCGTGGTGGAGAAGAAGCCGGTGGGCGTACCGCCCACCTCGGCGGAGGCGGTGCGGGCCGGGGTGGTCTGCACCAGGTTCGCCGAGACACCGAGCACCACCGCGGTGATCAGCAGCTCGACCAGCACCGCCCGGCGCATCAGGCCGGGCCGGCCGGCGGCCCGGCGCCGCCGCACCAGCGACCGGGAGTACGCGGCCACCGCGATGACCAGCACGAACAGCCCGATCTTGGCGAGCAACAGCTGCCCGTACGTGGTGTTGACCAACGCCTTCGGGGTGGCCACCTCGATCAGCCCCTGCACGGTGCCGGCGAGCAGCAGCGCCGCCACCGCCAGCGCCGCCCAGCGGGACCAGATCGGCAGGATCGCGTCCAGCTCCCGCTCGTCGGCCCGGCGCAGCAGGAAGACCGCGAGCATCACCAGACCGCCCAGCCAGACCGCCATGCTGCCCAGGTGCACCGCGTCCACCACCACGGACACCGCCGGCGCCGGCGAGGCCGCGGGGTGACCGGCCAGCGGCCAGGTGAACAGCGCCGCGCCGCCGAGGACGGCCAGGATGATCCCGTCGGTGCGGCCGACCGGCCTGGCGAAGAGCGGCCGGAGCAGGAACGCCGCCGCCGCGAGCAGGCCCAGCCGGACCAGGTGCGCCATCCCGTACGCGCTGCCGAGCACGTCGCCCAGGCCGGCGCCGGTCACGTCGAACAGGCCGCCCCCGTTTGTGTACGGCACCTGCAACCACAGGTCGGCGAGGGCGGCGAGGACCAGCAGACCCAGCCCCGACCAGGCCAGCCGGGCCGGCCCACGGCGGGACAGCCGGCGCGGCCAGAGCGCGGCCAGCACCAGCGCCGGGCCGACCAGCAGCAGCAGCCCGACGTAGCCGACGTACTTCGCCACCTTGACCGCGTTCTCCACCACCGGGTTGGCGCGGGTCTCCGTACCGGTGTCGGTCGGCGGGGCGGACGGGGCACCCACCGAGAAGGTGAACGCGCCGGAGACCGGGTGGCTGTCGGCCGAGATCACCCGGTAGCTCACCAGGTAGGTGCCGCGCGCGGAGCTGTCCACCGGGATGGTCACCACCGTGCCCTTGACCGTGGGCTCACCACGATCGGCCCGGGAAGCGTCGGGGGCGATCACCCGGATCTTGCCGGGCACCTTGCGGACCCCCTCACTGAAGGTCAGCACCACCTCGGACGGCCCGCTGGGCACCACGGACGAGGCGGTCGGGCTGCTGCTCACCAGCACCGCGTGGGCGCTGGCCGGGGTGGCCGGGGCGAGCAGCAGACCGACGAGGGTGACCAGCAGGCCGGCGACGGCGCCCAGCCGGGCGGCCCAGCGACGGTCGGCGGCGGCCCCGGGTCGGCGGCGTACAGCAGCAGTCATGACCATCATGCTTCCCGACCGCGCGGCGATCGGCTAACCACCTCATCCGCGCCCCGGAACGACGGC
>NZ_JAPDPH010000019.1 GCF_026013475.1 Micromonospora yasonensis | reverse complement strand
CCGAGAAGGACGCCGCCCTCCGCGCCTCCCTGTCCTGACCGCCCGCCCGGCGGCCCCGCCCCGTCCCGACCGGGCATGATCGACACGTCCTGCGGGCCCGGCACCCTCTGCCCGACCCCGACGGTGGATGCCAGCCCCTCCGTTTTCATCTCATGCCGCGCAGTGCCGTCTGCAGGCGCTCCTGGGCGCGGCGCCGGCGCTCGTTGCTCGCCCCGAGCACGAGCAGGACGAAGCCGACCGGGATCAGCACCAGCCACGGGCCGAGGCTGAACAGCGCGTGCACCGCCGTGATCGCGGTGACCGTGGCGCCGACGATCACCGGCGCCTGTTGGCGGGTCATCGAGCCGAAGATCAGCACCGCCACGGCGCCGAGCAGCAGCAGGACCTGGCGCAGCATGCTGGAGTCGGTGGCCACCACGATCGCCAGGGTGGGCAGGAAGGCGGCGACCAGGGCCGGCCCGTACGCGACCCAGCTCGACAGGTCGGCGCGGTGGCGCAGTTCCAGCACCCCCACCAGCAGGGCGAGTGCGGCGAACGGCAGTGTGTACGCCTCGGGCAGCGCCACGTCGGCGACCCGCATCAGGATCCACCAGGCGCTGATCTCGCAGGCGACCACCGACCAGAACAGGATCCGCCGCTCCACCGGCCGGCGTCCGGGCCGGCTGGCCGCCACCCCGAGCACGGCACCCCACGCGGCCAGCAACGCGGCGATGTGCCGGGGCGAGTCGTACGCCAGGGCCAGCGCGATGAGAGCGGCCGCGTATCCGCTCCACTCCACGGTGGCCGCCTCCCGGTAGGCCTCGGGGCGGCGCAGCCGGGGGAGGGTGGCGGCGAAGACCTGCAGCGCGGCCCCGACCGCCAGCACCCCGAACGCCGACCAGACGGCGGCCAGCCCGGCCACCAGCCCGAGGGTGAGCACGAAGAGCTCGGCCATCAGCGAGGCGAAGAGCCAACCCAGGATGCGGGCCCGCTGGGTGGTGCCGAACAGCGCGGCGACCACGCCGACGCCGACCGCCCCGCCGAGCGTGAAGAGGGTCAGCGGCCGGGTGGCGAGGCTGCCGGCCAGGCCTGCACCGCCGGCGGCCAGCCCGATGGCGAAGACCAGCACTCGGGCGACCCGGATCGAGCGGGCCGGTTCGGCCAGCGGCGGGGGTGGGGTCAGCGCCAGGCCGAGCATGGCGAGGGTGAAGACGGCGAGCCCGGCCAGGGCGCTCTCCGGCCAGCCGTGGCCGAGGGCCACCGGCGTGATCAGCAGGGTGACCGCGGCGCCCGGCAGCACCACCGGCACGGCCCGGGCCCGCCGGCCGCCGCTGAACCCGGTGGCGGCGAGCGCCGCGGTGGCGGTGAGCAGCAGGGCGGTCAGCACGTGCGTGGGATCGATCGCCTCGGCGGGCGGGGTGAGCAGCTCGGGTGGTGGCCCCTGCCAGATCCGGGGCAGCACGCGGAACGGCTCGACCAGGGCCACGAGCAGCGGCGGCGCGAGGGTCACCAGGGCGAGGGCGACCGGCAGCACCGCCGCCGCGAGGGCGCCGGCCGCCGGGCTGACCCGCCAACGCAGCTCCGGTTCGTCGGGCCGCCGGCGCAGCGCCCCGTTCAGCAGCAGCGACCAGCGGCGTACCGGCTGGGCGGAGCCGGCCGGCGGGACGGTGGCCGCCCGGATCAGCTCGGCGAGCACGCCGAGCAGCGCCGCGGCGGCGGCGTAGACCCCGGACGGCAGGTGGGTGATCACGGCGGCGATCGCGCTGGCCGTGCCGCCGCCCACCACGGCCACACTCGCGTACGGCAGGTACTGCGGGACCTGCCGGCGGACCGCGGCCACCGCGGCCAGCCCGATGCTGGACGCGGCCAGCGCGGCGGTGAGCACCACCTGTGGTGACCGGCCGAACTCGGCGGCCAGGGCGGCCACCGCCCCGGGGAGCGCGAGCAGCGCGGCGCCGGCGGCGGCCCCGCCCACCTGCACCAGGTGCGCCGGCATCCCCTCGGTACGCACGTCCTCGACCACGGACGGCGCGAGCGCCCGCGCGAGGGCCGCCACCACCACCCCGATCAGGGCGATGCTGCCCAGGGCCAGCGCGGTGGTCCACGGGCGGACCAGCCCGGCCCCGGCGGCGTGCAGGGCCACCGCCCCGGCCACGGTGGCCCGGGACAGCGCGGCGCGGGGGTCCACCGCCGCCACCGCCGCCGTGCCGAAGATAGTGGCGACCATGGCGCCGACCAGTACCGGCGACCACCAGGGCAGGTCGAAGGCGGCCGGCGCGCCGATGGTGGCGAGCACGGCGGCTGCCCCGGCGACGTCGTACTTCCAGGGCGGCGGGAGCAGGATGCCGGCGGCCACCGCCAGCAGGGCCAGCGCGACCGGGGCCTGCCAGGTCGCCCCGCCGACCGGGGCGGCCGGCCAACCGCTCAGGTCACCGGCCCAGATCGGGCCCGGGGTGGCGAGGACGCCGACCCCGCCGCGCAACGCGCTCCAGCCGGCGATCAGACCGATCAACGTGCCCCCGAGCGCGATGCCGAGGACCGGACCCCGTCGCCACTCCTCCGGCATCGCCCGGGCCGCCACGGCGACCACCAGCACCAGCGCGGCCGCCACCACGAGCTGACCGCCGGGGGTGAGCACCGCGGCGATCCGGACCAGGGTGGCGATCAACGCCGCCGTGGTGACGGCCAGGGCCAGGTCGGAGCCGTCCAGGGACACGTCGGAGCGGCGGCCGGCGTCGATCCTGGGGGCCAGCGCGAGTAGCGCCGCGGCGAGCAGCAGCAGCCCACCGACCCAGGCGTCGGCGGCGGTGGCGCCGGGCGCGCCGAACGCGGCGGCGGCGACCCCCACCGCACCCAGCACGGCGCCGACCGCGTGCGGCGCGCTGAGGTGTCGCTGCGCGACCTGGACCACGGCGGCGTAGCCGAGGGTGACGCAGACGCCGAGGAAGCTCGCGGCGAGGATCGGGACGGTGACCTCGCGGAGCGTCGCCGGGGTCAGGGCCGGGGCGGCCGGTTCGGTGGCCGCGACGAACGCGGCCACCGCCCCGGGCAGGGCGAAGGACGCCCCGCCGGCCGCCCAGCCGGACACCGTGTCGGCTGCGGCCACCGCGATCCGGACCCGGGGTGCCAGGGACACCAACGCGCCGGCCAGGAAGAGCAGGGTCAGCGCGGCGGCGGTGAGCGCGGGCCGGGCGAGCGAGGCGCCGGCCCCGACCAGGCCCACTCCGGCGGCGGTGCCGGCGTGCACCAGCGCCGCCCGCCGGTTGCCGGCGGCAAGCCCCAGCACGCCGATACCCACCGCGGTCAGCAGCATCGGCCAGCAGGCGGCGGCCCAGCCCAGCCCGAGGGAGGCCGGCACGGCGAGCGCGGTCAGTGCCGCCCCGACCACCGCGAACTCGCGCCGGATCTCCGGCGGCAGGGCGATCACCGCGGCGATCGTGAGCAGCAGGGCGCTCGTGGCGAGCTGCCAGCCGGTCGGCCCGACCGCCGCCGCCAGTTCGGCGTGCCACCGGCTCAGGTCCGCCGACCAGGCGGGCAGCGACGCCCGGACCGGGGCCAGTCCGGCACGCAGCGCGCCGCCGGCCACCACCAGGCCGCTGACCGTCAGCGCCACCGCCGAGGCGAACTGCGGACCGCGCCGGGCGGCTGCCGGTACGGCCCGGACGGCGAACCCAGTCAGCGCGATGACGGCGGCGATGAGCAGCAGCGACCGGCCGGGAAAGGCGACCGAGGCGACCCGGCCCAGGGCGCCGATCACCGCGAGGGTGACGATGCCGGCGCCCACGTCGGGCAGTGGCGGCCGGCGCAGCGCCAGCGTCCCGGCCAGCCCCACCAGCGCGGCGAGCAGCAGCACCGCACCCGCGCCGGCCGCGGCCGGCACGGTCTCGGCGCGCAGCAGCGCGGTGACCGCGTACGCCAGGGCGACGGCGACCGCGACGCCGTCCAGCAGCCAGGTCAGCTCGCGCAGCCACGGCACCGGACGGGCCGGTGGGATCGCCGGTTCGGCACCGGCCGGCTCCGCGCCGAGCACCTCGGCCGACTCCTCCGGGTCCGCCTCGGGCCGCTCGTCGGCGGCCCGCTGCCGGGGCGGGGTTGGGGCGTCCGGCGGGGTGGGCAGGTCCCGCCGGACCGGCCGCTCGACGACCACCGCGGAGCGGGCCAGGGCGAGGTCGGCGACGGCCACCACGGTCAGCACCAGCGCCCAGCCGGCCGGCCCGGTGATCCGCTCGTACGCCAGCAGCGGCAGCACCGGTTGGGCGGCCAGGACGGTGGCGAACCGCGGGGCGCGCAGCCCCGTGCCGTACGCGTAGCCGACGGAGACCACGGTGGTGACCAGGAAGATCGACCCGGCGAAGGTCGACCCGGAGGCGGTGCCGCCGATCCGGTCCACGGCCCACAGCGCGTACCCGGCCAGCGGCAGCAGCAGCAGCCCCACCGCGGCGATCGTCTCGGCGGTCGAGGTGAGCCCGCGGCGGGCCAGCACCGGCGGGGCGAGCAGCATCAGCACCGTCGCCACCAGCAGCACGCCGAGCCGGGCCAGCGCGTCCATCGAGCTGGTGGCGACCGCGGCGAAGACCACCGCGGCGACGCCGAGCAGCAGCGCGCCGAGCCCGAGGGGGATGTTCTGTACCTCGCGGGAGGACGCCTCCGGCGGGTGCTCCGGGTCGTCCACGTCCAGCCACTGTGGCCGGCTCCGGGACGGCGGCGGAAGGTCGTCCGGGCCGGGCGGGGTGCCCTGTCGGGGCACCCGGGGCGGCGCGCCGGTGGTGGCCGTCGGCGGGCGCCGGCCGGGCCGGCGGCGCAGCACCCGGCGGGGCCGGGCGGCCCGCTTGATCCGCTCCTCACCGGCGTGCGCGAGGATGTCCCGCTGGAAGAGGGCGGCCTGCATCTTGGCGGCGATCTGCCGCTGCTCGCGGGCGATCTCGGCGTCGCGCGCCTTCATCTCCGCGATCGAGCGCTCGATGTCCGCCAGGTGCTCGGCCCACTGTGGCTGGTCCGCCCCGCAGTGCGGGCAGGTCACGGCCGGCTTGATCTCCCGTCCGCACGAGGCGCACCTGAAGGTCTGCACGACATCCCTCCGTCCGGCCGGCCCGTGGTACGGACCCCCACTGTCGCAGCATGCCCTGAGCGGGCGCGGATTTCGACAGTTGCCACCGGGTTTCGGGACAACAAAAAAGCCGGCCGCGGCGACGCGCCACGGCCGGCTCCGTGCCAGAGGTCAGGGGCGGCCCATGCCCCGGTACTCCCAGCCCGCCTGGGTCCACAGTGTGGAGTCCAGGCAGTTGCGGCCGTCGACCACCTTGCGGCCGTTGACCAGCTCGCCCAGGGCGACCGGATCGGCGTTGCGGAACTCGGCCCACTCGGTGAGCACGCAGACCAGGTCGGCGTCGCGGACCGCGTCGGTCATGGTCGCCTCGTACGTCAGCTCGGGCACCGCCCGGCGGGCGTTGTCCATGCCCTGCGGGTCGAACACGTGCACCTCGGCGCCGGCCTTGTCGAGCAGCGCGGCGACGGCGAGGGCCGGGGCGTCCCGGACGTCGTCGGTGTTCGGCTTGAAGGTCGCGCCGAGCACGGCGACGCGGGTGCCGGAGAGGTCCGGCCCGGCCGGCCCGGACCGGCGGCCGAGCAGGTCGGCGGCGAGCTGCACCACCCGGGTGCGCCGGCGCAGGTTGATCAGGTCCACCTCGTGCAGGAAGCGCAGCGCCTCGCCGGCGCCGAGCTCCTGGGCGCGGGCCTGGAACGCGCGGATGTCCTTGGGCAGGCAGGCGCCGCCGAAGCCGAGGCCGGCCTGGAGGAAGCGGTTGCCGATCCGGGGGTCGTACCCGATCGAGCGGGCCAGCTGGGTGACGTCGCCGCCGGCGGCCTCGCAGACCTCGGCCATCGCGTTGATGAAGGAGATCTTGGTGGCCAGGAAGGCGTTCGCGGCGACCTTGACCAGCTCGGCGGTGGCGAAGTCGGTGACCACCAGGGGCACCTCGCGGTCCTCGGTGGCGGCCAGGTCGAAGACGCCCTTGTGGGCGGCGTAGAGCATGCCGTTGGCCCACTCGCTCTTGACCCCGACCACGATCCGGTTGGGCCGCAGCACGTCGTCGACGGCGAAGCCCTCCTGGAGGAACTCGGGGCTCCAGGCGACCTCGACGCCCAGGTCGGCCGGGGAGTGCTTGCCGACGAGCTGCTCCACCCACTCGGCGGTGCCCACCGGCACGGTGGACTTGCCGACGATCAGCGCCTTGCGGGTCAGGTGCTGGGCCAGGCTGGTCACCGACGCCTCGACGTACGACAGGTCGGCGCCCATGCCGTCGGCCCGCTGCGGGGTGCCCACGCAGATGAAGTGCACGTCGCCGAAGTCGGCCGTCTCCTGGATGTCGGTGCTGAACCGCAGCCGGCCGGCGGCCAGGTTGCGGCGCAGCAGTTCGTCCAGGCCGGGCTCGTGGATCGGGACCTCGCCGGCGTTCAGCTTGGCGATCTTGTCCGCGTCGACGTCGAAGCCGAGCACCTCGTAGCCGAGCTCGGCGTAGCAGATGGCGTACGTCGCACCGAGGTAGCCGGTGCCGAGGAAGGTGACGCGGGGGCGGGCCGCGCCGGAGGGCGGGGTCACCGCCGCGATCGCCGGAACCGGCTGGGTGTTCGGGTACGGAATCGTCACGCCTGTCTTCTCCGCTCGCACTGGCGGCGCTTCCTTGCGTCGCAATCTGCTCCGGCGCCTGGCCGGGCACCGAGGGAAGGGTGTTCCTCTGGTCTGAGGGTAGTTGTGCCGTGCCGATGATTGCCGGGCGCGATCCTACCCGCCGGTAATGTCTGGCGGGCCCTGGTGGCTATTCTTCAGTCTGCGGCAGTCGGCGGCCTCCAGGCGCCACAGACTGCGCATGATAGCGGTGAAGGGGAGGGCCGACATGGCCGCAGAGCAGTCGTTCGACGTCTACCGGTTGCCCGAGGAGCACGACGCGATCCGGGAGGCGGTCCGTGAGGTCTGTGCGGCCAAGGTGGCTCCGCACGCCGCCGAGGCGGATGAGACCGGCGAGTTCCCGAAGGCGTCGTACGACGCGCTGCGGGCCGCCGACTTCCACGCCCCGCACATCCCGGTCGAGTACGGCGGCGCGGGCGCGGACGCGCTGGCCACCGCGATCGTGATCGAGGAGGTGGCCCGGGCCTGCGCCTCCTCCTCGCTGATCCCGGCGGTGAACAAGCTCGGCACCATGCCCCTGCTGCTGGCCGGCTCCGCGGAGCTGAAGAGGAAGTACCTGACCCCGGTCGCCGCCGGGGACGCGATGTTCTCGTACTGCCTCTCCGAGCCGGAGGCGGGCAGCGACGCCGCCTCGATGACCACCAAGGCGGTCCGCGACGGCGACCACTGGGTGCTCAACGGCGTGAAGCGGTGGATCACCAACGCCGGTGTCTCGGAGTACTACACCGTCTTCGCTGTGACCGATCCCACAGCCCGGTCGAAGGGTATTTCGGCCTTCGTGGTGGAGAAGTCCGACGCCGGGGTCAGCTTCGGCGCGCCGGAGAAGAAGCTCGGTATCAAGGGCTCGCCCACCCGCGAGGTCTACTTCGACAACGTGCGCATCCCGGCGGACCGGATGATCGGCGCCGAGGGCACCGGCTTCGCCACCGCCATGCGTACCCTCGACCACACCCGGGTCACCATCGCCGCCCAGGCGGTCGGCATCGCCCAGGGCGCGCTCGACTACGCCAAGGGGTACGTCCAGGAGCGCAAGCAGTTCGGCAAGCCGGTCGCCGACTTCCAGGGCGTCCAGTTCATGCTCGCCGACATGGGCATGAAGCTGGAGGCAGCCCGCCAGCTCACCTACGCCGCCGCCGGCAAGTCCGAGCGGGGCGACGCGGACCTCACCTACTTCGGCGCCGCCGCCAAGTGCTTCGCCTCGGACGCCGCCATGGAGATCACCACCGACGCGGTGCAACTGCTCGGCGGGTACGGCTACACCCGCGACTACCCAGTCGAGCGGATGATGCGGGACGCCAAGATCACCCAGATCTACGAGGGCACCAACCAGGTGCAGCGCATCGTCATGGCCCGCCAGTTGCTCAAGGGCTGAACCCGGACGACCCCCGGGATCGGGCGGGCGGGCCGGGGTCACCGGCCCGCCCGCGGCGGTCAACGGATCTCGGTGGTGCCCTCCGGCCGGCCGGCCCCGCGCGGGGGCGCGGACCACGGCGACTCGCCGCCGGTGCGGCGGGGCAGGGGTTCGGTGGGCGTGGGGTCGGGATAGCTCAGGCTGAGCGCGGCGGTGTCCTTCGTCGCGTCGCTCGGGGGCCAGTCGCTGAACGTGGGGGAGGTCTCGACCGGCGTGCCGGCCGGGGTCTGCTCCGCCTCGGCCGGCTGCCCGGGCCACTGCTTCCAGCGCTGGGCGCTGAACACGGCCATTATCAGCAGCACGCCGATCAGGAACAGCGTGCCGTTCTCCAAGGGCTGGCGCAGCGGCAGCGGATCCCCGAGCATCTTCCAACCCTCGGGGACGCGATCACGAACGGTGAACGGCGCGACGAACATCCCGAGGTACGGGATGACCAGCAGCAGTCCGGCCGTCAGCGGGCCGAACGGCGAGAAGCGCAGCGTGGCGAGCAGGCCGAGCAGGATGCCGGCGACGCCCAGGTAGACGGCCGGCTCGATCAGGTTGGGGGTGCTGTACGTACCGAGTTCCACCCAGCGGTGGATGGTGCGCCCAGATCCGTCCTGACCGAGGGTGACGAGCACCCAGGTGACGGGCGCCACCACCAACCCGGCGAGGAAGCTCCAGAGATGTCGCATCCGCGCACCGTACCGTTTTCGCCATGACAGAGCACCCCTCCGCCCCAGCGGGCAAGCCGACCTCGTACTCGCGGGTCACGCTGAGCCGCATCATGACCGCTGTCGATGTCAATCTGTACGGAACCGTGCACGGTGGGGTACTGATGAAGTTCGTCGACGACGTCGCCGGGGCGGCCGCCGCCCGGCACAGCGGGGGCACCGCGGTCACCGCCTCGATCGACGAGATCGTCTTCTCCGAACCGGTCCGGGTGGGTGACCTGGTGCACGCCCACGCCCAGGTCAACTGGACCGGGCACACCTCGATGGAGGTGGGCGTGAAGGTGGTCGCCGAGCGCTGGGACTCGGCCGAGGACGAGCCGGTCCGGGTGGCCACCGCGTACCTGGTCTTCGTCGGGGTGGACGTGGGCGGCGCGCCCCGCCCGGTGCGGCCGGTGCTGCCGGAGACCCTGGAGGACGAGCGGCGCTACCGGGAGGCGGAGATCCGCCGCGCCCACCGGCTGGCCCGCCGCCGCGCCATCCAGGCGCACCGTGCCGGCTGAGGTGCGCGGCACCCACATGGGCCGGGGGTGCGGGATGTGGGCAGGCCACGCCCCGCCGGCGGCACCCGGTGCGGACAATGGCCTGGCGAGGTAGGGCAAGATGGCGCCACGGCCCATGCACAGTGTCGTGACGGGGCCTCAGGGAGGGTGGAGCAGTGGGTGACGTGCTGTGGACGCCGCCGGCCGACGTGCGCGAGCGGTCCCGGATCGGCGACTACCTGCGCTGGCTGGCCGAGCACCGGGGGCTGCAGTTCGCCGACTACGACGCGCTGTGGCAGTGGTCGGTGACCGACCTGGACGCCTTCTGGCGGTCGATCTGGGACTACTTCGAGGTGGTCGCGCACACCCCGCCGACCGCCACGCTCACCGACCGGGCCATGCCGGGCACCCGGTGGTTCCCCGGCGCGACGCTCAACTACGCCGAGAACGTGCTGCGGATGCCGGGCCGGGGCGACGACGACCCGGTGGTCATCGCGCACGGGCAGACCCGCGCGCCCGAGACGCTGACCGCCGCGCAACTGCGCGAGCAGGTCCGCCGGGTGGCGGCCGGGCTGCGCCGGCTCGGCGTCGGCCCGGGCGACCGGGTGGCCGCGTACGCGCCGAACATCCCGGAGACCTTCGTGCTGCTGCTGGCCACCAGCAGCCTGGGCGCGATCTTCTCCTCCTGCGCCCCCGAGTTCGGCACCCGCAGCGTCACCGACCGTTGGCAGCAGATCGAGCCGAAGGTGCTGGTCGCCGTGGACGGCTACCGGTACGGCGACAAGCCGGTCGACCGGCGGGGCGAGGTGGCCGCCATCCGGGCCGCCCTGCCGTCGGTGGCGCACACCGTCGGCATCGCGTACCTCGACCCGGCCGGCGCTGGCGGCGATGATTCGGCCTCCGCGCCGCTGGGCGGCGGTCCAGACGTGCCCGAGGGCGTGATCTCCTGGGCCGAGCTGGCGGCGGAGACCGACGAGCCGCTGACCTTCACCCCGGTGCCGTTCGACCACCCGCTCTACGTGCTCTACTCCTCCGGCACCACCGGCCTGCCGAAGCCGATCGTGCACGGCCACGGCGGCATCCTGCTGGAGCACCTGAAGATGTTGGCCCTGCACCATGACCTGGGCCCGTCCGACCGGTTCTTCTGGTTCACCACCACCGGCTGGATGATGTGGAACTTCCTGGTCTCCGGGCCGGCGGTGGGCGCCACGATCGTGCTCTTCGACGGCAACCCGGGCCACCCGGACCTGGGCGCGCTCTGGCGGCTGGCCGCCGAGACCGGCACCACGTACTTCGGCACCTCGGCGCCGTTCCTGCTGGCCTGCCGCAAGGCCAACCTGGTCCCGAAGGCGATCGCCGACCTCTCCGCGCTGCGCGGGGTCGGCTCGACCGGCGCGCCGCTGCCCGCCGAGGGCTTCACCTGGGTGTACGAGAACGTCGGGGACCGCCCCCAGCTCCAGTCGCTCTCCGGCGGCACGGACGTCTGCACCGGCTTCGTCGGTGGCGTGCCGCTGCTGCCGGTGCACGCCGGGGAGATCACCTGCCGGGCGCTCGGCGCCAAGGTGGAGGCCCGCTCGGCCGACGGCACCCCGGTCATCGGCCAGCTGGGCGAGCTGGTGATCACCGAACCGATGCCGAGCATGCCCGTGGGCTTCTGGAACGACCCGGAGGGCACCCGCTACCGGGAGGCGTACTTCGAGGTCTACCCGGGGGTCTGGCGGCACGGGGACTGGATCACCGTGAACGAGCGGGGCGGCTGCGTGATCACCGGCCGCTCCGACGCCACTCTGAACCGGGGCGGCGTCCGGCTCGGCACCGCCGAGTTCTACTCCGTGGTCGAGGGGCTGGACGAGGTGGTCGACTCGGTGGTCGTGCACCTGGAGGACGACCAGGGCGGCGCCGGCGAGCTGCTGCTCTTCGTGGTGCTCGCCGAGGGGCTGGAGCTGGACGACGAGCTGCGCGGGAAGATCTGCCGCGAGCTGCGTACCGCCCTGTCGCCCCGGCACGTGCCCGATGAGATCCACCAGGTCCGGGCCGTCCCGCGTACCCTCTCGGCGAAGAAGCTGGAGGTCCCGGTCAAGAAGATCCTCACCGGGACCCCGGTCGACAACGCCGCCGCCAAGGGGGCCCTCGCCAACCCCGAGTCCCTGACCGCCTTCGCCGCCTTCGCCCAGCGCCGCGCCGCGGAGTCCACCCCAGCCTGACCGCGCCCGCCGGCCCCTATCCGGCGAGGGTGCGGGTGACCTTTTCGGCCGCGGTGCGGGCGTCCAGGCGGGCGCGGTCGAGGTTGCCGCAGACGACGACACTGGCTCCGGCGGTGAGCGGGGCGAGCAGCCAGTCGACCGGGTCCGGGTAGGCCGTCGCGTCGACCAGGATCCGGTCGCCGGGAGTGAGACAGAGCTCCGCGGCGCGGGCCTCCGCGCGGGCCAGCAGCTCCGCGTCCGCCTCGCCACCCTGGGGGTACGGGGTGAAGTGGTCGCCGTGCCCGCGTACCGCGGAGACGAAGTCGGTGAACCCGGCGGGCACCTCCCGCATGGGCAGGGCGAACGGGTCGAGGGCGAGGACGTACCGCTCGCCGGCCGACCACCGCTGCGCGGCCTCGACCTGGGACGCGGCGGCGAAGAGCACCTCCACGTCGCCCGGCGTGTCGACCACGGTCAGCTTCGCCGACCAGCAGCCGAGCAGCACGGCGGCGGTCTGCCAGTGCGGGGGCAGCAGCACGGCGGCCGGATCGCCGGGCGCGAGGCCCACCTCGTCGACGATCAGGTTGGCCGTCTTGGCCACCCAGTTCGCGCAGGTCGCGCCGGACAGTTCGGTGCGCTCGCCGGTGGCGTCGTCGTACCAGGTCAGCAGGGGCCGGGTGGGGTCGGTCGCGATCGCGTCGGCGAACACCCGGGCAATGTTGTCGGCCATCGGCGCGAACGATACGCGGTCGGGGTCCGTACTCGATGACAACGACAAGTCGGCGTACCGTCGGGTCGCAGTCAGCGCCGGGCCGCCAGCCCGGCGTAGGCTTGCCGACAGTGTTGTTCCCCACAGACCCGCCAGCCTGAGGAGTCGCCCCGTGACCGCCGGTCGCCCGCCCCGCGTGCTCATCGACGCCACGAGTGTCCCCGCCGACCGTGGCGGCGTCGGTAGATACGTCGACGGCCTCCTCGGCGCGCTCGGTGGCGTCTCCGGGTCCGGCGTGGATCTTGCGGTGGTAAGCCTCCGCACGGACCTCGAGCGATACACCCGGATGCTGCCCGGGGCCGAGGTGATCCCCGCCCCGGCGGCGGTCGCGCACCGTCCGGCCCGGCTGGCCTGGGAGCAGACCGGCCTGCCGCTGCTGGCCCAGCAGGTCGGCGCCGAGGTGCTGCACTCGCCCTTCTACACCTGTCCGCTGCGGGCCGGCTGCCCGGTGACGGTCACCGTGCACGACGCGACCTTCTTCACCGAGCCGGAGCACTACGACAAGTCCCGCCGGACGTTCTTCCGCAGCGCGATCAAAACCTCCCTGCGGCGGGCCGACCGGGTGATCGTGCCGAGCAAGGCCACCCGCGACGAGCTGATCCGGCTGCTGGACGCCGACCCGACCCGGATCGACGTGGCGTACCACGGGGTCGACCAGGCCGCCTTCCACGCCCCCGGCGAGGAGGAGAAGGCCCGGGTCCGGGCCCGCCTCGGCCTGGGCGACAGCAGCTACATCGCGTTCCTCGGAGCCAAGGAGCCGCGCAAGAACGTACCCAACCTGATCCGGGGCTGGGCCCGCGCGGTGGCCGACCGGGCGAACCCGCCGGCGCTGGTGATCGCCGGCGGCCAGGGGCACGACGACGACATCGACCGGGCGGTGGCCGACGTGCCCTCGCACCTGCGACTGCTCCGCCCGGGCTACCTCCGCTACGCCGACCTGCCGGGCTTCCTCGGCGGGGCGCTGGTCGCCGCCTACCCGTCGTACGGCGAGGGGTTCGGCCTGCCGATCCTCGAGGCCATGGCGTGCGCGGCCCCGGTACTGACCACGCCGCGGCTCTCGCTGCCCGAGGTGGGCGGCGACGCGGTGGCGTACACCAGCGAGGACCCGGACCAGATCGCCACCGACCTGGCCGCCCTGCTGGACGACGAGCAGCGCCGGCTTGCCCTGGCCAAGGCCGGTTTCGACCGGGCCAAGGAGTTCACCTGGGAATCCAGCGCGGAGGTGCACATCGCCGCCTGGAGCCGGGCCCGTTCCTGAGTGCCGAGTGCTCGTCCGCCCGACCCGGCGTCCGTAGCATGACGGTTCGGGCATGATGTGCTGATGTTCTACGCCGTCATCCCGGCGGGAGGCAGTGGCACAAGGTTGTGGCCGCTGTCCCGTGCCGGCCATCCCAAGTTCCTCCACCCGCTGACCGGCACGCCGGCCTCGCTGTTGCAGGCGACGGTCGACCGGCTGGCGCCGCTGACCACACCCGAGTGCACGCTGGTGGTCACCGGGGCCGCGCACGTCGCGGCGGTGGCCCGGCAACTGGCTGGCCTCCCAGAGGAGAACATCCTGGTCGAGCCCTCGCCCCGGGACTCCTGCGCGGCGATCGCCCTGGCGGCGGCGGTGATCGCACAGCGCGACCCGGCGGCGGTGATGGGCTCGTTCGCCGCCGACCACCTGATCGGCGACCCGGCCTGCTGGGCCGAGGTGGTCCGCCAGGCGATCCGTGGCGCCGAGCAGGGGCTGTTGATGACGGTCGGCATCACCCCGACCCGACCGGAGACCGGATACGGCTACCTGGAGACCGGCGAGCCGGTGGGCGACGGCCTGCTGCGCCCGGTGGCCGAGTTCAAGGAGAAGCCGGCCGCCGAGGTGGCCGAGGTCTACGTCCGCTCCGGCCGGCACCTCTGGAACGCCAGCATGTTCGTCTGGCGGGTGGACGTGTTCCTGGCCGAACTGGCCCGGCAGCAGCCGGCCCTGCACGCCGGAATCACCGCGATCGCCGCGGCCTGGGGCACCCCGGAGCAGGACGACGTGCTGGGCAACGTCTGGCCGACCCTGCCGAAGATCTCCGTCGACTACGCGGTGATGGAGGGCGCGGCGACCGCGGGCCGGGTGGCGACCGTGCCCGGTGACTTCGGCTGGAACGACGTCGGCGACTTCCACACCCTCGGCGAGGTGCTCCCGGCCGACGCCGACGGCAACGTGGTGCTCGGCGCCGACGCCAAGCAGGGCGTGCTGCTGCACGACACCATGGGCACGGTGGTGGTGCCGCAGTCCGGCCGACTGGTGGCCACCGTCGGGGTGCAGGACCTGATCGTCGTGGATACCCCGGACGCGCTGCTGGTCTGCTCCCGCGACCGCGCGCAGGACGTGAAGAAGGTCGTCGACGAGCTCAAGGACCGCGGCGAGGAGGGCCTGGTCTGATCCGGCGCGGCGGCCCGGATGGCGGGCCGCCGCGCTGCCGGCGTGTCCGCGAGGGCAGCTCAGCCGGTGGCGCGGCGGGCCAGCGCGGCCAGGGCCGGCGCGACGAGCTGGACGGTTCCGTCGGCCAGCGGCTCGGGCAGCCGGTCCGGCGGGAACCAGCCCAGCGCCTCGGACTCGTCGCTGACCCGTTCGGTCGCCCCGGGCGGGGCGAGCACCGCGAACCGGACGTCGTAGTGCAGCGAGCCGCCCTGGCAGGCGACCGGGTGGATGTCCACGTCGATCGGCACCGGGTCGACCACCAGCCTGGCGATCCCGGACTCCTCGGACGCCTCGCGCAGCGCGGCGGCCGCCAGGGTCCGGTCGCCCGGTTCGCAGTGCCCGCCGAGCTGCACCCACTTGCGGAACTTGCTGTGCAGGCAGAGCAGCACCCGGGCGCCGGTGGCGTCGAGCACCAGCGCGCTCGCGGTGAGGTGGCCCGGCCGGTGACTCCGGCTCATCGCCACCGGCCCGGCGGCCAGCAGCTCCAGGGTCCGGTCGCGGTTCGCGGCGGCGGCCGGGCTGGTCGCCGTCCAGCGGCTCAGCACCGCCGTGGCGTCGGCGTGCAGGTCGGCGTACGTCCCCAGGTCGGTGTGCACCCCGACACTCTACGAGCGTGGCCTCCGTACCCTGGCCGGGTGACCTTGCGACTCGTGGAGTTCGTCGTGGGCGGCAACGAGGCCAGCGACCTGTTGCCGGTCCGTTCCCGGGCGCTGCTGCGCGCCCACGGCGCCCGCCGGGGCTTCTGGACCGTGCTGGACGAGGGCCCGGTGGAGCGCTGCCTGGCCCTGCTGCTGGACGACTGCTCCGGGTCGCGGCGTGGCGTCAGACACGCCGAGCCGGGGTGGTCGGAGCGGGAGGACGGCGAGTGGGTCGCGCACCACGTGGCCGCCGACGCCGGCCCGGAGAACGGCCGCACCGAGGACGGCGAGGCGCTCGCCCACCACGACGGCTGGGTGTACGTCTTCGGCTCGCACTTCGGCTCGAAGGCCGGCCCGCTGCGGCCCCGCCGCGCGTTCGTGGCCCGGTTCCGCGAGGAGGACGCCGCCATCGGCACGCTGCCGGTGCAGGTGGTGCGCAACCGGTTCCGGCTGCACCGGGCGATCAACGACGCCCTCGCGGTCGCGCCGCTGACCATGCTGCCGCCGGGGGACCGGGTCCGGCACCGGTTCATCGTGGCGACCCTGGCCCGGGGCACCGCGCGGGCCAAGAGCTGGGTCACCCGGCTCGCCGAGGACGACCTGCCGGTCAACGTCGAGGCGGCCGCGTTCACCCCCGGTGGGACCGTGCTGCTCGGGCTGCGCTTCCCGGTGACCGCCGAGGGCGAGCCGATCCTGGTCGAGCTGGCCGGGGTGGCCGACATGTTCGGCGAAGACCCGGGCTGGCCCCGGGCCGTCGGGGCGTACGCCCTGACCGGGGTGACCCCACCGGGCACGCTGACCGGCTTCCGGGCCGTCGCCCCCACCCCCGGAGGCGGGTACGCGGCGGTGATCGGCTCCATCGACGCGCCGGGCAAGGGTTCGGTGCTGCTCGACGAGCATCCGCACGGCGGCGAGGTGACCTCGCGGCACGTCGCCTTCCGGTGGGAGCCCACGCCGGACGCCCGGGTGGCCGGAAAACTGGTGGCCGAGCTGGCCCCGTTCCACCACGTGGAAGGGCTGGCCGAGCTGGACGGGAGTTGCTTCTACGTGACCGACGAGGACCACCGGGTGGCGCTCTGGGTCGGTTGAGTCGGCCGGTCCCGGGGGCGACCGGTGGCACCCCTGCGGAGAAAGCCGCAGACCCTCGTGGTGCCGCCCGGTCGCCGGTGCCCCCCGACCGCCCGGTAGCCCCGGACCGGTGGGTTCAAACCTCCGGCCCGACGGGCACCGGTAGTGTGCCGAACCCGTTCCCTCGCCGTCGAGGTTTTTCAGCCCACGCTTAAAAATGAAGATTAGTGCCGCCGGGTACAGTGCCAGTGGAGGCAGGTAATCCCTCTACCCGCCTCCGGGAGAGCGCTCCATGCTGAAGATCATCTTCTCGAGCGAGGACATCCTGCGGACCAGGGTGGCCTCCGCTGCGGACTCGGTCTGGGAACTGGTCCTCAGCCTGCACCTGCTACAGGGCCGCGGGCGGGAACCGCTGCTGCTCGAATGGCGGCGCACCGTGGCCCGCGCCCTGCGTACCGAGAGCGACGCCGAGCAGTTCCGGCTCCTCTTCGCCCTCAACCCGCCCCGCGGCTACTTCCCCGACTTCCTCACCCCGTACGCCTCCCGGGACGGCTTCGAGGCGGGGCTGGCGGCGGTCCGGGGCACCCCGATCGGCATGCTGCGCCGCGACCTCACCCTGCTGGCCGAGGAGAACCTGCTGCCCGCCCCGGCCGACGCGCTCGCCCGGGGCGAGCCCGAGGTGCTGCGCCACCTCACCGACTCGATGGCGCGCTACCGGGCGCTCGCGGTCGCCCCGTACTGGTCCCGGATCCAGGCCGCGGTGGAGGCCGACCGGGGGCGGCGGGCCCGGGCCATGCTCGACGGCGGCCCCGAGGGCCTGCTCGCCAGCCTGCGGCCCAGCATGCGCTGGGCCGACGGGATCCTCGAGGTGCTCGACTACCCGGACACCCGCGAGCTGCGCCTCGACGGCCGCGGACTGCTGCTGGTGCCGTCCTTCTTCTGCGCCCGGACCCCGGTCGCGCTCCTCGACCCGACGCTGCCCCCGGTGCTCGTCTATCCGGTCGACCGGCTGGGCGGCCTGGCCACCACCCGCAGGCCGGACGACGGCGACCGGGACGCCCTCGCCGCCCTGCTCGGCCGGACCCGGGCCGCCGTGCTGGCCGCCGCCGACAACGGCTGCACCACCGGCGAGATGGCCCGCCGGCTGAGCATCTCCGCCGCCGCGGCCAGCCAGCACACCAGCGTGCTGCGCAACGCCGGGTTGCTGGTCAGTCACCGCGACCGCAACACCGTGCTGCACACCCTGACCCCCCTCGGCCGGGCCGTCCTCGACGCCTGACCGCCCGGCGCGCCGCCGAGTCGGGCTGGGCACCGGGTCAGATGGCGAGAGCGGCGCCGGCGGTGCTGCCCGGTGGGGGCGGGAGCAAGGCCGACGAGACGCCCTCGGCGGCCAGCGCGGTCCGCAGCCGTTGCAGATCGGCGCCGAAGCGCACCAGGTCCGCCGGGTCGACCGGGGCCGGCGGCGCGCCCAGCACGAGACCGGTGGCCTGCTCGGGCCAGTCCGGCACGGCGGCGACCAGGTCGGCGCGTACCTCCTCGTCGGTGACGTGGGTGAAGACGGTGCCCGGCGCGACCACGTCGGCGACCGCGGCGATCGCCCGGTCGACGGCGGCCGGATTGGCCGGGGCCGGGCCCGGGCCGTCGGCCAGGGTGGCGGCCTCCCGGAGCCCGGCGGCCTTCGCCTCGGCGGTGCCCAACGAGAAGAGGTCCAGCGTGGCGTCCCGGACCAGGACCCGGGCACCCTCGCCGTCCGCCGTGCCCGCCACGCCCGGGTAGCCCCGGACCACGGCCACCGGCACCTGGTCGCACTTGCCCTTGATCAGCTCACCGGCGCCGGCCAACTCGTCCACCACGGCGAGCTGGGTGAGGTGGAGCTCGTTCCCGTACGGGTCGATCTCGCCGCGGTGGTCGCGGATCGCCGGCATCCCGGCGACCCCGAGGGCCACGTCGGTGAGGCCGTTGCGCCACGGCCGGCCCATGGTGTCGCTGATGATCACCGCGACGTCGAGGTGGTACTGCTCGCGCAACGCGGTCCGCAGCGCCCGGGCGGACGCGTCCGGGTCCTTCGGCAGCAGCACCAGGCGGGTCTTGTCCACGTTCGAGGCGTCGATCCCGGCGGAGGCCATCACGAAGCCGTGGTGGGTCTGCACGATCCGGGTCGCGCCGCGGGTGGCCACCACCCGGGCCGTCTCGCCGGCGAGCACCTCGTCCTTCGCGGCGAGCCGTTCGGGGCCGTCGGCCGGCACGTCGACCAGCCGGCCCTCCGCCTTCGACACGATCTTGCTGGTCACCACCAGCACGTCGCCGTCGCGCAGCCACGGCGCCGCGGTGGCGATCACCGCCGCCAGGTCGTCGCCCTCGGTCACATCGCCGATGCCCAGCACCGGCAGGATCTCCAGCCTCACATCAGCTCCAACGCGGCCCGGACCATCGTGGCCGTGGCCGCCTCGTCGGTCATCCGCAGCGGTGCCGAGCGTACGGTCACGTCCGGCACCAGCGTCCCCTCGTCCTCCGGCGCGACCAGCCAGCCGTCGAGCAGGCCGCCGGCCGGGCGACCACCGTAGAGGGCGCCCACCCCGGCCGCGCTGCACGCCACGCCGAGCACGGCGAGGCAGCGGTCGGCCATGCCGCGTACCGGCGCGCCGCCGATGATCGGGGACACCCCGACCACCGGGGCCGGGCCGTCGGTCACCGCCTCGCGCAGCCCGGGCACGGCCAGGATCGGGGCGATGCTCACCACCGGGTTGCTCGGCGCGATCAGCACCACGTCGGCCGCCCCGATCGCCTCCAGCACGCCGGGCGCCGGCTTCGCCGTCTCGGCGCCGATGAAGACGAACCGGTGGGTCGGCAGCTCAGCCCGGTACCGCACCCACCACTCCTGGAAGTGGATCGCCCGCTGGCCGCCCTCGAGGTCAACCACCACGTGGGTCTCCAGGCGGTCGTCGGTCGCCGGCAGCAGGCGTACGCCGGGCTGCCAGCGGGTGGCGAGCGCCTCGGTCACCTGGGACAGCGGGTAGCCGGCGTTGAGCATCGTGGTGCGGACCAGGTGGGTGGCGATGTCCTTGTCGCCCAGCCCGAACCAGGTCGGCTCGGTGCCGTACGCGGCCAGCTCCGACTTGACCGTCCAGCTCTCGCCCACCCGGCCCCAGCCCCGCTCCGGGTCGGCGCCGCCGCCCAGCGTGTACATCACGCTGTCCAGGTCGGGGCAGACCTTCAGCCCGTGCAGCAGCAGATCGTCGCCGACGTTGACCACGGCGGTCACCTCGGCCCCCACCTCCCGGGCGTACGCCCGGACGCCGAGCAGGAACCGGGCACCCCCGATTCCGCCGGTCAGAACCACGATGCGCATGGTGTCCATCCTTCCGCACGCGCGGCCGTCGATCGGCTGCCGGCCCGAGAGACTAGGCTCAGCACGGCAACTGTCCGTTTTCGTCCCCAGGGAGAGTTCGTGACCAGCCCCGCCGAGTCCGCGTCCGGCGACGCGACGCAGGCCAGCCAGGTGACCAGACCACTGCGCGAACTGGCCGCGCTCGTCCTGCTCGGCGCGAACGCCGTGCTGCTCTTCGTCGGCCTGCTCCGGCTGCTGGTACCGATGGACAGCTACAGCACCTTCACCGGCCGGGCGGGCAGCACCTTCTTCGTCTTCATCGGCTTCGAGTCGGCCGTGCTGCCGCTGCTGGCCGTCCTGCTCGCCACCCATGTCCACCCGGTGCTGCCCCGGGCGAAGATGGTCACCCAGGCGGCCCTCGGCGAGTACGGCTTCGCCGCCCTGTTCGGCGCGCTGACCTTCCTGATCGCGCTGGTCGGTCGGCTCACCGACGGCGAGGTGCTGGACGCCTTCCTCAGCATGCTGACCCGGGTGGCCTGGCTGGCGATCTTCGGGATCGCCGCGCTCGTGGTGTTCACGATCTGGCGCGGCCTCTACTTCGTGCCGAAGCCGAAGCCGCAGCCCGGCGTGTACGGGCAGCCCCAGCCGGGCTGGCCGCAGCACCCGGGTGGCTACCCCGGCCAGCCGGGTGGCTACCCGGCCCCCGGCCAGGGCGGCTACGCGCCCGGTGGCCAGCCGAACCAGCCCGGCTACGCGCCCGGCGGCCAGCCGAACCAGCCCGGCTACCCGGTGCCCGGCCAGTACGGTTCGCCGCAGTCGGCCCCGCCGTTCAACACCGCGCCGCCGCACGCCCCGCAGTCCGCGCCGCCGTTCGGCGCCCCGAACCCGGCCCCGCCGTTCGGCCAGCCGCCGTCGGCGGACCCGACCCAGGCCATCCCACGGCAGCCGGCCGAGTTCGGTCAGCCGGCCCCGCAGGACAGCGACCGCACTCAGCGCATCGACCGGGACGACCCGAACCACCCCCGCTGACACCGACGCCCCGCGGCCGCGCCCGGCGCACGCCTCGCCTCGCCTCGCCGAGGCGACTGATTCACGGAAAGAGTGGCTTCCCGCGCCGGGAGGCCACTCTTTCCGTGTCAGCGTGCCCACCCTGCAGGAAGCGGCGGGGTCGGGTGGGGGCGGGTGGTCCAGCGCCTAGGCTGGACGGATGGTTGATCGCACCGAGGCCGTCCCGACGGAGGCGAGTGTCCGGCGCGCGTTGCGGCGGGCCGCGACCGGGCGGGCGCTCGACGTCGACGAGGCGAGCGACCTGCTGACCGCGCGCGGCGCCGCCCTGGACGAGCTGCTGCGGATCGCCGGTGAGGTGCGCGACGCGGGACTGCGCGAGGCGGGCCGCCCAGGCGTGGTCACCTTCTCCAAGAAGGTCTTCATCCCGCTGACCCGGCTCTGCCGGGACCGCTGCCACTACTGCACCTTCGCCACGGTGCCGCACCGGTTGCCCGCCGCGTACCTGGAGAAGGACGAGGTCCTCGCCATCGCCGGGGAGGGCGCCGCGCAGGGCTGCAAGGAGGCGCTGTTCACCCTCGGTGACCGTCCGGAGGAGCGCTGGCCGGCCGCCCGGCAGTGGCTGGACGAGCGGGGCTACGACTCCACCCTGGACTACCTGCGCGCCTGTGCGGTGGCGGTGCTGGAGGAGACCGGCCTGCTGCCCCACCTCAACCCGGGCGTGCTCTCCTGGTCGGAGCTGCAACGGCTCAAGCCGGTGGCGCCGAGCATGGGCATGATGCTGGAGACCACCGCGACCCGGCTGTGGTCCGAGCCGGGCGGCCCCCACTTCGGCTCCCCGGACAAGGAACCCGCCGTCCGGCTCCGGGTGCTCGACGACGCCGGCCGGGTCGGCGTGCCGTTCACCACCGGCATCCTGATCGGCATCGGGGAGACCCTGGCCGAGCGGGTGGACGCGCTCTTCGCGATCCGCCGCGCGCACCGGGAGTACGGCCACCTCCAGGAGGTGATCGTGCAGAACTTCCGCGCCAAGCCGGACACCGCGATGCGCGGGATGCCGGACGCGGAGCTGCACGACCTGGCCGCCACGGTTGCGGTCGCCCGGATCCTGCTCGGCCCGAAGGCCCGCGTGCAGGCCCCGCCGAACCTCATCGAGGGGGAGTACGACCTGCTGCTGCGCGCCGGCATCGACGACTGGGGCGGGGTCTCCCCGGTCACCCCGGACCACGTCAACCCGGAGCGGCCCTGGCCGCAGCTCGACGAGCTGGCCCGGCACACCGCGCAGGCCGGCTTCACGCTGCGCGAGCGGCTGACCATCTACCCCGAGTACGTCCGGGCCGGCGACCCGTGGCTGGACCCGCGTCTGCTGCCGCACGTCGGCGCCCTCGCCGACCCGCAGACCGGGCTCGCCGTCGAGGCGGCCCGCCCGGTGGGCCGGCCCTGGCAGGAGCCGGAGGAGACGTTCGGCGGCCGGACCGACCTGCACGTCACCATCGACACCACCGGGCGCACGGGAGACCGGCGGAGCGACTTCGACGACGTCTACGGCGACTGGTCGGAGGTGGCCGCGAAGGTCGCCGTGCCGGTCGCCGTGGCGAGCGACCCCGACTTGCGCGCCGGGCTGCGGCTGGCCGCGGCCGACCCGGCGGCGCTGCTCGAACCGGCGCACGAGGCCAAGGCGCTGGCGCTGTTCGGCGCGGACGGGCCGGCCCTGGACGAGCTGTGCCGAATCGCCGACGACGTCCGCCGGGACGCGGTCGGCGACGACGTCACGTACGTGGTCAACCGCAACATCAACTTCAGCAACGTCTGCTACGTCGGCTGCCGGTTCTGCGCCTTCGCCCAGCGGGAGAGCGACGCGGACGCGTTCCGGCTCTCCCTGGACCAGGTCGCCGACCGTGCCGAGGCGGCCTGGGCGGCCGGCGCGAGCGAGGTTTGCCTCCAGGGCGGGATCGACCCGAAGCTGCCGGTCACCGGGTACGCGGACATCGTCCGGGCGATCAAGGCCCGGGTGCCGGGGATGCACGTGCACGCGTTCTCCCCGATGGAGATCGCCACGGCGGCGGCGAAGGCCGGTGTGCCGGTGAAGGAGTGGCTGCTCCAGCTCCGCGAGGCCGGGCTGGACACCATCCCGGGCACCGCCGCCGAGATCCTCGACGACGAGGTGCGCTGGGTGCTCACCAAGGGCAAACTGCCGGCCGCCGCCTGGGTCGAGGTGGTCAGCACGGCCCACGAGCTGGGCATCCGGTCCAGTTCCACGATGATGTACGGCCACGTGGACCACCCGGGCCAGTGGCTCGCCCACTTCCGGGTGCTGGCCGGGGTGCAGGACCGTACCGGCGGCTTCACGGAGTTCGTGGCGCTGCCGTTCGTGCACACCAACGCGCCGATCTACCTCGCCGGGATCGCCCGCCCCGGGCCGACCTGGCGGGAGAACCGGACCGTGCACGCGATGGCCCGGCTGCTGCTGCACGGCCGGATCGCCAACATCCAGTGCTCGTGGGTGAAGCTCGGCGACGAGGGCACGGTGGCGATGCTCCAGGGCGGCTGCAACGACCTGGGCGGCACGCTGATGGAGGAGACCATCTCCCGGATGGCCGGCTCGGGCAACGGCTCGGCCCGGACCGAGGAGCAGCTCAAGGCGATCGCGGCGGCGGCCGGCCGCCCGGCCCGCAAGCGGACGACAGCCTACGGTCACGCCCGCTCCTGACGTCGAGCCTTCCCCGCCGCCGGCTCGGAAAGGTGGCCGGAACTCCTCCGAGAGTTCGGCGACGGCGTCCGGTACGAGATTCACATCGACAACGACGGTGACCGTTATCCGGACATCACCTGTCGTTTCGAATTCATCAGAGAGCTCACGAATACGACAGTTTTCTTTACCGCACCGGACCGACGTGCCGCGGCTGGACACCGCGATCCGGCCGAGCCGGTAGCCGGACCGGTTCGGCGTGCGCGGTGGCGACCTGGCCGGCTTCCCACCGGCTGGCGGGTCGACGACGACACCTGGGGCCGTCGGAGAGCGGCAGCGTCGTGCTCGACCTGGGCGGCGACCGTAGCGCGCTGACCGGCCACACCGGACCCCGGAGCCCGGCCGCGAATTCGAGATCAGCCGCGCCGACCGGAACGAGCCGCGCATCCGCTCGGCCGTACGGAAGCGGGCGTCTCCGACCGGGCCTCCACAGTGCCGGCCACCCCTGGCCTCCGTACCGTGTGGTGGGACGTCGGCACGGCGGCCGGGGCGATGGCGAACCGGTCGTCGCATTCGTCTGGCCGACCAGCCCACCATCGGGGACGGGCTGAGCGTACGTGTCCGGTGGCCGTCGCGCTCCGTCCAGATGGTGGACGGGGCGCGGTGGGCGTTCGGCGCTCGACGGGCGATTGTGGCCCGGGCGCGTTAACCTTTGCCTCATCACATGCTGATCTTGGACGGTGTCGGGACGGCCACCTGGGTACGGCCCGCCGGAGCCTCCGCCGGGGGCCGCCGAGCGGGTCCACACCGGGCACGCCACAGCGAAAATCTCGGGCAACTCGCCGGAGAGGGCGTTACTCGTCCGGGGTCTGAATCGATAGGGCAGGTTGCGAGGCTCGGGCGGCTCGGATGGTCGTCCGGAACGTGTCGGGAGGGCGACTCCATTATCAAGTTCGGCTTGACGGCGCACGCATTACACGCGTGTAATTTGAATGGGGTTGTTCGCACCGGAACGCAACAAATTGTGACCGGACGGACAAGCACGCCTTTCGCGTGGGGGGTTGCAGCGGCGATGACGCCGGTGCGCGACAAGGAGGCATCTGATGGACGGCCAGCTCGAGGTGGCCGACCTGCTCGGGAACGCGCCGGAGTGGCAGGAGCGGGCGCTCTGCTCGCAGACCGACCCGGAGGCGTTCTTTCCCGAGAAGGGCGGCTCGACCCGCGAGGCGAAGCGCATCTGCTCGCGGTGTGAAGTCAAGACGGAATGTCTGGAATACGCCCTCGGCCACGACGAGCGGTTCGGGATCTGGGGCGGGCTCTCGGAACGGGAGCGGCGAAAGCTCAAGCGGCGGGTCGCGGCCTGACGCGTACCGGGCCGGGGCGGTGGGGGCCGCCCGGGCCGGGCCGACGGCCTGAGCTGGCGGGGGCCGGCTCAGGCCAGTTCGTCGGGGTCGACCCCGAGCAGGTTCGCCACCTGCTCGATGATCACATCGTGCACGAGATCCGCGAGGTCTTCGCGGTCCATCGCACGGAACTCCAGCGGCCGCCGGTAGAGCACGATCCGTGGCGGCACCTCCTGCCGGCCGGGGCGGCCGGGCAGCAGTCGGGCGAGCGGCACCTCGCCGTCCTCCAGGACGTCCGAGTCGTAGACGTTCAGGTCCGGCGGCACGTCCTCGACGGCGAACTCGACGCCGGCCAGCTCCTTGGCGAAGCGGCGTTCCAGGGTCTCGACCGTGTCCAGCACCAGGTCATCGAAGATCTCGGCCTTGGTCCGGGCCAGCGGTACGGTGGCCGGCACCAGCCGCCCCCGCAGCCCCCGACCGTGGCGGTCGCGGTGGGTGCGCCGGCCGGAGCCGGGGCGGCGGTTCTCCGGGCTCGTCATGACGCAAAGGGTAGCGGCCCCACCTGGCTGCCCCTCGTTGCGCCGCCGCAGCGGCGCGCCGGTGATCCGATCGGATGATTTGTGATCACCACTACGGGCGTGTCGTAACGAGAAGCGGTGCGCCGGACCCGGTAATGGAGATACCCTGCCGCCGTGAGGTCACCACGGCGCTGCTCCCGTAACGGCTGCCCCCGGCAAGCGGTCGCCACATTGACCTATGTCTACAACGAGTCCACCGCCGTGGTGGGCCCCCTGGCGGCCTTCGCCGAACCGCACACGTACGACCTCTGTGAGCCGCACGCCCGCAGCCTGACCGCGCCGCGCGGCTGGGAGGTGGTACGGCACGAGGGCGAGTTCGAGCCGCCGCCGCCCACCACCGACGACCTCGTCGCCCTGGCCGAGGCGGTCCGTGAGGCCGCCCGCCCCGCGCCCCCGCGCCCGCCCGAGGACAACAAGGTCGCCGTCCCCCAGGCACCCCAGCAGGGCCGCCGCGGCCACCTCCGCGTCATCCCCCCCAACCACTGACCACCCCCGGGCCGCCCGGCCCGTCGTTGTCGGGTCAGTGGCCGAGGAGGCGGGAGAAGGCGGCGGCGCGGCGGGAGGGGCGGCCGGTGCGCAGCTCGGCCCCGTCGGCGGAGAACATCACCCGGAGGCCGGCGTTGACGGCCAGCCAGCGCAGCGGCTCCGGCTCCCAGCGCGGGGAGCGGTGGTTGACCCAGGGGAGCGCGGTCAGGTCGCTCTCCGCGCCCCGGATCAGGTCGGCGAGGGTACGGCCGGCCAGGTTGCTGGTGCCGACGCCGTCGCCGACGTACCCGCCGGCCCAGGCCAGCCCGGTGCTCCGGTCCAGCCCCACCGAGGCGGCCCAGTCCCGGGCCACGCCGAGCGGGCCGCCCCAGGTATGGCTGATCGGCACCTCGGGCCCGAGCACCGGAAAGAGTTCGCCCAGCACTCGCCGCAGCGCGGCGAAGACCCGGGGTTCCCGGTCGTAGCCGGGGCGGATTCGGGAGCCGAAGTGATAGGGGGCGCCCCGCCCGCCGAAGGCGAGCCGGCCGTCGGCGGTGCGCTGGCCGTAGATGATGACGTGCCGGTAGTCGGAGAAGGTCTCCCGCTCGGCCAGCCCGATCCGCGCCCAGGCCGACCCGGGCAGCGGCTCGGTGGCCACCATGAGCGAGTAGACCGGTGCGACGGCCCGCCGCTGGCCGGGCAGGGCGGAGGTGAAACCCTCGGTCGCCCGGACCACCACCGGCGCGCGGACCACCCCGACCGGGGTCACCGCCGCGCCGGAGCGTACCGCCGTGACCGGGGTCCGCTCGAAGATGCGTACGCCCCGCCGTTCCGCCGCCCGGGCCAGGCCGCGGACCAGTTTCGCCGGGTGCACGGCGGCACAGTGCGGGGTGTACGTGCCGCCGCGTACCCCCTCGGCCCGGCAGCGGGCGGCGGCCTCGGCGGCGTCGAGCAGCACCAGGTCCTCGTCGGCCAGCCCGTGTTCGCGGGCCTCGGCGACGGCGGCCCGGGCCCGGTCGAGCTGGACCCCGGTGCGGGCCAGCACCACCGTCCCGCCGGCCCGCCAGTCGCAGTCGATGTCCTCGGCGGCGACCACCCGGCCGACCTCGCGGACGGTCTCCTGCATGGCCCGCTGCATGGCGAGCGCCCGGTCCCGGCCGTGCCGGCGGGCCAGGGCGGGCAGTGAGGTGGGGAAGAGCGCTGAGCACCAGCCGCCGTTACGGCCGGAGGCGCCGTACCCGGCGATCTCCTTCTCCAGCACCACGATCCGCAGCGTCGGGTCCGCCTCGGCGAGGTAGTACGCCGTCCAGAGCCCGGTGTAGCCGGCGCCGACGATCACCACGTCGGCGTCCGTGTCGCCGGGCAGGCCGGCGCGTGGGGTCAGCGGCTCGTCCACGCTGGACAGCCAGTACGACAGCTCCTGGTAGCGCATCACCACTCCGGTGGGGGCAGGTCGTGGCGCAGCCGGGGGTCGGGCTGCGGGGTGCCGTACGCCTCGACGACCGGCACCACGCCGGCCCAGACCGGCCGGTCGAGGTCGTCCTCGGGGTCGTCGGGCGGGCCGGCGCTGACCTTCACCGAGCACTCGTCCAGCGGCAGGGCGAGCACCAGCGTGGCGGCCAGTTCCTTGGCCGACGGCGGGCGAATCTGCGCCCAGCGGCCGGGGATCAGGTGCTCGGAGAGGCGCTCCAGGGCGGCCAGCTTCTCGTCCCCGTCGAGCGCGACCAGGCGGCCGAGCACCATGGCGCACCGGTAGTTCATCGAGGACTCGAACGCGCTGCGGGCCAGGACGAGCCCGTCGAGCAGGGTGACGGTGAGGCAGGCCGGGGCGCCGGCGGCCAGGTGCCGGAACAGCCGGCTTCCGGTGGAGCCGTGCACCAGCACCCGCTCGCCGTCCCGGGCGTACGCCACGGGCAGCGCGTACGGCTGGTCCCGCTCGGCGATGGCCAGATGACCGACCCGGCCGGCGTCGAGCACGGCGTGCAGGGCCGACCGGTCGTGGACGGCGAGGTCGGGCAGGCGGCGTACCCGGGTCCGGTCGGTGCCGCCGACGGCGGGCGGGCCGACGGGCGAGGGCCGGGACCCGTGGGTCCCGGCCCGGTCCGGCCCCGCGCCGCCGGTCAGAGTCGCGACCATGCCTCGGTCAGCACGGCGCGCAGGATCTGCTCGATCTCGTCGAACTGCTCCTGCCCGGCGATCAGCGGCGGGGCGAGCTGCACCACCGGGTCGCCGCGGTCGTCGGCGCGGCAGTAGAGGCCGGCCTGGAAGAGCGCGGTGGAGAGGAAGCCGCGCAGCAGCCGCTCGGACTCGGCCTCGTCGAAGGTCTCCCGGGTCGCCTTGTCCTTGACCAGCTCGATCCCGTAGAAGTAGCCGTCGCCCCGGACGTCGCCGACGATCGGCAGGTCGGTGAGCTTCTCCAGGGTGGACCGGAAGGCGCCCTGGTTGGCCCGGACGTGCCCGACCAGGTCCTCGCGGGCGAAGACCTCCAGGTTGGCCAGGGCCACCGCGCAGGAGACCGGGTGGCCGCCGAAGGTGACCCCGTGGGCGAACATGCCGGTCTCGGTGAGGAACGGCTCCATCAGCCGTTCGCTGGCGATCATCGCGCCGAGCGGGGCGTAGCCGGAGGTGATGCCCTTGGCGGTGGTGATGATGTCGGGCTGGTAGCCGTACCGGGTGGCGCCGAAGTACTCGCCCAGCCGGCCCCAGGAGCAGATCACCTCGTCGCTCACCAGCAGCACGTCGTACGCGTCGCAGATCTCCCGGACCCGCTGGAAGTAGCCGGGCGGCGGCGGGAAGCAGCCGCCGGAGTTCTGCACCGGCTCCAGGAAGACCGCGGCCACGGTGTCCGGCCCCTCCCGCTCGATCGCGCGGCCGATCTCCTCGGCGGCCCACCGGCCGAACGCCTCGAGGTCGTCGCCGTGCTCGGGGGCTCGGTAGAAGTTGGTGTTCGGCACCTTGATGCCACCGGGCACCAGCGGCTCGAAGTCGCTCTTGATGCCGGGCAGTCCGGTGATCGACAGCGCGCCCATCGAGGTGCCGTGGTACGCGATGTACCGGCTGACCACCTTGTACTTGTTCGGCTGGCCGGTGCGCTTGAAGTAGGCCCGGGCCAGCTTCCACGCCGCCTCGACGGCCTCCGAGCCGCCGGTGGTGAAGAAGACCCGGTTCAGGTCGCCGGGGGCCAGCGAGGCGACCTTCTCGGCCAGTTCGACCGCGGTCGGGTGGGCGTACGACCACAGTGGGAAGTAGGCGAGTTCGCCGGCCTGCTTGGCGGCCGCCTCGGCGAGCTCGGTCCGGCCGTGGCCGGCGTTGACGACGAAGAGCCCGGCGAGTCCGTCCAGGTAGCGGCGGCCCTGCGAGTCCCAGACGTACGCACCCTCGCCGCGCACGATCGTCGGTACCTCGCCGGCGGAGTAGCTGGCCATCCGGGTGAAGTGCATCCAGAGGTGGTCGGTGGCGTTGGCCATGTCAGCCCCATCGGGTCTCGGGCCGGTCAGGGGTGACACCGGCCGCTCTGCCCACGGTTATCGCACAGGCAATGCTGATAACGCAAGTGGCGATGGCTTTAGGCAACGGATTCAGCGAGAGCTGTTAACCAGAGCAACGGATTCCGTACTCTTCGATTGCGCCTGGTCGGCGCGGTCGGCCCCGGGCGATCGGGGTGTGTGGGTTCGGCCCTGTCGAGCTGACGACATCGCTCGGCCGGCGCAACGGGTTCCCCCACGCCGGCTGAGTCGTTCTCGACATCAGCTCGAAAGGCAGTTGTCCAGGGGGTCTGCGGTGTCGGCTCGGGGGGCAGGTTCGGGGCCTTTTCCGGGCACCGAACGCCGACCGGGGATGTCCGGGAGAGATCCGGGCACGACACGCCGCACGGGTACGGTCACCGATACGGAGCGTGGCTCAGGCGGTGCCCCAGCTGTAGGTCTGCTTGCGCAGCTTGAGGTAGACGAACGCCTCGGTCGACAGTACGCCCGGGACGCCGCGCAGCTTCTGCAGGATCTCCAGCAGGTGCGCGTCGTTGCGGCAGACCACCTCGGCCAGCAGGTCGAACGAGCCGGCCGTGATCACCACGTAGTCGATCTCCTCGAACTCGGCGAGCCGGTCGGCCACGCTCTCCAGGTCCCCGTCGGTGCGCAGGCCGATCATGGCCTGGCGGGGGAAGCCGAGCTGGAGCGGATCGGTGACCGCGACGATCTGCATGACCCCGGCGTCGAGCAGCCGCTGCACCCGCTGCCGGACCGCCGCCTCGGAGAGGCCGACCGCCTTGCCGATGGTCGCGTAGGGGCGCCGGCCGTCCTCCTGGAGTTGCTCGATGATCTGCTTCGCCACATCGTCGAGCAGAGCGTGAGCGGCTCCTTCGCGCACCGTGACACGGCGCGTGCCGTTGCCGTTCTCCAGTTGCCGGTTGGCCATCGTCGCTCCCCATGTCCGTATTCCTTGGCGCTGAGCGTAGTGCTCCGCCGAAGTCTGGCGTATTTCGTGGCCCACGGCTATTCCCGCAACGGAATCCCTTGTAAGGGAGGTCACCTCATGTCAGGATCAGTCGTCCATCGCCATTTGACCCTCCCGCCGGCGCGCCATCCCCGTCTCGCCGCCGACGATGACCCCCCTAGGAGTCGTCACATGCGTAGAACCCTCCGGCCGCTCACCCGGCGTGGTCTGCTCACCGGCACCCTTGGCTCGGCCACCCTACTCGCCACGGCAGGCAGCCTGGCCGGCTGCGGCACGAAGGGCGCGCAGCAGACCGAGGCCGGCTGCAAGAGCGACGACCTCTCCGCGACGGAGAAGAAGATCGCCTTCTCGAACTGGCCGCAGTACATCGACGTCGACGAGAAGGACGAGTCCAAGCGGCCCACCGTGGACGCGTTCATCGCCAAGACCGGCATCCAGGTGACCTACACCGAGGACATCAACGACAACAACGAGTTCTTCGGCAAGGTGCAGAACCAGCTCGCCGGCTGTCAGCCCACCGGGCGGGATCTCATGGTCCTCACCGACTGGATGGCCGCCCGGATGATCCGGCTCGGCTGGATCCAGAAGCTGGACAAGGCCAAGCTGCCCAACGTCGAGGCGAACCTCCTGCCGTCGCTGCGCAACGTGTCCTTCGACTCGGAGCGCCAGCTCTCGGTCCCGTGGCAGTCCGGGCTCTCCGGGCTCGCGTACAACGCCAAGGTGACCGGCGAGATCCGTACCGTCGACGACCTGCTCACCCGCCCCGACCTGAAGGGCAAGGTGACCGCGCTCTCCGAGATGCGGGACACCATGGGCCTGCTGCTCCAGTCCAACGGCCACGACCCGTCGAACTTCACCACGGCCCAGTTCGACGACGCGCTGGCCAAGCTGCAGCGGGCCGTCGACTCCGGGCAGATCCGCAAGTTCACCGGCAACGACTACTCCCAGGACCTCAACAAGGGCGACATCGCCGCCTGCATCGCCTGGTCGGGCGACGTGATCCAGCTCGGCTTCGAGAACGACAAGATCAAGTTTGTGGTGCCCGAGTCCGGCGTGATGCTCTGGTCGGACAACATGATGGTGCCGAACAAGGCCGGCCACAAGGCGAACGCCGAAGAGCTGATCAACTACTACTACGACCCGGCGGTGGCCGCGAAGCTCGCCGCGTACGTCAACTACATCTGCCCGGTCAAGGGCGCACAGGCCGAGATGGAAAAGATCGATCCGGACCTGGCCAAGAACCCGCTCATCTTCCCGGACGAGGCCATGTTGTCGAAGGCCAAGGGCTTCATGGCCCTGGACGAGAAGCAGGAGAAGGAGTTCGAGGCCAAGTTCCAGAAGGTCATCGGGGCGTGAGAACGATGGGACACGAGACACCGGCCGGCGACCTGCGCCTGGCCAACCTGACCAAGCGGTTCGGCGTCTTCACCGCGGTGGACGACCTCAGCCTGACCATCCCGCAGGGCTCGTTCTTCGCCCTGCTGGGGGCGTCCGGCTGCGGCAAGACCACGACCCTGCGGATGATCGCCGGGCTGGAGCAACCCACCGGCGGGCAGGTGCTGCTCGGCGACCGCGACATCGCCGGGCTGCGGCCGTACAAGCGGCCGGTGAACACCGTGTTCCAGAGTTACGCGCTCTTCCCGCACCTCGACATCCACGAGAACGTGGCCTTTGGGCTGCGCCGGCGCGGCATCCGCCAGGTGACCGACCAGGTCGAGCGGATGCTGGCGCTGGTGCAGCTCGAAGGGTACGGCCGGCGCAAGCCCGCCCAGCTCTCCGGCGGCCAGCAGCAGCGCGTCGCGCTGGCCCGCGCCCTGATCAACCAGCCGCAGGTGCTGTTGCTGGACGAGCCGCTCGGCGCGCTCGACCTGAAACTGCGCCGGCAGATGCAGATCGAGCTGAAGCGGATCCAGACCGAGGTCGGCATCACCTTCGTGCACGTCACCCACGACCAGGAGGAGGCCATGACCATGGCCGACACCGTCGCGGTGATGAACGCCGGCCGGATCGAGCAGCTCGGCGCCCCCGCCGAACTGTACGAATACCCGGCCACCGCGTTCGTGGCGAACTTCCTCGGCCAGTCCAACCTGCTCGCCGGCGACGCGGGCGGGCACAGCGGGGGCGACGTGCTGGTCGCCGCGCACGGCTCGCGCTTCTCCGTCCCCGCCGGCCGGGCCCGCGTCGACCGCGGGCCGGTCTTCCTCGGGGTACGCCCGGAGAAGCTGCACCTGGTGGGCGGCCCGGACCAGGTGCCCGCCGGCCACCAGCACGTCGGCGGCGTGGTCAGCGACGCCTCGTACGTCGGGGTGAGCACCCAGTACCTGGTGCGCACGGCGTGGGGCAGCGAGCTGTCGGTGTTCGCGGCGAACAGCGGGGTCGGCGGGCAGCTCGCGGTCGGCGCGACGGTGACCGCGCACTGGGACCCGCGGCACGCCTTCGTCCTGCCCCGCGAGTCCGGTGCGGACGACCAGACCGCGCCGCTGCTGGACGAGCCGCCGGTGGGTGTGGCGTCATGACCGCCCTCGCGCAGTTACCGACTTCGTCGGGGGAGCCGGCCGCCGCGCCGATCGTCCGACGGGGGCGGTACAAGCTGCTGCCGTACCTGTTGCTGCTGCCGGGCGCGGCCTGGCTGCTGGTCTTCTTCGCGCTGCCGCTGCTCCAGCTCGCCGCCGCCAGCCTCTACGACCCGAGCGGATCGCTCTCCACCGGGTACGCGATGACCTGGGCGTTCGGCAACTACCCGGACGCGTTGCAGGCGTACTGGCCGCACTTCGTCCGGTCGTTCGCCTACTCGGCGATCGCGCTGGTGCTGGCCCTGCTGATGGGCTACCCGCTGGCGTACGCGATCGCGCAGAAGGCGGGCCGCTGGAAGAACCTGCTGCTGGTCGCCGTGGTCGCGCCGATGTTCACCAGCTTCCTGGTCCGTACGCTGGCCTGGAAGACCATCCTGTCGGACAACGGCTGGCTGGTCGGCCTGCTGCGGGACGTGCACCTGCTCGGGCCCGACGGCCGGCTGCTGGCCACCCCGGTGGCGGTGGTGCTCGGCCTGACCTACAACTTCCTGCCCTTCCTGGTGCTGCCGCTCTACGCGAGCCTGGAGCGGCTCGACTACCGGCTGCTGGAAGCGGCGAACGACCTGTACGCGAGCCCGCTGCGGGCGTTCCAGAAGGTCACCCTGCCGCTGTCGATGCCCGGCCTGATCGCCGGCACGCTGCTGTTCTTCATCCCGGCCACCGGTGACTACATCAACGCCGAGCTGCTCGGCACCCCGAACCAGTACATGATCGGCAACGTTATCGACTCGGCGTTCCTGGTCCGGCTGGACTACCCGCAGGGCGCGGCCCTGTCGTTCCTGCTGATGGCGGCGATCCTCGCGATCGTCTTCGTCTACCTGCGCAAGGCCGGCACGGAGGAGGTGCTCTGATGCGAATCTCGCGGTGGGTCGCCGACCGGTGGGTGATGGGCGTGGCCCTGCTCGTCCTCTTCTACCTCTCGCTGCCGATCCTCGTGGTCGCCGGCCTCTCCTTCAACCGCCCGTCCAGCCGGCTGTCCTACGACTTCAACGAGTTCACCCTGGACAACTGGAAGCAGCCCTGCGCCACCTCCGACATGTGCGACGCGGTGGTGCGCAGCATGGAGATCGGCCTGATCGCCACGGTGGTCTCCACAATCCTCGGCACCCTGATGGCGTTCGCCCTGGTCCGGCACGGCTTCAGGGGCCGGTCCGGGATCAACGGCCTGATCTTCCTGCCGATGGCCACCCCGGAACTGGTGATGGGCACCTCGCTGCTCGCCCTCTTCGTCGCCGCCGGGGTGCCGCAGGGCTTCTGGACCATCGTCATCGCGCACGTCATGTTCTGCGTCTCGTTCGTGGTGGTCACCGTGAAGGCCCGCCTCTCCGGCATGGACCGGCGGCTGGAGGAGGCCGCCATGGACCTGTACGCCAGCGAGTGGCAGACGTTCCGGCGCATCACCCTGCCGCTGGTGCTGCCCGGCATCGTGGCCGCCGCGCTGCTGGCCTTCTCGCTCAGCTTCGACGACTTCATCATCACGAACTTCAACGCCGGCACCACCGTCACCTTCCCGATGTACGTCTGGGGTGCCGCCCAGCGGGGCATCCCGCCGCAGGTCAACGTCATCGGCACGGCGATGTTCGTGATCGCGCTGCTGCTGGTCGGTGCCAGCTCGCTGCGCGGCCGGCGGGCCCGGCGCGCCGCCCTCGCGGCTCCCGCCGTGGGCGCCGGTACCGCCACGAGCAGATCATGAAACTTCCGCATACCGGCCGGGCGCTGGCCGACGCCGCGCCCGTCCCGTACTGGCTGGACCGACCGGAACGCCCCGACCCGCTGCCGCCACTGGCCGGCACGCACGACACCGACCTCCTGGTGGTCGGCGGCGGGTACTCCGGGCTCTGGACCGCACTGCAGGCCAAGGAGGCCGACCCGGATCGGGACGTGCTCCTGGTCGAGGCGGGTACCTGCGGCTGGGCGGCGTCCGGGCGCAACGGCGGGTTCTGCGCCGCCTCGCTCACCCACGGCCTGGCCAACGGGGTCGACCGGTTCCCCGGTGAGATCGACGAGCTGGAACGGCTCGGCCGGGAGAACCTGGACGCCATCGCCGCCACGGTCGTCAAGCACGGCATCGACTGCGACTTCGAACGCACCGGCGAGCTGGCCGTGGCGGTCGAGCCGTACCAGCTCGCCGGGCTCGCCGAGGACGCCGAGCTGGCCCGCCGGTACGGCCACGACGTGCGCCTGCTCGACCGGGACGAGGTACGCGCCGAGGTGGACTCGCCCACCTACCTGGGGGGCATGTGGGACCGGGACCGGGTGGCCATGCTCGACCCGGCGAAGCTGGCCTGGGGGCTCCGCCGCGCCGCGCTCGACCTCGGCGTACGGATCCACGAGCACACCCGGGTCACCGGCCTGCGCCGCGACGGCGGGGCGCTGCGGGCGGCCACGGCCGGCGGCCCCGACGGCGTGCCCGGCACCGTCCGGGCCGGGCAGGTCGTGCTCGCCAGCAACGCGTTCCCGCCGCTGCTGCGCCGGCTGCGCGCCTGGCTGGTGCCGGTCTACGACTACGCGCTGATGACCGAGCCGCTCTCGGCGGAACAGCGGGCGGCGGTCGGCTGGGCGAACCGGCAGGGGCTGGCCGACGTCGGCAACCAGTTCCACTACTACCGGATCACCGTCGACGGCCGGATCCTCTTCGGCGGCTACGACGCGGTCTACCACTACGGCAACCGGATGGCCCCCGAGCTGGCGCAGCGTCAGGCCACCTTCACCGCGCTGGCGGACCATTTCTTCGCGACCTTTCCGCAGCTGGACGGCCTGCAGTTCAGCCACCGCTGGGGCGGCGTCATCGACACCTGCACCCGGTTCTGCCCGTTCTTCGGCACCGCCTACGAGGGTCGGCTGGCGTACGCGGCCGGGTTCACCGGGCTCGGCGTCGGGGCGACCCGGTTCGGCGCGCGGGTCATGCTCGACCTGCTCGGCGGCGCGGAGACCCCGTTGACCCGGCTCGACCTGGTCCGCAGCAAGCCGCTGCCGTTCCCGCCGGAGCCGTTCCGTGCCACCGGCATCAACCTCACCCGCTGGTCGCTCGCCCGCGCCGACGCGCGCCAGGGGCGGCGCAACCTGTGGCTGCGTACGCTCGATCGTCTTGGACTGGGGTTCGATTCCTGATGCGCATCCTGCTCATCGGCGCCGGCGGGGTCGGCTCCGCCGCCGTCGCCATCGCCGCCCGCCGCGCCTTCTTCGAGACCATGGTGGTCGCCGACCACGACGCCGCCCGCGCCGAGCGGGCGGTCGCCGGCCACGGCGACCGGTTCGTCGCCGCCCAGCTCGACGCCTCCTCGGCGGAGGCGGTCACCGCGCTCTGCCAGGCGCACGGGATCACGCACGTGCTCAACGCGGTCGACCCGCGCTTCGTCATGCCGATCTTCGACGGCGCGTACGCCGCCGGGGCCGACTACCTGGACATGGCGATGTCGCTGTCCCACCCGCACCCGACCGCCCCGTACGCCGAGACCGGGGTCAAGCTCGGCGACGAGCAGTTCGCTCTCGCTGATCGGTGGACCGCGGCCGGACGCCTCGCGCTCTGCGGCATCGGCGTCGAGCCCGGCCTCTCCGACGTCTTCGCGCGCTACGCCGCCGACGAACTCTTCACTGAGATCGACGAGATCGGGGTCCGCGACGGCGCGAACCTCACCGTCGACGGCTACGACTTCGCGCCCTCGTTCTCCATCTGGACCACCATCGAGGAGTGCCTCAACCCGCCGGTGATCTGGGAGGAGGGCCGGGGCTGGTACACCACCGCACCCTTCTCCGAACCCGAGGTCTTCGAGTTCCCCGCAGGGATCGGCCCGGTGGAGTGCGTCAACGTGGAGCACGAGGAGGTGCTGCTCATCCCGCGCTGGGTCAAGGCGAGGCGGGTCACCTTCAAGTACGGCCTCGGCGACGAGTTCATCGAGGTGCTGAAGACCCTGCACAAGCTCGGCCTCGACGCGACGTCACCGGTGCGGGTGGGCGGGGCTTCGGTTTCTCCCCGCGATGTCGTCGCCGCCAGTCTGCCCGACCCGGCCACCCTCGGCGACCGGATGCGCGGCAAGACCTGCGCCGGGACGTACGTGACCGGCACCGGCCCGGACGGCCGGCCCCGGAAGGTCTACCTCTACCACGTGGTCGACAACGAGTGGTCGATGCGGGAGTACGGCCACCAGGCGGTGGTCTGGCAGACCGCGGTCAACCCGGTGGTCGCGCTGGAACTGCTCGCCACCGGCACCTGGTCCGGCGTCGGCGTGCTCGGCCCGGAGGCGTTCCCCCCGATGCCCTTCCTCGACCTGCTGACCGGCTACGGCTCGCCGTGGGGAATGGAGGAGCGGTGACCCGCTACGGCCCGATGTTCGGCCCCGACATCACGTTCCTCGGCGTGCCGCCGTGCACGATTTCCGAGCCGGCGACCTACGCCGACGCGGACGTGGTGATCGTCGGCGCGCCCTTCGACGGCGGTACCTCGCACCGGCCGGGCACCCGGTTCGGCCCGTCCGCCATCCGGCAGGCCTGCTATCTGCCGCACGACGGTTCCCGCCCGTCCCTGGCGATGCGCGTCGACGGCTTGCAGGACCTGAAGGTCTACGACGCGGGCGACGTGGAGATGTTCTCCGGCGACATCGAGCGCTCGCTGGCGGCGCTGGAGTCAGCGGTGCACGCCGTGGCCCGGGCCGGCGCGATCCCGATCGTGCTCGGCGGCGACCACTCCATCGCCCTGCCCGACGCCACCGGGGTGGCCCGGCGGCACGGCTTCGGCCGGGTGTCGCTGGTGCACTTCGACGCGCACGCCGACACCGGGGACATCGAGTTCGGCTCCCTGCACGGGCACGGCCAGCCGATGCGCCGGCTCATCGAGTCCGGCGCGGTACGCGGCGACCGCTTCCTGCAGATCGGCCTGCGCGGCTACTGGCCCGGCCCGGAGACGTTGGCGTGGATGGCCGAGCAGCGGATGCGCTCGTACGAGATGACCGAGGTGGTGGCCCGCGGCCTGGATTCCTGTCTCTCCGAGGCGTTCGAGATCGCGGTGGACGAGTGCGAGGGCGTCTTCCTCTCCGTCGACGTGGACGTGGTCGACCCCGGGATGGCCCCCGGCACCGGCACCCCCGAGCCGGGCGGCCTGACCTCCCGCCAACTCCTCGACGCGGTCCGGCGCTGCTGTTACGAGCTGCCCGTGGTCGGGGTGGACGTGGTCGAGGTGGCCCCGCCGTACGACCACGCCGACATCACCGCGTACCTCGGCAACCGGGTGGTCCTGGAGGCGCTGTCCGCGATCGCCCGCCGCCGCCGCGACGCCGCCGGCGGCCCACCCTGGAACCCGACCCAACCCCTCCTCGACTCCCGCTGACCGTCTTCCCGATGTTTAGGCCGAGCTATAGTTGACGGGTGGGCGCTGCCAAGGGACGTTGGTCGGTCCGGGTCACCCGTGAGGTCCGCCAGTGGCTGCGAGACCTGCGGCGGGCCGATCCCGCCTCGTACGAGAGCGTGCGGGTGGCCGTGGACAAACTGGCAGAGGTCGGGCCGGGGTTGGGCCGGCCTCTCGGGGGGAGTCGTGACGGAGTTCTACGACTGGGATGACGTTCGTGCCGAACTGGGCGGCGACGACGTCGCGTACGAGGAGGAGCGGGCCCGCACCGAGGCTTGGGTGAGCGCTTTTCACCTCGCCGAGGAGCGCAAGCGCCTGGGGCTCACTCAGCGGCAGGTGGCCGACCTCATGGACGTCACGCCCGGCCGAGTCAGCCAGATCGAGAACGGGGACCTCGACGTGAACGAGGTGGCCACGTTGAGCCGGTACGCGAACGCGCTCGGTGCGAAGCTGCGCATCATCTTCGACTACGGGGACGACCTCCGTCAGATCGCATGAGTCGGGGGAGAGCCGGCACCCGCGGCGACGCGCCGGGCATTGACAGTGGTGGTGGTCTTCGTGATCATGGGGGGACGCTGCGGCCGTACGGGGGACCGCGGCATGATCTCGGAGGACCTTCATGGGTCGAACCATGTCCGCAGTCGCCCTGGGTGTCGCCACCCTCGCCGCCGCCGTGCTGGTGGACACCGCGCCTGCGTACGCCGCCACGGAGCAGTTGCGCCTCGACTTCGACGCCGCGCCGAGCGGGCAGGTCGAGCCGGGCCCGTGGACGTCGGGGTGTTTCGCCGACGTGGCCACTCCGGGCGACTCGGGCTGCATCGCGGTGAACGGCACGGGCAGCATCTCGCGGGCCACCCGGCCGAACGGTACGGGCAGCAGCCCGGCGCTCGCCTTCCCCGCCGCGGGTAGCGCCATCGTCCAGGTGCCGGACGCGCCGAACCTGAACCCGGGCACCGGGGACTTCACCGTCAGCGCGCTGGTCAAGGTGACCTCGGCTCAGGTGACCACCGGGGCCAACCTGGTGCAGAAGGGGCTGTTCGCCGACCCGGCGCAGTGGAAGCTTCAGCTCGACGGTGGCAAGCCGGGCTGCCGCATCAAGGGCACCGACGCCAACGGCCTCGCTCTTCCCGAGGTCCTGCTCGGCTCGGACGTCTCGATCGCCGACCAGGGCTGGAAGTTCGTCCAGTGCAAGCGGCGGGGCGACGTGCTGACCCTGCTCGTCGGCACCGAGACGGTGGACACCAAGGGCGGTGCGAGCATGAACATCACCAGCACCGCCAAGGTCAACATCGGTGCCAAGGGGACCGGGCTGACCAACAACGACCAGTTCCGCGGCGAGTTGGACAACGTGGTCTTCAGCCTCGGCTGAGGTGGACGTGCGCGGGGGCGGATGGGCGAGTGCCCACCCGCCCCCGTTGCCTTAGGCGAGGTGGGAGCGGATGAGGAAGCGGACTCCGTCGGGGGCTTCCAGGGAGAAGCCGCTGCCTCGGCCGGGGACCACGTCGACCGTGAGCCGGATGTGTTTCCACAGTTTCCACTGGGCGGCGGACATCCAGAACTCGACCGGCTCCGGCACCCCCTCGACCGCCAGCGCCGCGAGCCGGACGTCCGATCCGCCGGTGCGGAACTCGCCGGCCGGGTAGCACATCGGGGCGCTGCCGTCGCAGCAGCCGCCGGACTGGTGGAACATGATCGGGCCGTGCGACTCCCGCAGCGACCGGATCAGCTCGGCCGCCGCGGGAGTCAGGGTGACCGGGTCGGCCATCAGAAGAAGCCCAGCTTCTTCGGGGAGTAGCTGACCAGCAGGTTCTTGGTCCCGGTACGCGGTGTTGATGTCCCGGGTCCAGACGCCGGCGCCGAGGCCGTACAGGGTGTCGTTGGCGATCTTCACAGCGTCGTCCAGGTCGGCGAAGGAGGTCACTGAGACCACCGGGCCGAAGATCTCCTCCTGGAAGATCCGCATCGAGTTGTCGCCCTCGAAGATGGTCGGCTCGACGTAGTACCCGCCGGAGATCTCGCCGCCGAGGTCGGCGCGCCCGCCCCCGGTCAAGACGCGGGCCCCCTCCTGGCGGCCGATGTCCAGGTAGGACAGGATCTTCTCGAGCTGGTCGTTCGACGCCTGCGCGCCGATCATCGTCTCGGTGTTCAACGGGTGGCCCTGGCGTACCTGACGAGTCCGCTCCACCGCCGCGGCGAGGAAGTCCGAGTAGTGGCCCTGCTGGATCAGGGCCCGGGACGGGCAGGTGCAGACCTCGCCCTGGTTGAGGGCGAACATGGTGAAGCCTTCGAGGGCCCCCGGATGCCCCTCCACCCAGAGCAGCCGCCCGTACACGTCGCAGACCGCCATCAGGTGCGCGCCGTCGTGGGCGATCCCGCCGAGCAGGTCGCGGAAGAGCGGCAGCACCCGGGCCAGGGGGTGGGTCGCCCGGTAGCCCTCCAGCGCGTCGTCGGCCAGGTCGACCGGCGCGGTGGTCTCCGGATCGAGCAGCGCGGAGCGTTCCCATGACCGGCGGACCACGTCCCGGACCGGGTCCGCGGTGACGTGCCCGGCGAGGAACGCCTCGTGGGCGGCACCGACCTGCGCGATCCGCTCCGTCGGATCGGCGCCGAATTCCAGGGCGAGCCACGGGTCAGCCATCGGCGACCTCCTCGCGCCCATGGTGACCCAGCTCACCGCCGATCGCCAATACCGGTTGCCTGATGGATCGACCGGCGCCCATCCTGTTCGTCGGCCGGCAGGGGGCGGGCCAGGGCAGGGGAAGGGTGGTCGTGATGGTCGGGACGCGGGAACGGATGTTGGTGCAGCTCCAGTTGGTCAGCGGCGACCGCCACCTGGTCGCCTGGGTGCCCGACGACCGGCGGGTACGGGTCGGCGTGGAGCTGTCGCTGCGCGACCACGCGGAGCCGGACCGGTTCTGGCGGGTGCTCGCCAAGGGTGAGCCGCGGCCGGCCGGGGCGATCAAGCACGGCTGGCACAACGACATCTGAGTTTCTCCCGACGGATGGGCCCGGCACGATGCCGGGCCCATCTTGTCATTGACAAGTTGGTGTCGCCCGGTGAAACTTGACATCGACAAGATGACACTCCTGGGGAGGCTGGCGTGGAACTGACGATGGTCCGCAAGCTGTGGCAGCTGATCGAGCCCGTGCACGCGGTGGTCTACTACGCGTCCGAACTGACCGAGGAGGCCGCCGCGCTCGGCCTGCCGACCGACGAACGGTGGCCCGGCTACTTCGCCCTCCGCTCGGCGCCGCTCGGCACGGCCGGGCCCGCGCTGGTCACCGCCACCTACTACAGCTTCAGCCCGCGCATGGTCGCGGAGTACGTGCCGGCGGTCTGGGCCACCGCCGAGCCGGCCAAGGTCCTCGACGCCCGGCTGTCCGGGGTGGACCGCGCCCTGCGGCGCCTGCTCGGCGACCGGGTGGATTCGCCCGAGCTGGCCGAGGCGTCCGCGCTGGCCCGGCGCGCCGTGCAGGCCGCCGACCTGGCCGGGCGTCCGTTGGCCGCCGCCAACGCCGACCTGCCCTGGCCGGACGCGCCGCACCTCGCCCTCTGGCAGGCCGCCACCATCCTGCGCGAGCACCGCGGCGACGGGCACGTGGCGGCTCTGCTCACCGCCGGGCTCGACCCGGCCGAGGCGCTGGTCTCGTTCGCTGCCGTCGGGGCCGCCCCGGTGGAGGTCTTCGCCAGCCGCCGCTGGACCGAACCGGAGTGGGCCGCGGCCCGCGAGCGGCTCGCCGCCCGGGGCCTGGTCGACGCCGACGGCACCGCCACCGAGGCCGGCCGCCGGCTCCGCGACGAGGTCGAGCGGCGTACGGACGAGTTGGCCGCCGCGCCCTGGCAGGCGCTCGGTCCAGCCGTCGGCCGGTTCGCCCAACTCGTCGCGCCGGTGACCGGGGCGGTGGTGGCCTCCGGGATGCTGCCGGAGCGCAGCACGCTGGGCATCCGACGCGACTGACGGGTCGACCGGTCCGGGTGGGGCGCACCTCCACCACCCGGACCGGTCCGCAGGGCGCTCGGCCCAGCCCGTTGACCGACGGGTCCCGCTCGCACGCTCATCAGACGGCACAAAGAGGCAGTAAGCGGATAAAATTCAGAATTGTCGCCCGGTCGGGTTGGTGCTGAACGATGCCTGCCGGTGCCGTCAGGCGACGCGGCGGATCCGGCGGAGGGCGAGGTAGAGCAGGTCCAGGTTCAGGCTGCCGTACCGGTTGGTGAACTGGCGGAACGCCCCGTCGCAGCGCTCCATGGTCGCCGGGGCCACGTCGGCGCGGGCCATCTCGCGGACGCAGTCGGGCAGTCCGAGGTCGGCGAAGGTGTGCCGCATCGACAGGCCGATCGGGATCATCAGCGCGGCGAGTGCCGCGAACCCGAGGAGGGTGAACAGCAGTTGCTTGCGGTGTTGCCGCCAGGCCAGCCAGATCACGCGGGCACCTCCCACTCCGTGCGGTCGGCCGTGGTCTCGCCGTCGCCGAGGTAGGCCAGGATGAGGTCCTCCAGGGTCACGTCGTGCACCGTCCACTCCGGATCGACCACCCCGTCGACCCGCGCCAGGAGGGTGGACTGGCGGTCGGTGTGGCTGGCCCGGACCACCGCCAGGGTGGGGCGTCGTGGTGGCCTGTCGACGAGCTGACTTGTCAGAGGTGGGCCGTAGCGTCCCGCGCGTGGGCATCCTCACCGACTACTTCCCGGCCACCCCGGAGCAGGCCCGGGCCGCGGCCGAGCACGGCCCGGGCGACGACCTGGACCCGGTGCGCGCCAAGTTCGTCGAACCGAGCGTCCTGGGTGGAGCGCTATGGGAGGCGGTCCGGCACGGCGCGCTCGACGCGTCCACCGAAACCCGCTACGCCGACGACGAGCGGGTCGACGACAACGATGACGAGGGGCCTTACCTGCTCCGGCTCAAGCCGGACTTCGTCGCCGACCTGGCCGCGCTGCCCGACGATCGGATCGGGCAGGTCGCCGTCGTGTGGGCCACCGCCGAGGAGTGGTGGGGCGGTGCCGACGTGGAGTTCCTCACCGAACTGGTCGAGGAGTTGCGCCGGGTCGCGCGCGCGGCGCTCGCCGACGGGATGGACGCGTACTGCTGGATCTGCCTCTAGGGCCGGGTGTCGTTCGGTGCTGGCGCCGCCCGGGCGGGTGGGGCCGGTCGCGGCGGTGGGCGGAACACCATGGGCGGCACCTTGGGGGGATCGACGCCCATGGTGTTCCACGATCCGGGCTGACCGGGTCAGTCGAAGGCGGCTTCCAGGATGTCGAGGCCACGCGCCAGTTCGTCGTCGGAGATGACGAGCGGGGGCAGGAAGCGCAACACGTTGCCGTACGTGCCGCAGGTGAGGGTGAGCAGGCCGGCTGCGTGACAGGCGGCCGAGATCGCCGCCGTGGCGGCCGGGTCCGGGGTGAGGGTGCCGGGCTGCACGATCTCCACGGCGAGCATGGCGCCGCGGCCGCGTACCTCGGCGATCCGCGGGTCGCGGGCGGCGACCGCGCGCAGCCGGTCGCCCAGCACCTGGCCGATCCGCCGGGCGGCGGCGGCCAGATCCAGCTCGTGCATGGTCTCGATGGCGGCCAGGGCAGCCGCGCAGGCGATCGGGTTGCCCCCGTACGTGCCGCCGAGGCCGCCGACGTGCACCGCGTCCATCAGCTCCGCCCGGCCGGTCACCGCCGCCAGCGGCAGGCCACCGGCGATGCCCTTGGCCAGGGTGATCAGGTCCGGTTCGACGCCCTCGTGCTGGCAGGCGAACCAGTCGCCGGTACGGCAGAACCCGGTCTGGATCTCGTCGGCGACGAAGACCACCCCGGTGGCGGTCGCCCACTGGCGCAGCGCCGGCAGGAAGCCCTCGGCCGGTACCACGAAACCGCCCTCGCCCTGGATCGGCTCGATCAGCAGCGCGGCCACGTTCTCCGCGCCGACCTGCTTCTCCACCATCTCGATCGCCCGGGCCGCGGCGGTCGCCCCGTCCAGCCCGCCGTCGCGTAGCGGATACGACATCGGCACCCGGTAGACCTCCCCGGCGAACGGCCCGAACCGGTGCTTGTACGGCATGTTCTTCGCGGTCAGCGCCATGGTCAGGTTCGTTCGGCCGTGGTACGCGTGGTCGAAGACCACCACCGCCGGCCGCCCGGTCGCGTGCCGGGCGATCTTGACGGCGTTCTCCACCGCCTCGGCGCCGGAGTTGAACAGCGCCGAGCGCTTCTCGAACTCGCCCGGGGTCAGCGCATTGAGCTGCTCGCAGACCGCCACGTACGACTCGTAGGGGGCGACCATGAAGCAGGTGTGGGTGAAGCGCTCCACCTGCGCCTGCACCGCCTCGACCACTTTCGGGGCGGAGTTGCCCACGTTGGCGACCGCGATGCCGGCGGCGAAGTCGATCCACTCCCGCCCGTCGACGTCGGTGACGGTGCCACCGCCCGCACGGTCCACGTAGGACGTGATCGTGCTGCCCACGCCCCGGGCCACCGCCGCGCTCCGGCGCTTGTGCAGCTCGTCGGAAGAAGCCATAGGTATCAGCCCTCGATGTTGTGCATGACGTGCTTGATCCGGGTGTAGTCCTCCAGGCTGTAGACCGAGAGGTCCTTGCCGTGCCCGGAGTGCTTGAAGCCGCCGTGCGGCATCTCGGAGACGAACGGGATGTGGGTGTTCACCCAGACGCAGCCGAAGTCGAGCCGCCGGGTCATCCGCATCGCCCGGCCGTGGTCCTTCGTCCAGACCGACGCGGACAGGCCGTAGTCCACGCCGTTGGCCCAGCGCACCGCCTCGTCCTCGTCCGAGAAGCGCTGCACACTGATCACCGGGCCGAACACCTCGTCCTGGATGATCTCGTCGTCCTGCCGCACTCCACTGACGACCGTGGGGGCGTAGAAGTAACCCCGCGTCCCCTGTCGGGATCCCCCGGCCTCGACGTTCGCGTGGTCCGGCAGCCGGTCCACGAACCCGCGTACCCGGGCGAGCTGGTTGGCGTTGTTCAGCGGGCCGTAGAGCACGTCCTCGTCGTCCGGCGCGCCGGTCTTCGTGTTCCGGGCCTGCTCGGCGAGGGCCGCCACGAAGTCGTCGTAGATGCCGGGGCCGGCGAGCACCCGGGTGGCGGCCGTGCAGTCCTGGCCGGCGTTGAAGTAGCCGCCCACCGCGATCGCCTCGGCCGCCGCCGCGATGTCGGCGTCGTCGAAGATCACCACGGGGGCCTTGCCGCCCAGCTCCAGGTGCGTCCGCTTCAGGTCTGGGGCCGCCGCGGCGGCGACCTCCATGCCGGCCCGGGTCGAGCCGGTGATCGACACGAACTGCGGGGTCGGGTGGGCGACTAGGGCGCGGCCGGTGTCCCGGTCGCCGCAGACCACGTTGAACACGCCCGGCGGGAGGAACTCGGCCGCGATCTCGGCCAGCAGCAGGGTCGACACCGGGGTGGTGTCCGACGGCTTGAGCACCACCGTGTTGCCGGCCGCCAGCGCCGGAGCGATCTTCCAGACCGCCATCATCAGCGGGTAGTTCCACGGGGTGACCTGGGCACAGACGCCGATCGGCTCGCGCCGCACGTACGAGGTGTGGCCGGCCATGTACTCGCCGGCCGAGCGCCCCTCCAGCAGCCGGGCCGCCCCGGCGAAGAAGCGGAACTGGTCCACCGACGGCGGCAGCTCCTCGTCAGCGGTGAGCTGGCGCGGCTTGCCGGTGTTGCGCACCTCGGCGTCGACCAGCTCCGCCGCCCGGGCCTCCACCGCGTCGGCCAGCTTGAGCAGGGCCTTCTGCCGCTCGCCGGGAGTGGCGTCCCGCCAGCCCTCGAACGCGGCGGCGGCGGCCTTCATCGCGGCGTCCACGTCCGCCGCCCCGGAGACCGGCGCCTGGGCGAACACCTCGCCGGTGCAGGGGTCGATCAGGTCGGCGTAGCCGCCGTCCACCGGATCGACGTACTCGCCGTTGACGAAGTTGCGCAGCTGCTGCTGATCGCTCATCAGAAAGTCTCCGAGGGATGGCCGGGGGAAGGGTCAGCGGAGGTTATCGCAATCTGACTGCCATCTTGACTACTGAATTCGCGGCAGACAAGGGCTTGAGCAACTGTTTCCGCGTGAGCCAGGGTGGTCTAGGCTGCCGGACGTGGAGCCGAGCGCCTTCTATGTAGCCGGCCGCCCCACCCACGGTGAGGGCGAGCTGACTGTCACCCACCCGTACGACGGCCGGACGGTGGGGCGTACCACCCTCGCCACGCCCGACCAGGTCGAAGCCGCCGTCGCGGCCGCCGCCCGGGTGGCCGCGGCGGCCGCGGCCCTGCCCGCGCACGTCCGCGCCGCCGCCCTGGACCACGTCTCCCGCCGGCTCGCCGAGCGGGCCGACGAGGTCGCGGCGCTGATCACCGCCGAGAACGGCAAGCCGGTCAAGTGGGCGAAGGCCGAGGTGGGTCGGGCCGTCTCCACCTTCCGCTGGGCCGCCGAGGAGGCGCGGCGCTTCTCCGGCGACCTGCAACGCCTGGACACCGACCCGGCCGCCACCGGGCGGATCGCGCTGGTCCGGCGGGTGCCGCGCGGCCCCGTGCTGGGGATCGCGCCGTTCAACTTCCCGCTCAACCTGGTCGCGCACAAGGTGGCCCCGGCCATCGCCGTCGGCGCGCCGATCGTCGTCAAGCCGGCCCCCGCCACCCCGCTGTCGGCGCTGCTGCTCGGCGAGATCCTGGCCGAGACCGCGCTGCCCGAGGGGATGTTCTCGGTGCTGCCGCTGCCCAATGAACGGGCCGCGGAACTGGTCGCCGACCCCCGGCTGCCGGTGGTGTCGTTCACCGGCTCCGGGCCGGTCGGCGCGGCCATCCGCCGGGCCGCCCCCGAGAAGCACGTCACCCTGGAGCTCGGCGGCAACGCGGCGGCGGTGATCTGCGAGGACTGGAACTCCGACGAGGACCTGACCTTCGCCGCGCACCGGATCGCCACCTTCTCCAACTACCAGGCCGGGCAGTCGTGCATCGCCGTCCAGCGGGTCTACGTGCACGAATGGATCTATGACGGTTTCCTGCCCCGGCTGGTCGCCGCGGTCCAGGAGTTGCGCGCCGGGGATCCCGCCTCGGAGCTGACCGACGTCGGCCCGCTGGTCTCCGTCGAGGCGGCGGAACGCGTCGAGGCGTGGGTCGACGAGGCGGTCGCCGGTGGCGCCACCATCGAGGTCGGCGGACGCCGGGAGGGCGCCACCTACCCGCCGACCGTGCTCTCCGGTGTGCCGGCATCCGCGAAGGTCTGCCGAGAGGAGGTCTTCGGGCCGGTGCTGGTGGTCGCCCCGGTCGCCGACGACCAGGCCGCGTTCGCCGCCGTCAACGACTCCGCGTACGGATTGCAGGCCGGCGTGTTCACGCACAACCTGCAGACCGCCTTCCTCGCCTCCCGGACCTTGGAGGTCGGCGGGGTGATCGTCGGCGACGTGCCGTCGTACCGGGCCGACCAGATGCCGTACGGCGGGGTGAAGGGCTCCGGCGTCGGCCGTGAAGGGCTGCGCAGCGCGATGGACGACTACACCGAGCCGCGCGTCATGGTGTTGACCGGGCTGGCGTTGTAGGTGGCGCCGCCCCCTCCGCGGGTGCCTGCTCGACTCCTGGCTGCGGTGACCGCGTGGCGCGACGGCGTCCGTCCAGCGAGCGCGGCCGGCCGAGCCACGCAAGCTCACCAGGTGCCGTCGTCCCGGACGCGGGCGGGGGCGCGGCCGAGCAGCAGGGTGGTGAGAGCGGCGTCGATGTCCGCTCCCAGGAACCACTCGCCGGCCTGGTCGAGCGCGAAGATCCGTCCGTGCTCGTCGACCGCGATGATGCTGTCACCGCGCTCGGTGCCCAGCGGAAACAGCCGTACGCCGAGCACCGTGCCGAAGTCGGCGAGGGTGTCGGCGGTATAAGCCAGGTCCCACGGCCGAATGCCGACCTGGGAAATCCATACCTGTTCACCGGGACCTTGCCGGCGGCTCTCCAGACCTGGGAACGTGGTGAGTGTCTGCATGGCGGCAGGGAAGACAGCGTGCGCATGTCGTCGGCCATTGACCGCGCTCACATCGCGAACGGCGCCTCTGGCCAGCACCTCGTCGCCGAAGTGCGGGCGCCAGCCCGCCTCCACCAGCGCGTTGGTGACATCGGTGGGGAACCGCCCCGGCTCGGGGTCGACCTGAGGCTGCGACCTCCATTCTTCGGCGTAGGCCAGGGTCGACCACGGAAGTGCGTTGAACTGCACCAGGAAATTGGTGCACGAGGCACAGGGCACCTTTGCTGGCCCACCGAACGTGTCGCCTACCTCGCGCAACCGGAAAAACTCGATCCGGCTGTTGCCGAGGACCGCCCTTGCCTCCTCCAGACCGATTGGGGGAAGGCCATCGGTGGCTCTGTCATGGTCCTGTTCGTGCAGCACGTCGGAGATGACGATCATCTCGGCGTGCCGCTCGCCGCCTCGAACCAGGTGGCCGGCGGGCAGCGCGTCCAGATAGGACCGTACGAGCGGGTGGTGGTGCAGCTCGACATCTCCCTTCGCCCCGTGCGCCACGTGGATCCGGCCGTCGAGGGTGAGATGCGCGGCGGCACCGGGCGTGGGGAGCCGGCTGATCTCGCGAAGCAGTTGGCTCGCCGGGTCGACGGTGCGCGGTGCGCGCGGCGTGGCCGGCCGGCGCTGGCGGAACAGCTGTGCCACCGCCGGGAACGGCAGGCGGGGCCAGGTCGACACCTCGCCGGTCTCCTTGTCCACGACCATGGTGGGCAGGTCTCCCGGAAGGGCGCGGGCGTCGGTCGACACACGTGAGGTGATCAGGTAGCCGAGGTCGAACTCTTCGACCAGCGGAGTGCACGGGAATCCCAAGCGTTCGGAATCCCGCTGCGCCCAGACGGCGGCGAGTTGCTCGGCCTGCTGTCGCTCGATCACAGCCTGAAACTACCCGACCCCACGGATTCCGTGGCGCCCGGTATGGTCTGCCCTACCGAGGGTGACGGAGAGGGGTGGCGGTGGCCGAGAGCGTAGATCGGGACGCCAATCACGTGTTGCGTGCCCGGTTCGACGAGGTGTACGGCCAGTACCAGCGACTTCGCTCTGGATTGGACGAACTGCAGACCAAGTTGACGGAGCTGCGGGTCACCGAGCGCTCCGACGACGGGCAGGTGACCGCGATGGCCGGGGCGCGGGGCGAGCTGGTCAGCATCGAGGTTTCCCCGTCGGTCTTTCACGACCGGGACGCCAAGGCGCTGAGCAGGAAGATCACCGCGACGGTGCTCCGCGCGTCCGCCGCCGCGGCGGAGGCCACCCGCGAACTGGTCGCCGGCTACCTGCCACCCGGCTCGCCGTCGGTGGAGTTCCTGCGTACCAACGATTTCAGCGCCCTGTTCGGCCGGGCGGACGTCGTGCTGTCACGTGGAGAGTGACCGCGATGGCGGACGGGCAGATCTGGCTGGACCCTGACCGGGCCCGCCGGGGTGGCGCCGACCTGAGCCTGGCCGGGGAGGCGATCGGCGCTGCCCGGCGCGAGGTGGGTGGGGCGATCGCCGAGGCGAGCGCCCAGCGGCCATGGGGCCGCGACGACATCGGCGCCGCCTTCGAGAAGAACTACCGCGGCTACGAGGGCGCGCTGCTGAAGGCCTGGGAGATCCTGGGCCGATCCCTGCAAGGACTGGGTGCCGACGTGGTCCGATCGGTGGTGGCCACCACCGAGACCGACGAGACCAACGCCCGGCAGCTCGGCGAAATCCCGCACCAGCACCACAACCCGCATCGGAACCGGCGCTGACCTCCGGAGGATCCGCGCGTGACTCTGCTGCCCAGCCCGATCCCGCACCCGCTCGACTACTGCCCCTGGGACGTCCCCGGCTGGATCTACGAGGCGCTCGACTGGGTCGTCGGGGTGGAGTGGCCGGACGGCAACGAGCGAGCCGTCTGGGACCTTGCCGACCAGTGGTACGGGATCGCCGACGTGCTGGGCATCCCGCGGAACGACGCGATCACGGCGGCGGGCGAGGTGCGCAGCGGCTACGGCGGCGTCGGCCTGGTCGCGAAAACCTTCGACATCGCCTGGCACAAGGTCGCGGAGGGCGAGGACGCCCCACTGCACGCCGTGCTCACGTTCACCGGCGAGCTGGGCAAGGTCGTCGAATCCTGCGGCTGCGACCTCGAGGGCGCCAAGCTGGAGGCCTGGATCGAGCTGGGGATCCTGGTCATCGAGCTGCTCTCGCTGGCGGTGGTGACCGTGGTCACCGCCGGCGTCGCCTCGCCGGCAGTGGGTGCGGCCACCACGGCCAGCCGGGTGGCGATGCAGCAGATCTTCAAACGGCTTGTGGCGCAGTTGGCCCGAAAGGCCGTCAAGGAGGGCCTGAAGGAGGCCGGCGAGCGGGCCGCGAAGGAGGTCGTCAAGAGCGGCGCACGGACGCTGGCCCGACGCGCCGTCATCGGCGGCCTTGTCGAGGCCGGGCAGGAGGCCGGCACCAATCTGGCAACGCAGGCGTACCAGAACTCGACCGGACGCCGCGATGGCCTGGACCTGGCCGACGCCGGGATGTCCGGGCTCGGCGGATTCGCTGGGGGCGCGGTGGCCCCACTCGCCGGCCTCGGCGGCCACGCACACGGGCGCTTCACGCAGATCGGGGAGCACCTCGGCCGGGAGATGGCCGGTGAGACCCTCGCCGAGGGCGTCGCCGGCCTGGCCACCGGACAGGGGGTGTCCCTGGAGGATCTGGCCCGGGCGGCGGTTTCCGGGGTCAGCGGGTCGGCCACCGGCCAGGCTGACGCGGCGATGCACCAGCGGCTCGACGGCAAGCTGGCCGGTCTGGCGCAGCCGATGGATCTCGCCCTACCGTCACCAACGGATGTCAGTGACGCGGCCGGGACCGTCCCGGCTCAGCGAACGTCCGACCTGCTTGGATCGGTTACCGCCCCGCAGGTCGACGCCGTCCGTCATCCCGCTGCGTCGGACTCCCTGTCTCCCGTTGACGGAGCAGCGGGAAAGGTCAGCTCGCCAGCGGCCGGGCCGGATTCTTCCGTGGCGAACCTCGACCCGCACTCGGTGCAGCCGGCTGTGGACCTCGAAACTCATGGGCTCAGCGTCGGGTCGACGACCAGCCCCACGCTCTCCTCGGTGGCCGTCGAGTCGCCCGTATCGGCCACCCATCCCGTCGCTTCCGATCCGAAACCCGGTCCTGCCCACGCCGCGTTGACGGCGGACCTCGGCACGGCGAACCAGCCGGCGCCGGTTCAGGCGAACGCCACGCCGACGGTGGTGAGCGGATCGGCGCCCATCGCACCGCCGTCGAACGGATCAACGCCGACCCCCGCTGATCGCTTGTCCGCCGGCCCGGTAACGCCGCAGCCCGGGCCGGCAACTCACCCGTACGCCCGGCCCGTTCTCGATCCGGCGGCCGGGCAGCCGGTCACCGGCCCGGATGTCCGGCCGACCCCGAACCCCCGGTTCCCGCAGCTGGAGGCACTGGCTCCGGCAACACCATATCCCGCTCGTGATCCGTCGCCGGCCGTGCCGGGGCCATTCGAGGCGCCGCCGCCGCGAATGACGCCTGAAGAGCGGGCCGCCCGGCTGGCAGCCGACCGGGAAGCCCTCGACCGACGTCACTACCAGTTGTACCTGCAGTCTCAACGGGAGTGGTATGAGGAGAACCGGCGTGAGGAGGAGGCGGAATGGTGCCGAGTCAGAGCTGACCGCTTACGACGGGCGGCCGGTGGATACGGCGAGCGGGCGCTGCAACTGCAGTTGGCTGGCCATGAGCTGCTCGCACGGCAATGGCAGAAGGCCGCCTTTGACGCCAGTACCGGGAGCTACGAACTGCGCGAGAGGGCTCAGCAGATTCTCGCCGGGTCGGTGGTGCCCGACGAGGTACGGATCGAGGCCAGCTCCGACTTCGACCGGATCAATGACGACGTCGCCGATCTCGCGCGTGGCGCCGTGGAGACCTCCGACCGTTCCGCCCTGACCGGTGACGGCCACCCGCCGCCGATCGACCGTACCCGTCGGTACGGCGTACCCGGTGGGCTTCGACCGCCACTCGCGCTGCACCAGACCGATCTGGAGCGGCAAATGCCGCGCAACCCGGACGGCAGCGTCGTGCGTACCGCCGATCCCCGGTACGGCGGCTGGTTCCAGCTCGCGAACGATGGTGGACCGCAGGCGGACGCCACCCGTGGCATCAACTGCCTGGACTGCACCCTGTCGCTCTACGAGACCTGGATGCACGGCCGACCCCGGGTCTCGGCACCGCGTACCTTCGACGGCTACCTCCAGGGCGACGTCCGCATGCCGGTCGACGGCGAGCTGGACGGGCCGAAGCGGGTCGAGGAGGTCACCGGAGGCTACTTCCAGGATCTGTGCCTGGGGCCAGATCCGACGACCCCTCTCGAAGCGCGGCAGCGGATCGAGCGCGGCTACCGCGACCTGCACTGGCAGTTGCTCGGCGGTGGGCACGGCAGCTACGCCTTCCTCATCACCAGTTATGAAGGCGGCGGTTCCCACGCCTGGGTGGCGCTGAACCAGAACGGCACCGTGCTCTACCTGGATCCGCAGAACGGCTCCGTCTGGGACCGCCCGCTCTACACGCACAGTGGAGTGCCGCACCCCCACAACATGGTGGCGATCGACGCGCTGGTCCTCGGCCCGGACGGGCAGCCGATGCCGCTGGCCGGCCGGCCGCCCGGCGTCTACAACGTGCTGCCTGAGCTGCGGGAGCCACCTGAGCCGCCCCGGCCGCCGGCCCCGCCGACGACTTACGACGGCGATGGGGACCTGCCGGACTTCAATCACGCCTACCTGCTCGGTGAAGACACGACGTTCCACCGGTCCACCGACCCGTCGCCGCCCGGAAGCCTGCCGGCCCCGGATCCAGAGGACGTGCGACGGAACGCGCACCGAGACGCCCACGCCGAGCGGATCGCGGCCGGGCTCTTCGTCCGGGACGCGGTCGCCGCCAGCGGGAGCCTGGCGGACGTCTTCGCTGCCGGGGTGACGCCGGTTGAGCTGGCGCAGCACGTCGACCCGCCGACACTGCGGCGGCTGGTGCCGGGGCTGGACGAGGCGGCGGCCGGTGACGTGGCGCGACTGCTCGACGATCCGCGGGTCCAGCAGATGCTCGACCAGACCTGGGAGGCGCCGCCGCGAAGGGAGCCGCTGCTCGCCGAGACGCTGGTGCACCAGCTCACCCAGCGTGCGGATCTCGTCCGGATGATTCTGGCGACGCCGGAGCTGGCGAATTCGTTGACGGCGCGACCGCTGACGTTGCACCACCTGGCCAGCCACCAGAAGGCGATCGAGGTGCTCGGCGACGTCCTCGACGACATCACCGAACGGGGTGCTGCAGTGGTCGCTGCGGCACCGACGCCTCCGGTCCTGCCCACTCCGCTAACAGCCGAGCAGTTGGCGATCAGCTCTCATTTCGACATCCCACGCCCAAGCGCGTTTCAGCCTGGTTTTGATCAAGGCCGGCAAAGTGATGTCACCTACCAGCGCCACTACCTCGACGAATTGTACGAAGCCGCTGCCGAGGCGCAGCTTGAGATCGATGCGCTGGGGCGCAGGCTGGCCATGGTGTCGCGCGGCGGGGAGTATCACCCCCGGCCGGGGCCCAAGGACCGAACGCGGGCCGAAGACAAGGTCGCGGAGTATAACGGCAATTGCTCCCGCCTTAAGGATTTGGCGGCAGGCCGCGTCTCCTACCACCAGCTCGATGACCTTTACGCGGCTCTGGAAGTACTGATAGCTGATCCGAGCGTGAAGATCGCAAAATTCGAGGACCGCTTTATCGCCCCACAGAAGAGCGGTTACCGGGATGTGCAGATCATGCTGCGGACTTCCTCAGGGCACATCGCGGAGTTTCGGTTGCAGCTTGCCGCACTCGACGAGGTCGCAGAGTGGGAGCATTCCTTGTTCGAGGTGGGGCGCGACCTGGAAGCAGTGGTTCGAGAGCAGGGACGTAGCGTCTCGCAGATGGAGGCAGCCATTCGCAAGGGCATCATCCAGCGTCAGCGTGAGTACTTCTGGGCTGCCCTCCAGTTGACTTTGAACAAGGGACAAGAGCGATGAGCGACGTTCAGGGCTTGGACCTGGCGGGGTACTACGACTACTACGAGACGCCGGTGAAGATGGTCCCGACGCCCGAGGGTGGGCTCACGGCTTGGCGCTTGGACAGGAGCACGGGCGGCTGGAAGCCGGCCAACGACATCGTGGACGAGATTCTCTTTGCCATGGGCGGAGACATCTTCGTGCGTACGGCGGAACAGTTCGTTCAGCGGACCGAGGAAGAACGCGGGCACTACCTCAAGGGTGAGGGGCCGATCTTCGCACTCTACGAGACGGTCAAGGCGATAGAGGATGTCGCCATCGCCGAAGGGCGCCCGTACACGGTTGAAGAGGCGGCGCTGATCGCCGGTATCCGGCGGAGGACGTTCGTGATGTTCGAGGAGCAGTTGCGGCAGGCCGGCGACCCCGGAGCCGATCCGTCCATCGCCACCGCACCCTCCTGACAGCGGGAGGGCGAGGCACCGGACATGGCTGAGGCTCGTACCAACACCGGGGGCGACCAGCGCCGGCTCGGCTGGCCGGACATGTTCGTCCACCCCGACGGCGACCCGCGTTCGGATGGGGTTCGGTGACGAGTCGAGCATCCTGGTCAACTGCCTGCCGGACCAGCGCCTCGGGAGAGCCGGCGTGAGGTGACCGCCGCTCGCTACGGTGAGCGGATGACGAGTTCGCCGAATCGGCGCCTGGCCCTCTTCTGGGTGGCAGGGCTCGTGCTCGGGCTGGTGATCGGCTGGCTCACCATCGGTGGAGGCGCCGGGGTCGCGGTGGGCATCGGCCTCGGGGTGGTCTTCGGGCTCGCCTTCAGCCGGGCCGGCCGGCCCGGCCAGAGGTGATGCCCGGGCAGCCGGCAGCCGGCGGGCAGACGCCCGCGAAGCCGGCAGGTGGCGAAAGGGCGGCCGGGGAGCCGGAAGGTGGAGAGCAGGCGGCCGAGAAGCCGTCGGGTGGCGAGCAGCCGGCCGGGAAGCCGTCAGGTGGAGAGGAGGCGGCCGGGGGAGCGACGCTCGGCGGAGTCGGCTACGTGCGGCCGGCCGATGTCGCGGAGGCGCTCCGCGTACAGGAGGAGCTGCGGTCGCGGGTCGATCTGGTCGGGCCGGGCCCGACCGCGCCCGCGACGGTGGCCGGCCTGGACGTCGCGTACGCGGAGAGCGGTGACCGACTCGCGGCGGCCGTCACGGTGCTCGACGCGGCCACCCTGGCAGTGGTGGACGAGGCGGTGAGCGTGGGCCGCCCGGCCTTCGGGTACGTGCCGGGGCTCTTCGCCTTCCGCGAGCTGCCTGCGCTGCTGGACGCGCTGGACCGGCTGGCCGTGCGGCCCGACCTGCTGGTCTGTGACGGGCACGGGTTGGCGCATCCGCGCCGGTTCGGGCTGGCCTGCCATCTCGGCCTGGTCACCGGCCTGCCCTCGCTCGGCGTGGGGAAGACACCGCTGGTCGGCGAGTGGGTGGAGCCGGGCCCGCGCCGGGGCGACTGGAGCCCGCTGCGGGACGGCGGAGCGGTCGTCGGCAGGGTGCTGCGTACCCGGGACGGGGTCAAGCCGGTGTTCGTCAGCGTCGGGCACCGGATGAGCCTGGACAACGCCACTCACCGGGTGCTGGCGCTGACGCCGCGGTACCGGCTGCCGGAGACCACCCGCACCGCCGACCGGCTCTGCCGCCGGGCCCTGGCCGCCGCCCCCGCCTGATCTCTGGTCCAGCGAGCGCTTCCGTGGGCGCGGCGCGGCGCGGCCCGGCGCCCGGCCGGCCCGTCGACCCCGGGAATGATCGCCGGCGGGAGGGCGATGGGTGATCATGCGGGCATCGTGAGCTGCGTCGATGATGGACGGGCCGGTCCAGGGTGTCGCGGCACACATGCGGAGCGCTCAATGGGCGGGCACCTCTTCGGTCCGGTAGTAACCTACCGGCGGACCCGGCAGGGGTGGAAACGGTGAGGTGGGGATGTCGGTGAGGCGGCACGTGGCGCGCGTGGCCACGGTCGGCGCGGTGCTGGGCGGCCTGGTGGCCGTCGGGGCGTCCCCGGCCCTGGCCGACGGCGACCGGGTGGAGGTGCGTTCCGCGAGCAGCTTCACGGTCGGCGGTTCTCCGGGCACCGTCGCGGTCGAGGTGCGCAAGCGCACCGACGGCTGCGTCCTGCTCCGGACCGCTCTGGGGCTGCAGCTGGACGGCATCCGGCCCGAGCAGGTCCAGGTGCAGGTGAACAGCGACGGCCGGTGGTGGCCGGTGCCGGTCTCCGGGGGCTCCGGACAGGTGGCCACGGCCCGTACCGCGCCCGGCGAGGCGACTCTGTGCAGAGGTAAGAGCCGGACAGTCCGCTACCGGGTCGCCTTCCTGGCCGGTGCGCCCGGCGGTCGGCTGACCGTGGTCGGTGAGGCGACCACCGCGAGGGGCGAGTCGATCGGACGGGCCGGCACCACCGCGCGGGTGGTGGGCGGGGCGAAGGCGCCGACGCCGACCCGGAAGCCCTCCCCGACCCCAACCCCGAGCGCCGAGGCGACCACGCCGGGCGCCGAGGCCACCAGCTCGGCCGTGGCCGCGCTCGACCCAGCCGCCGGTGCCAGCTCCGCCGCGGCCGACAGTTCTTCCGGAGGTTCTCCCATCATGTGGTTCGGCATCCTGCTGGTGCTCGTCGGCGCCGCCCTGATCGCCCTGCTGGTCCGGCGCAACCGCGCGGAGAAGGCCGACGAGCAGGGGGCCTACCCGCAGGTTCCGCTGCCGCGCAGCACCGGCGGCACCACGTACCGCTCCGGTGCGCCGGTCGGCCAGGTGTACGGGCAGCAGC
>NZ_JAPDPH010000189.1 GCF_026013475.1 Micromonospora yasonensis | reverse complement strand
GTGTGCCCCGGCTCACGTGAGCCGGACGCGCGTCAGGTCAAGCGCAAGGTCACTTGAGGGTGACCTTGGCGCCCTCGCCCTCGAGCTTGGCCTTGGCCTTCTCGGCGGTCTCCTTGTTGGCCTTCTCCAGGACGGCCTTCGGAGCGGCCTCGACCAGGTCCTTGGCCTCCTTGAGACCCAGGCCGGTCAGCTCACGCACGACCTTGATGACCTGGATCTTCTTGCCACCGTCGGCGTCGAGGATGACGTCGAACTCGTCCTTCTCCGGCTCGGCCTCGGCGGCGGCCGGGGCGGCACCCGGGGCGGCAACGGCGACCGGGGCGGCGGCCTTGACGTCGAAGGTGTCCTCGAACTGCTTCACGAACTCGGAGAGCTCGATCAGCGTCATCTCCTTGAACGCGTCGAGCAGCTCGTCGGTGCTGAGCTTCGCCATGTCTGGCGTCCTTTCCTGAATGGTTTAACTAAGAACGTGGGTGCGCCGGGTGGCCTCAGGCCGCCTCGGCGCCCTCCTTCTCGCGCTTGTCCTGCAGAGCGGCCGCCAGACGCGCGGTCTGGGCGAGCGGAGCCTGGAACAGCGCCGCAGCCTTGGCCATGCTGCCCTTCATGGCGCCGGCCAGCTTCGCCAGCAGCACCTCGCGGGACTCCAGGTCGGCGAGCTTCGTGACCTCGGCCGCGGAAATGGCCTTGCCCTCGAAGACACCGCCCTTGATGACGAGCTTCGGGTTGGCCTTCGCGAAGTCGCGAAGCCCCTTCGCCGCCTCGACGACGTCGCCCGAAACGAAAGTCAGCGCGGTAGGACCGGTGAACAGCTCGTCGAGGCCGGAGATGCCCGCGTCGGTCGCGGCACGCTTGGCCAGCGTGTTCTTCGCGACCGTGTAGCTGGTCTCCTTGCCGAGCGAGCGCCGCAGCTGGGTGAGCTGCGAAACCGTGAGCCCGCGGTACTCGGTCAGCACGGTGGCCCCCGCGTTGCGGAAGCTCTCGGTCAGCTCGGCGACGGCCGTGGCCTTGTCGGCCCGGATCGGCTTGTCCGCCATGTCCCTCCTCTCTCGTTGCTCGGAGCTGGTACGCCGGCGACGAGCGGAGGCTCGCGACGGCGGCGGAGGCATCACGGCAACGAGAAAAGCCCCGGCGCAGGGCGCACGGGGCGAGGGCCGGCATCATGGGCGCAGTCGGCGGACCACGCACAACACCGATTTTCGCTTGCCGCCCTACGCGGGTCGCCCGTCGTCGCGGGACCTTCGACCGTGCCAGGGCACGGTGACCAGCGGTCTTTGGGTGGAACTACGCGACAAGGTTACGCGACGTGTCCCGGTACCGCCAAATCGCCCCCACCTCGTGCCACTGGTCACCCTCGCGACCGCTTGATCGACTCGGCCTGCGGCATCCCGTGGCCAGCGTCGGCACGGAGATCCGGCTTGCGGCACATCGAGTCGATCGAGGCACCGATCGGCGTCCCTGTCCAGGCCGTCAGGCCCGGGTTCGCCGGCCCCAGGCGTACCCGGTCAGGGCCACGATCGCCCGGCTGGCCAGGGCGCCCAGGGCCACCGCACCCGGCAGGGCGAGCAGGTGGACCCAGAGGCCGAGGGCCACCCCGGCGGCCACCGACCGGTCCCCCGGCCCCACCGGCCCGGTGACCCCGCCGACCAGCCACGGGAGGACCAGTGCGACGGCCACCGTGCCGAGCCCGGCCACGCCGGCCGCGAGCACTCCGGCGACCCGTTCCCGGACCGGCCCGAGCACCACCTGGGCCAGCCGGCGCTGCACGTCCGGCTCCACGTCCAGCAGGATCTTCGTCTGCCAGGCCAGCACCGGGAAGAGCACCACCGCCGAGACGCCGTACGCCTCCGCCGGTTGCGCCCGACCGCCGCCGTAGAGGACGCCGAGGGCGAGCAGGCCGGCCAGCACCGGGGCCAGCGCCCGTCCGATCCGCAGGAAGCCGGCCAGCCGCAGCCGGACCAGCGCGATCACCGGGCCTCCTCTGGGACCGGCCCGGGTCCCGTGACGGGCGGCCGGGGCGAGCCGGCGGGCACCCCGGAATCGGGTCGCGCGGCGGGCGGCGGGGCCGAGCCGGCGGGAAGCCCGGGGTCGGGCCGCGCGGCGGAGGGCGGGGCGACGTAGTCGCGTACCCGGAGAACGTGGTGGCCCTCGGCGCGCAACCGGGCGACGGCGGCGACGACCCCGGCGGCCGGGACCGCCAGCTCGACCACCGCGACGGCCGCATCGGCGGACGGCCGCTCCTCGGTCACCGTGCCGTCGGCGACCGTCCACTGCCGGGCCCCGGGCAGCCGGACCGTCTCGCCGCGGTGGTCGCTGACCAGCACCGTCCCGCCGTCGGCGAGGACCTCGTCGACCACCTCCGGGACCAGCTCGCGAGCGGCGACGTCCAGCCCCTCCCAGGGCTCGTCGAGGACGAGCAGGCCGGGCGGGCGCAGCAGGGCCTGGGCCAGGCCGACCTTCTGGGCGGTGCCCTTGGAGAGCTGCGGCAACCGGGCTCCGTGGAACCGGGTCAGGCCGAGCCGGTCGACCCACTGCCGCACCGCCCGGTCTGCCGCCGGGCCGGAGAGCCCGGCGACCCGACCGATCGCGGTGAGGTACGCGCCGACGGTGAACGGTTGGTCGGCGGGAAACCGCTCGGGCACCCAGCCGACGACCGCGGGCCGGTCGACCACCCGACCCCGGGTCGGGCGGAGTACCCCCGCGGCGAGCTGGAGCAGGGTGGACTTGCCCACGCCGTTGCGCCCGAGCACCACCGCGACCTCGCCCGGGCCGATCCGTACGTCGGTCTCCCGCAGCACCCACGGACCGCGCCGGTGGTACCGCAGCCAGACCCCCTCCAACCGCATGCGCCGAGCCTGCCACACCGCAGACAGGGACAGGGCCCCGCCACATGGTGGCGAGGCCCTGTCCGGGCAGTCATGCTCAGGCCTCGGCCGGAGCCTCCTGCAGGTTCTTGATCAGCTTCGGGTCGACCGGGACACCCGGGCCCATGGTGGTGGTGAGGGTGACCTTCTTCAGGTACGTGCCCTTGGCCGCGGACGGCTTGGAGCGCAGGACCTCGTCCAGCACCGCCGCGTAGTTGTCGATCAGCTGGGACTCGGAGAACGAGGCCTTGCCGATGATCAGGTGGAGGTTGGAGTGCTTGTCCACCCGGAAGGTGATCTTACCGCCCTTGATGTCCGAGACGGCCTTGGCGACGTCCATGGTCACCGTGCCGGTCTTCGGGTTCGGCATCAGGCCGCGCGGGCCCAGGATCCGCGCGATCCGGCCGATCTTGGCCATCTGGTCCGGGGTGGCGATCGCCGCGTCGAAGTCCAGCCAACCGCCCTGGATACGGGCGACCAGCTCGTCGGTGCCCACCTCGTCCGCACCCGCGGCGGCGGCCTCCTCGGCCTTCGCGCCGGCGGCGAAGACGATCACGCGGGCGGTCTTACCGGTGCCGTGCGGCAGGTTGACCGTGCCGCGGACCATCTGGTCCGCCTTGCGGGGGTCGACGCCGAGGCGCATCGCGACCTCGACCGTGGCGTCGAACTTGACGTTGGTGCTCTCCTTGGCCAGCTTGACGGCCTCGGCGGGAGAGTAGAGCTTCGACCGGTCGATGACCTCGGCGGCCTTGCGGTAGCTCTTGCTGCGCTGCATTTCGCGTTACTCCTGTGGTGTATGGCGGGCTCGCGACGTCCGCGGCCCTCCCACGAACTGATCGGGTGGAGCGGTGAGGAGAGGTCAGTCGGCGACGGTCAGGCCCATCGACCGGGCGGTGCCGGCGATGATCTTCTCAGCCTGCTCGATGTCGTTGGCGTTGAGGTCCGCCATCTTCTTCTCGGCGATCTCGCGCAGCTGGGCGCGGGTCACCGAGCCGACCTTCTGCGTGTGCGGGACGCCCGAGCCCTTCTGCACGCCGGCGGCCTTGATCAGCAGCCGGGCGGCGGGCGGGGTCTTCAGCACGAAGGTGAAGGTGCGGTCCTCGTAGACGCTGATCTCGGCGGGGACGATGTCGCCCCGCTGCGACTCGGTCTGCGCGTTGTAGGACTTGCAGAACTCCATGATGTTCACGCCGTGCTGGCCGAGCGCGGGGCCGACCGGCGGCGCCGGGGTGGCCTGGCCCGCCGGCAGCTGAAGCGTGAACGTCTTGACGAGCTTCTTCTTCGGAGGCATGTCTCTTCCTGGGGCTTGGAACTGGGATTTTCGCCGGTCCACGGGCGCGCACGGTCAGCGCGCTGCGGACAGCCGACGTTCTAGGGTAGCGCAGACGTCCGTCGCCTCCGCCGCCGAGGTCCGGCGGGCGGCGGAACGAAACACCGGCGGCAGGCCCGCGGCCCACCGCCGGTGCGCGGCGTACGTCAGATCTTGGCGACCTGGTTGAAGTTGAGCTCGACCGGCGTCTCCCGGCCGAAGATCGAGACCAGCACCTTGAGCTTCTGCTGGTCGGCGTTGATCTCGCTGATCGTCGCCGGCAGCGAGGCGAAGGCACCGTCGGTGACGGTGACCGAGTCGCCGACCTCGAAGTCGAGGACCTTGACCTCAGGCTTGGCCTTCTTCTCCACGGCCTCGACCGCCGGGGCCAGCCACTTCAGCACCTCGTCGAGGCTGAGCGGCGCCGGGCGGTCGGCCCGGTCGGTCGCCCCGACGAAGCCGGTGACCCCCGGGGTGTTCCGGACGCAGGAGTAGGACTCGGCGGTCAGCTCCATCCGGACCAGGATGTAGCCCGGGAAGACCTTCGCCTGGACCTGCGACCGCTTGCCGTTCTTGACCTCGACCTCTTCCCGGGTCGGCACCTCGACCTGGTAGATGAAGTCCTCCATGTCGAGGGAGGTGATCCGGGTCTCGAGGTTGGTCTTGACCTTGTTCTCGTAGCCGGCGTAGGAGTGCACCACGTACCAGTCGCCCGGGGCGTAGCGCAGCTTCTGGCGCAGCTCGGCGACCGGGTCGAACTCCTCGTCCGGAGCGGGCTCGGTGGTCGGGAATTCCGGCTCGCTGGCGGCCTCGGCCGACTCCTCGTTGGCCGCCGTCGCCACCGTGGACTGCTCGTCCGGGGTCTCGGCGGTCTCGTCGTACTCAGGCACGCTCGCTCACTTCCGTCACTATCGCTGTTTGCCTGTCAGCTCTTACCGCCGAAGACGAACAGCACCGCCTTCGCGAAGCCGTAGTCCAGGCCGCCCACGATCGCCAGCATCACCGCGACGAAGGTGACCACCACGGCCGTGTAGGTCAACAGCTCCTTGCGGGTCGGCCAGATGACCTTACGCAGCTCGGCCACGACCTCGCGGAAGAATCGCGCGATGCGGGCGAAGATCCCGATCCGCTCGGTGTCCTTCCGGGTCTTGCGGCCCTCGGTCGACTCGGCCCGGGCCCGCTTGCGGGTGGCGGTGCCGCCCCGGGAGACCGGCTCCTCGTCCTCCGCGCTGGTGGCGTCGTCGTCGGCCACGTCGTCGACGATCGCGTCCTCGTCCAGACGCTCGTCGCCGGCGTCCTCGCCGCGCCGCTTGCTCTCGGCCACTTCGCCCTCCGTGCGGGATATCGGATCGCACGCCGATGGTTGGCGTACGCGGCGTGTGGTCACGCCGGCCGGACCAACCGTCCCGCGACGGGCCGCGGCCGGCGGACCGACCGGAAGGGCCCCGAATGCCTCGGAACCACCCCGCCAGTGCCACCACCACGGGCCGGGCGCCGCCGTACGGGCGGCGCGACCCACGGAACGGTCAGGCCTGAGGCGCAGGGGTGACAGGACTTGAACCTGCAGCCTGCGGTTTTGGAGACCGCTGCTCTGCCAATTGAGCTACACCCCTGTGCGGCAACGATCCCCCCACCCGAGCACGTGGTGCCAGGCAGGGGTCACTTGCCCCACGGCGGACCAGTGTACGGGTAGTCGTGCGACTTTCCCAACCGGTCTACCCCTCGCGCGTCGACGGATCCCTCAGCGAGGCGTCCGGACAGTCGCCCGGGCCTGCGACAGCACCTTCTCGCCGAGACAGGTCGCGGTCACGTCGAGCCTGGTCAGGCCCTCCTCGGTGACCTCCTTGACCACCGCGGTGACCTCGATCTCGGTGCCCTCGTCGGTGTCCGGCACGACCACCGGGCGGGTGAACCGGACCCCGAAGTCGACCACCGCGTCCGGCGCGCCGGCCCAGGCGGCGACCGCCCGACCGACCAGCGCCATGGTGAACATGCCGTGGGCGATGACCCCCGGCAGGCCCACCTTGGTGGCGATCCGGTCGCTCCAGTGGATCGGGTTGAAGTCGCCCGAGGCGCCCGCGTAGCGGACCAGGTCCGCGCGGGTCACCCGGAAGGTCTGGGTGGGCAGTTCCATGGGTCAGGCCTCCCCGCGTACGACGATCTTGGACCAGACGGCGACCACCTGCTCGCCGGCGGCGGTGCGCACGTCGGTGCGGGTGGTCAGGAAGCCGTGCCCGCCCCGGGTGGTGACCTCCTCGATGGTGTTGACGCAGATCAGCTCGTCACCGGCCACCACCGGCCGGGTGTACGCGAAGCGTTGGTCACCGTGCACCACCCGGCTGTAGTCCACGCCGAGCGCGGGGTCCTCGATGATCTGCCGGCTGGCGGCCATGGTGACGATCACCGGGAAGGTCGGCGGGGCGACCACGTCGGAATGCCCGAGCGCCCGGGCGGCCGCCGGGTCGTGGTGCGCCGGATCGGTGGCGCCGATGGCGGTGGCGAACTCGCGGATCTTTTCTCGGCCCACCTGGTAGGGGGCGGTCGGCGGGTAGGTCCGGCCGACGAAGGACGGGTCCAGGGACATGCCGCGAACCTACACGTAGAACACGAACGCCGATCCGTACGGGACGGGCGGCGCGGGGCCGCCATCCGTGCGGATCGGCGTTCAGAGGAGCCTGTGGGGCCGGGCCGGCAGGGCCGGCCGCGGGTCAGCGGGTCTCGCGGTGGACCGTGTGCTTGCCGTCCCGGGGGCAGAACTTCTTCAGCTCGATGCGGTCCGGGTCGTTACGACGGTTCTTGCGCGTGATGTAGTTGCGCTCCTTGCACTCCACACACGCCAAAGTGATCTTCGGCCGGACATCGGTCGCCTTCGCCACGGCGGAGTGCCTTCCTCTAACGGGTAACAACTACGGCGCATCAGCCTACGCGCTGACGGCGTAAACATGCAAAGTGGGCGCCTGTGGCGCCCAACCCACCGACCACCGGGTGGACCCGGAGGACGAGAGTAGCGGTGGCCGGACTTGAACCGGCGACACAGCGATTATGAGCCGCTTGCTCTGCCATCTGAGCTACACCGCCGTGGCGGGTCCAGCCGGACCCTTTGAGCCCCCTTACGGAATCGAACCGTAGACCTTCTCCTTACCATGGAGACGCTCTGCCGACTGAGCTAAGGGGGCCTGCTCGATCACCCCGTGGGTGTCGCGCAGGGGAAACAGTACACGACCTCGCCGCCGAGGTGAAATCGGATCCCCCCTTGCGGCGTCTGGGCAGCTCAGGGCACCGCTCGCAGGCGCGGCAGCTCGCCGGCGGGGACCGGGTCCGGGTCGACCTGAGCGGCGAACCAGGCCTCCAGTCGCTCGTACGGCAGGGGCCGGCTGAACAGGAACCCTTGGCCGATCTCGCAGCCGATGTCCTGGAGCAGCTCCAGGGTCAGCTCGCTCTCCACGCCCTCGGCCACCACGGCCAGACCGAACTGCTGGGAGAGGGTCACCACGGCGTTCACGATCGCCAGGTCGCCCGGATCGGTCGCCATCCCCTGCACGAACGAACGGTCGACCTTCACCTCGTGCACCGGTAGCCGACGCAGTTGGGCCAGCGACGAGTTACCGGTGCCGAAGTCGTCCACCGAGAGTCGGACGCCCAGGTCTCGCAGGCGCCGCAGGGTCGGTATCGGACGTTCGGTGCCGTCCAGCACCCCGGCCTCGGTGATCTCCAGGGTGAGCCGCTGCGGCGGCACGCCGTACTCGTCGAGCAGTTCCCGGACCAGGGCCGGGAAATGCTGATCGGTGAGGGTACGGGCGGCGAGGTTGACCGAGACGGCCAGCGGCTGCTCGCCGGGTTGCCAGTCCCGGCTACGCCGCAGGCTCTCCCGGAGCACGAACTCGGTCAGCCGGCCCAACTGGCCGATGTGTTCGGCCACCGCGACGAAGTCGTCGGGGGCGACCGTGCCGTGCGCCGGATGCTCCCAACGGGCCAGGCACTCCACCCCGACCAGGCGACGGTCCCGCAGTGTCACCTTGGGCTGGAAGTAGACCTCCAGCGCGCCGTCGTCCAAGGCGCGGCGCAGGTCGCCGGCCAGGCCCAGCCGGCGCAGCGACCGGGACTCCAACGCCGGGCTGTAGAGCTGGACGCTGCCCGGAACCGACTTGGCCGCCGTCGCCGCCAGGTCCACCCGCTGCAGTAGGTCCACCGCGTCGCTGCCATGGTCGGGATGCACGGCCACCCCGACGGCGGTGTCGACGTCCAGGGTGAGCGCGTCGAAGACCATCTCGTCGCGGATCTGCTCGCGCAGCTGCCCGGCCAGCTCCAGCGCCGCCTCGGCGCTCTCCAGCCGCAGGGTGACCAGGAACTCGTCGCCACCGGCCCGGCCGACCAGCGCCGAGGAGGGCGCGCAGGCACGCAACCGCTCGGCGACCTCGGCGAGCACCTTGTCGCCGGCCGCGTGGCCGAGCGACTCGTTGACCTGGCGCAGCCGGTCGACGTCGAAGAGCAGCAGCGCCACCACCTCGCCGGGAGCCCGGATCTTCACCGCCTCGGCGACCGCCGCGGTGAGCCGTCGGCGGTTGGGCAGCTTGGTGAGCCCGTCGTGCTCCGCGTCGTGCCGGAGCCGGTCGACCAGCCGGGAGTTCTCCAACGCGACGGCGGCGTGCGCGGCGACCGTCTCGAAGACCGCCACGTCGCGCTGGGTGAAGTGCAGCGGATCACCGAGCCGGTTGGTCACCTCGAGGGTGCCGATCACCACCCGGCCGGAGCGGAGTGGCACAACCACCGTGTCCTTCACGCCCTGTTCGACCAGCCGGTCCCGGAACTCCGGGTCGCTGCTGATGCCGCGACCGACGGTGATCGGGCGGGCCGCGTCGACGGCCTTTTGCCGCAACTCGGCTGGAGTAGGGGCGGTGTCGAGCAGCCCTGGGTCGTCGACCCGGGCGGTGAGCAGCGTCTCCGGGTGCCGTCCCTGGGCAGGCAGCCAGAGGGTGGCGTACTCGGCCTGGAGCAGTGCGCGGACCCGACCGAGCAGGGCATCGGCGAGGGTGCCGTCCTGGCTGCTGGCCGAGATCGCCCGGCTCAGCTCGTACATCCCGGTCAGGGTGCGGTGCTGCTGGAAGAACTCGGTGTAGGACCGGTAGACGACCGCGAGTCCGGCGGCCAACGCCGCGAGCGGCACCAGCGACCACCACGACTGATCGAGCAGAATCAGCACAACCAGGCCGGCCGAGACGTTGATCCCGGCGGTGAGCGTGACCGAGGGCAGCGCGCGGACGGTCTCCCGGCCGGCTTGCCAGCCGGCGAGCAGGGTCTGAACCGCGGCGATCGAGGTGACGCCGACCAGGATCACCATGCTGATCGCGAGGCAGAGTCCGAGCCAGGTGTAAGGGCCGACGCCGTCGGCCGGGGGCAGTGCGTGCAGGACCAGAGCGCCCACCGAGGTGCCGGCCGCGGCGCGGGCGACGTTGAACCAAAGCTTGGGCGCGGCCATCCGGTGCCGCAGGTGGGTGACCAGCGACGACAGGGTGTAGATGAGGACGACGGTGAGCGGTGGCAGGAAGTAGAACGCCAGCACCAACGGCAGTTCGGTGAGGGTCATGCCCAGCGACTGGCGACGGATCACGACGCCGACCACCGGCCCGCTGGCCAGCAGCATGAGGACCAGCAGCAGGGCCGCCGGCGCCCAGCCACCGAACGGCCGGTCGGTGATCAGCCCGGTGACCGTCGCGCAGATCACCGCGAGAAGCACCAGCGGAGCGGTGATGATCCAGGCGTCTTCCGAAGACCGACGTCTCGGCTTGTCGCGCCCGCTCATCCCGCTCCCTGTCCAGCGCTCGTCCAGGACGGCCGTCAACTGGGGACGACCGACCGGGCGACGCTCACATCCAGATGACGTCCATCGGGTGAAGCTCGGTCAGACCCGAGTCGACGACGGCGACACCGGCTAGGGCAGCAAAGAGGAGGAGCGAGCCAAACAGTCGGCCCAACCTACGACCAGACATGATTGCTCCTGTCAGAGGTGTCACGAGGATGGTGAAGACTTCACGATCGTGCCACAGGGCCAGCATCCAGAAAAGCAGAGGGACGGCCGCTGAAGCGGCCGTCGGCCAGGTTTCACCATTCGGCCCAGGCAATTCGGCACACCTGGCCAGATCAGGGCACCCGGACCGGGCGCGGCCCCGTTCGTCCACTGCGGATTCCGACCTAACCCGCAAATCGATCATTGCCTCGGCGGGGTCTGCTCACCGCGACGACTCACGGGCATGACGGGAGCGCGCCCCGCACCGCCAGCATGCCCGGCCATAGGTCACCATACATGGACCGCCAGCAAAACGAGGCTGCCTGTTGCGTTATATTCTCGCCACTTCCCACGACGACGCCCGGCTGCAGCGGCCCGACCGCAGCCCTCACGTTCGACACAACCGACGTGCCAGGGCGCAGACCAGGGCTTCGTCGCTCGCCGGGCGGCACGAGGAGATCGACCTGGGCTAGTCGAGGATGGTCGGCCTGCGATGGAAGACGACAGGGGCCCTCAACTTGCGCCACCGCAGGTCGAGGGCCTTATCTCAGCGCCAACCGACCGGAGGGCTTGGTCCTACCCCGCGGCGGTTGCTCGGTATCCCCACCGTCGATGGGTCGGGCGTGCCGGCCCGTGACGCTGGCGTTGGTGTGGCCGAGCCGGCGGGCGGCGACCGGGACGTCACGCGAATCACCACCCCGCTGCGGTCTGCGGGCCGAAGGTCGTGCGGGATCAGGTCGGTCAGGTCGGCCAGCTCGACCGCGCCGCCAAATCGGTACTTCCAGCCGTTGTAGCTCTGCGAGCGGCCCGGCGGTCCGCTGCCGGCTTTCGGGTATCGACCACCGGGCCGCCGGGTCAGACGATCAACCCCTTGCGCGACCTCGATCGAGTCCATGAGTATCAGTGACCCTCGCCGAAGGAGCCCTCATGCCGGACCCGCCCAAGCATCCAGTCGAACAGCCGGCGTTCCGGTCGATGATGTTGACCTCCCTCTTCCTCGGCATCGTGCTTCTCATCTGCGCGGCGGAGGGCGGCGCAAGCAGTGGGTTCCTGAGCATTGTCATGGTGCTGATGTTCGCCATCTTCTTGATCTCGTTCGGCCTCTACTGGCTGGCGTGGATGCTTCGGGAACATGAGATCTGGCGTGAAGGACGCCGGGGGCGAGAGGAATAGACCCAGAGGCTGAGCACGACGCATCCCCCCTGCGGCAGTGTCCTGGCGGCGACTCACGAGGAGGGCTGGGCTGCCCAGCCGTTGTCGTAACCCGCATCGGTGCCCTCCAGCCGGCCAGGCTAGGCCCAAGGCCAGGGCACGAATGGTTGAGGCGGAGGGACTCCCCTCGGTGCTGCTCTCCGTCACGGGCAGGACGATTCCTGGCGAGACTGCCAGAAATCGCCATGACCCGTCTGCTGGATCGAGACAGTTCGCCTTTCCGGCCGCGCCCAGCACTCAAGGCCGCGCCGTTCATGCGGGGAAACCAGTCCCCAACGGCTGGACCCGTGGGACTCCGCCGGACAAACGACAACGGCCCCCGATCAGCATTTCTGCTGGTCAGGGGACCGCTGGTGCACCTGGTGGCGGGTAGAGGATTCGAACCTCTGAAGCTTTCGCGACGGATTTACAGTCCGCTCCCATTGGCCGCTCGGGCAACCCGCCAGGGCGTACCACCGCGTCGCAACGCGGCGGCGGAAGCAAGGATAGCGGTTGCCCCCGGGGGCATCGCAACCGGGTACCGTCAGGGGGTCCCACCGCTGGTCAGCGGGGGACGGAACAGGACAGACCGCCGGACAGCAGGAGCATGAGCATGGCAGCGAACCCGTCCTTCGACATCGTGAGCAAGGTCGACCGGCAGGAGGTCGACAACGCCCTCCGCCAGGCGGAGAAGGAGCTCGCGACGCGGTTCGACTTCCGCGGCACCGGCGCCGAGATCTCCTGGTCGGGCGAGGAGGCGATCAGCCTCCAGGCGGAGACCGAGGAGCGGGTCCGGGCCGCCCTGGAGGTCTTCAAGGAGAAGCTGGTCAAGCGAAACATCTCGCTCAAGTCGCTGGACGCGGGTGACCCGCGTTCGTCGGGCAAGATCTTCAAGATCGACGCCAAGGTGATCCAGGGAATCGACTCGGACAAGGCCAAGGCGATCAGCAAGAAGATCCGGGACGAGGGCCCGAAGGGGGTCCAGGCGCAGATCCAGGGCGACCAGCTCCGGGTCACCGGCAAGAAGAAGGACGACCTGCAGGCCGTCATCGCGCTGCTCAAGGGCGCGGACTTCGGCGTCGCCCTGCAGTTCACCAACTACAGGTAAGCCGAATTCAGTCTTGCTGGTCTTGCACCAGGTCACTCGCGGTGGCCTGGGCAGGCGTCGTCGCCAGTAGTCGTCGTTCGTCACCTCTGTGCGGCGCTCGACGGCCTGGCGACGGCCTGGCCCGGCCCGAGGGCTCGCGTGACGGCCTGGGAATGCCCGTATGCGCCAGCACCGTAGGAATCGCCGTAAATAGGCTTCGACCATGCACGGGTTCACCGATGTCGACCGCCAGTCCGACCCGAACTCGTGGGTGGCCGTCCTGGACCGCCTCACCGAGGAGCCGTTCTATCGGGCATACCAGCAGCGGGTACGCGAGCTGCTCCATCCGGCACCTGGTCGCCACTATCTCGACGTAGGCGCCGGGACAGGGGCAAGCGCGGTCCGGCTGAGGGATGACCACGGCGTCAGCGTGGCAACCGTCGACCGCGCCCGGACGATGTCCGTTGCGATGCGAGCCCGCGGCTTGACCGAGTGCGCCGTTGCCGACGCCCATCACCTGCCGTTTCTCAGCCGCTCCTTGCACGGCGCATGGGCCGATCGCACACTGCAACACGTCGCCGATCCCCACGCCGCGATCACAGAGCTCGTCCGGGTCGTCCAGCCGGGTGGCCGCGTCGTCCTCGCCGACCCCGATTACGACACCCAGGTACTCGACATCGCCGACCAGAGCTTGGCTCGGCGCGTCCTGCGGTTCCGAGCCGATGTCCTCCTCCGCAACGGCACCCTGGCTCATCAACATGCCGGCCTCCTCGCCGCGCACGGCCTGGTCGACATCACCGTCGAAGCCCGAACCCTCGTGGTCCGCAACCCGGCCGCCGTCGACAACGTGCTCGGCCTCCGTAGCTGGGCTGCCGAAGCTGCTGAACGTGGCGCGCTCGACCCCGCCGAGGCGCGTAGCTTCGCCGACCAGTTCGACGATGCCGTCGCCGCCCACCGGTTCACCTACGCGGTCACGTTCTTCCTCACCGCCGCCACGGTCACCTGACGCACGCCTCAGACGGTGCAGCGGCCG
>NZ_JAPDPH010000188.1 GCF_026013475.1 Micromonospora yasonensis | reverse complement strand
CCCGGAACTCGCCCGCATCGCCACCCACCTGCGTCGTGACGACGAGCCCGCGCCGCTGCGCGAGCGGCCCGAGGGCTTCGACGTCAACGCCATCCTCGACGCCGTCCGCGAGGTGGCCGGCGTCCGGGACGCGGCGCTGCGCCGGACCCCGGCCGGGGCGCACAGCCTCCGGCTCGACCTGGCCGACGGTGCCGACCCGGCCGAGGTGAGCCGGCTGGTGGCCCGCCTGCTCCAGGAGCGGATGGGGCTGGCCGCCGCCCCGCAGAACCTGCCCGGCGCGCCGGCCGCCCCGCCGCCCCCGGTCCGCCGCCGGTCGGTCCCGCCGCGGGCCGCCGAGCCGCAGGCCGTCGAGCCACGGCCGGTGCCGGACCGGCCGGCCGACGTACGCGAGGAGCGCGCCGCCCGGCCGGAGTCCCGGGTCGGCGGGCCGGTCGAACGGCCCGCCGAGGGCGCGGACCCGACCGCCGGTCCGCCGCGCCGCCGCCGGCCGGCCGCCACCCACCGGGGCCGGGCCACGGTGGAGGAATCCTCGCTCGCCACTGCCCCGACCGGTGGGCCCACCGGCAGCCCGGTGACGGTCGGCACGTCGTACTCCGGTGGCCAGATGACCACGACGGAGACCGCGCCCTCCCGACCGTTGAACACCGGCGGCGCGCCGGGGCCCCGGGTGGTGATCGACCACGTCCAGGTGAGCACCTTCGGCCTCGACGCCACCGTGGAGGTACGCCTCATCGCCGACGACCGGACGGCGGAGGGGCACGCCACCGGGCCGGCCGTCGACGGCTACGTGCTGCGGCTCTGCGCGGTGGCCGCCGCGGCGGCGGTGGACGAGATGCTGGTCCGGGTGGCTGCGACCACGGAGCGGGGACGCTGCTTCGTCGAGCACGCCGCCGTGCTGCCGTTCGGCAACTGCGAGGTGGCCACCGTGGTGGTGCTGCTGGTCTGCGACGGCTGGGTGGAGCAGTTGGCCGGCTCCGCCCTGGTCGCCGGAGATCCCCGGCAGGCGATGGTCCGGGCGACCCTGGCCGCGGTGAACCGGCGGCTGGAGGCCCTGCTGGCCTGAGCGGCGGCCGGTGTCGGCTGGCCCGCGGGCGGGAAGACTGGATGGCATGAAGCCCGCCTCGCTCTGGCCGGACGACCGCCTGCCCGCGCACCACGTCCCACCGCCCTGGCCCGGCCGGGCGGTACGCCTCGACGGCGCGGTCACCTACGTCCGGGACACCCCGGCCACCGGGCTGGACGCCGAACCGGCGCTCTACGTGCACGGCCTCGGCGGCTCGTCGCAGAACTGGACGGACCTGGCCGGCCTGCTCGCGGAGCGGCTCGACGGGCAGGCGATCGACCTGCCCGGCTTCGGTCGCAGCGAGCCGGGCCGGCGGTACACCATCCCGGCCTTCGCCGACCGGGTGGTCAGCTGGATCGAGCACACCGACCGGGGCCCGGTGCACCTGTTCGGCAACTCGCTGGGCGGGGCGGTCTCGGTCCGGGTGGCGGCGCTGCGGCCGGATCTGGTCCGCACGCTGACCCTGGTCTCGCCGGCGCTGCCGTTCCTCGACTTCCGCCGCTCGTTGCAGGGGCGGATGCTGCCGCTGCTGGCGATCCCCCGGGGCGAGCGGCTGGCCGCCTGGCACCTGACCCAGCTCGCGCCCGAGGTGATGGCCCAGCAGGTGATGGAGGCGTGCATCGCCGACCTGACCCGGATCAGCGAGCAGCGCCGGCAGGAGGCGGTCGAGGAGATCAGGATCCGCTACCAGGCGGCCCACTACGCGGCCGCGTACGTCCGGACGCTCCGCGGCCTGGTCTCCTGCTTCCTGCGGTCGTACCTGCCGGGACCGAACTCGCTCTGGCGGATGGCGGCCGGCCTGCGGGTGCCCACCCTGGTGGTGGGGGGCCGGCAGGACCGGCTGGTCGACGTCCGGGTGGCCCCGCAGGCGGCCCGGGTGATCCCGGACAGCCGGCTGCTGATGCTCGACGGCGTCGGGCACGTGGCCCAGGTGGAGGTGCCCCGCACGGTGGCCCGGGCGGTGCTGGCCATGCTCGCCGAGCCGCCGGGCGAGGCGAGCGGCGCGCGGGGCGATGCGGTGCCCGCCGGTACGCCGGAGGCCAGGGTGCTCGCCGAGGTATGGCGTACCGCCGCGCCGGGCGCTGACCCGACCGCCGGAACGGTGGACAGCGCACTACCTCGCGACATGGCAGGCTGAGCCGGATGCCCTCCGCCGCCCGTGCCCGCCGCCCTGCCGCGCGTCCCGCCTCCCGTCGTCCGGCCGCCCGTCGCCGGCGGTACACGCTCGTGCTGCTCGCGTTCCTCGCCGCCGGGGCGGTCGCCGTCGGGGTGGCGGTGCAACGGCCGTCCCTCAGGTTCGAGGTGCTGGTCAGTGACGGGTCGGCGGTCCAGCCGCCGACGTCGAGCGCCCCGCCGACGCCGTCGGCGAGCCCTTCGCTGACCCTGGAACCCATAACGGAACCGACCACGGCGGCACCGGTGCTGGCGCTGCCCGGCCCGGTGCCCGCGCACGGTCCCGGAAGCTTCGCGTACGACGCCCGGCCGGCCCCGGTGCTGGGCCGGGCCGGGGTGGTACGCCGGTTCCGGGTCGCGGTCGAGACCGGCTCGGGTCTGGATGTCGAGGAATTCGGCGACGCCGTGCAGCGGGCCCTCGCCGGGCCGGGGAGCTGGGTGGACGGCGGCCAGCTGCGGTTGCAGCGGGTGGCACCCGGGGCCCGGTACGACTTCACCGTCTACCTGGCCACCAGGGACACCGCCGGGCGGTTGTGCCGGAACGGGGGCATCGACATCCGCAAGGGCGGGGTGCCCTACACCTCCTGTCGGGTGTCCGGCAAGGTGGTGATCAACCTGGACCGCTGGCAGACCTCGGCGCCGCACCTGGTGGCGGCGGGGCTGCCGCTGGAGACGTACCGGCTGTATGTGATCAACCACGAGGTCGGGCATCAGCTCGGCCACCATCACGAGGGCTGTCCGGCGGCTGGCCGGCCGGCGCCGGTGATGCAGCAGCAGACCCTCTTCCTCGGCGGTTGCCGACCGAATCCATGGCCGTACGTGAACGGGCGCCGGTACACCGGCCCGCCGGCGTGGAAGCCCTGATCGTGGCGATGAGAAGTATTGCGCGGCTCTAGCGGCAAAAGCGGCTAAATGCCCGAATTGCATGGCACGCTGGTGTCATGACGTCGTCGTCCCCTTCCGACCCGCCTGCCGAGCTCGGGCCACCGCCCAGCCCGGCCGTCCGGCCGGCCCGGCTCGACTTCGACCGCCCGCCGGCCCACCCCGGCGCCGCCCCGCCCGTCCGCCCCGGGCTGCGTCGGATGCGACGCCGCCGACGACGTACCGTCCTGCTCCTGGCCGTCCTGCTCGCGGCGGGCGGTGCCGTGGTGGGCCTGACCGAGGCGGTCCACCGCCTCGCGGACCCGGTGCCCGCCCCGATGGCGGCGGTCCGGGGCGCGGGGCTGGCCGACCGGCCCGCCGGGCCGGGGAACGCGGAACCCGGCGGGTATCCGACCGAGGGCTCCGGGCAGTTCGCCGCGGCCGACGGCAACTCGCCGGTGCGCGGGTACGGAGGGCCGCTGCGCCGCTACCGGATCGCGGTCGAGCAGGGAACCGGCCAGGATGCCGACGCGTTCGCCGGTGCCGTGGACGCGGTGCTCGGCGACCCCCGGAGCTGGATCGCCTCGGGAGAGTTGCGGGTGCAGCGGGTGACCGAGCCGGCCGCCGCCGACTTCACCATCTACCTGGCCAGCCCGGCCACCTCCGAGCGGATGTGCGCCGAGGGGGGCCTGAGCACCGAGCGGTACACCTCCTGCCGGCTGCCCGGCCGGGTGATCATCAACCTGGCCCGGTGGATGGAGGCGGTGCCGGACTACGGGGCGCCGCTCGAGGTCTACCGGACGTACGTGATCAACCACGAGGTGGGACACGAGTTCGGCGAGTCGCACCAGGCCTGCCCCGGATCGGGCGCCCCCGCGCCGGTGATGCAGCAGCAGACGTACGGGCTGGACGGGTGCGTCGCGAACGCCTGGCCGTACGTCGACGGGGCTCGCTACGCGGGTGAGCCCATCGACGGCCTCTGAATTATTCCCGCTCCCGCATGTCGGACGACGTGTCCCTCCTCATGGCCAATCCCCACCGCAGCGAGCGACAATGGCGCGGTCCAACCGCCGATCCCGGGGAGTCCACCGTGTCGTTGCCCCCGCTCGTCGAGCCCGCCGCCGAGCTGACCGTAGACGAGATCCGTCGCTACTCGCGTCACCTGATCATTCCCGACGTCGGGGTCGAGGGTCAGAAGCGGCTGAAGAACGCCCGGGTGCTCTGTGTCGGCGCCGGCGGTCTCGGCTCGCCGGCCCTGCTGTACCTCGCCGCCGCCGGCGTCGGCACGCTCGGCATCATCGACTTCGACACCGTCGACGAGTCCAACCTCCAGCGGCAGGTCATCCACGGCGTCTCCGACGTGGGGCGGTCCAAGGCCGAGTCGGCCGCCGCCTCGATCCGTGAGATCAACCCGCTGGTCCAGGTGGAGATCCACAACACCGCGCTGGACCGGGAGAACGTCAAGGAGATCTTCTCCCAGTACGACCTGATCGTCGACGGCACCGACAACTTCGCCACCCGCTACATGGTCAACGACGCGGCGGTGCTGCTCGGCAAGCCGTACGTCTGGGGGTCGATCTACCGGTTCGACGGCCAGGCGTCGGTGTTCTGGGCCGAGCACGGTCCGTGCTACCGCTGCCTCTACCCGGAGCCGCCGCCGCCCGGCATGGTCCCGTCCTGCGCCGAGGGTGGCGTGCTGGGCGTGCTCTGCGCGTCCATCGGGTCGATCCAGGTCAACGAGGCGATCAAGCTGCTCACCGGCATCGGCGAGCCGCTGGTCGGCCGGCTGATGGTCTACGACGCCCTGGAGATGAGCTACCGCAAGATCAAGGTCCGCAAGGACCCGAACTGCGTGCTCTGCGGCGAGAACCCGACGGTCACCGACCTGCTGGAGGACTACGAGGACTTCTGCGGCGCGGTCTCCGTCGAGGCGCAGGAGGCGGTGGTCGACTCGACCATCACCGCGCTGGAGCTGAAGGAGTGGCAGGACGCCGGCAAGGACATCTTCCTGGTCGACGTCCGCGAGCCCGCCGAGTACGAGATCGTCCGGATCCCCGGCGCCACCCTGATCCCCAAGGGCGAGATCATCTCCGGCGAGGCGCTGGCGAAGCTCCCGCAGGACAAGCAGATCGTGCTGCACTGCAAGTCCGGGGTCCGCTCCGCCGAGGCGCTCGCCGCGCTGAAGGCGGCCGGGTTCAAGGACGCGGTGCACGTCCAGGGCGGGGTGCTCTCCTGGGTCAAGCAGATCGACCCGTCGCTGCCCGCGTACTGAGTGTTCGGGAAGGGCCCGCCCGGCAGCCGGGCGGGCCCTTCGCGTACCCGCCGGTGGGCCGGGCCACCCCTGGCCGAGCTACCGAGGTGCAACCGCGTTTGCACAGGTAGCGTGGCTGCCGTGGTGGATTTGGACGCGGCGATCGGCTTCGTCGTGGCGCACGGCGACGCGGTGGACCGCGCTCGCCTCTCCCGGCTGCGCACCGGCACCCCGGTGCCCGAGGACCTGCTCGACGCGGCCGAGGCCGGGCAGGCGCCCGGCGGCGGCTGGCCCGCCGTCCTCGACGGTACGGTCGCCTCGGTCGACGCGACCTGCTTCCGTCTGTCCGAGCTGGACGACCTCGGTGGGTTGGGCCGGCCGGCCGCCCGGCACGCCCTGGACTGGCTGGCCGCCCGGCAGCTCCCCGACGGCGGCTGGGACGAGGACCCGTCGCTGGCCGGGTTCGCCCCCGAGTGGGCCACGCCGGGGGACCCGGAGGCTCGCCTCTACCTGACCGCCAACGCCGGCTTCTGGCTCACCGTGGCCGGGCTGGACGCCCGCGCCGCCGGACCGCTCGACCTCCGGGTCGGCGGCGCGTACGCGGGCGTGGTGCAGGCGGTGGCGCAGGCGCTCGCCGCGCAGCTGGCACCGGACGGGAGTTGGCCGTCCTTCCTCCCCGCCGGCTGGCTGAGCGCGGCCGTGCTGCACCGTCAGCAGATGTACTACGAGTCGGCGCGGATCCAGGCCGTGCTGGCCGACCGGCTCCCCGAGATGTCGCCGGCCGACGTGGCCTGGCTCGCCGCCACGCTGCGCCGGGTCGAGGTGGGCGAGGAGCAGTGGCTGCTGGTCTCGGCGCGCAAGCGGCTCGCCGAGACCCAGCGCAGCGACGGCGGGTGGGACAGCGACGACGGCCACCAGTTCGACGTGCACACCACCCTGCGGGCCATCCGTGCCTGCCTGCCGACCAGCCCCGAGGCGCCGGTCCCCGGCGCGGTCTTCCGGTTGCCCCAGCCGGCCGCCCTGCCGGCCCCACCGGTGCCGGCGCAGCGCACTCCGCCGCCGCTCCCGCCGGCCGCGGCCGTCCCGTCGCCCGCTCCCGGGCCGGCGGTGCCGCCGCCCACGGCGGTCGTCCTGCCGCCCGTTCCCGGGCCGGACGGCGGCCCGCCGCCGGTTGTCGCGCCGCCGCTGACCACCGCGCTGCGGGGCATCGTGCCGCTGGCCCACGAGGGCATCGCCCCGCCGCCGGCGGTCATCCCGGCGCCGGCCGTGGTTCCGCCGCAGGTCGTACGCGCGGCGGACCTGGACGCGCCGGCCGGGCAGCCCGCCGCGCCGGCGACGGGGGAGGCCCCGACCGTCGCCTGAGGCTTGATCGACTCGGGTTGCGGCGAAGCGGGGCATCCCGATGGCGGGACACCACGGCCTGCCGCAATCCGCACCCTGGGCACGAGCCCCGCCTACCCGCGAGCCCGGTCCGCCCGCGGGCCGGCCGCGAGCCTCACCGTCAGCGCAGGTGGCCGTCGCCGGTGACGACGTACTTGGTGCTGGTCAGCTCGGGCAGGCCCATCGGGCCACGGGCGTGCAGCTTCTGGGTGGAGATGCCGATCTCCGCGCCGAAGCCGAACTCGCCGCCGTCGGTGAACCGGGTCGAGGCGTTCACCATCACGGCCGCCGCGTCGACCCGGGCCACGAATTCGCGGGCCACCGCCTGGGAGTCGGTGACGATCGCCTCGGTGTGGCCGGTGCCGTACCGGCGGATGTGCGCGACGGCCGCGTCGAGCGAGTCGATCACGGCGACCGACATGTCGGCCGAGAGGTACTCGGTGGCGAAGTCCTCCTCGGTGGCCGGGACCACGGTGGCGGAGTAGGCGGCCACCTGAGCGTCGCCGTGCACGGTGACCCCGGCCTGCGCGAAGGCTTCGAGCATCGCCGGCAGGAAGGCGTCCGCGACGGCTGCGTGGACCAGCAGCGACTCGGCGGTGTTGCAGGTGGACAGCCGCTGGGTCTTGGCGTTCAGGGTGATCGCCACGGCCTTCGCCACGTCGGCGGCGGCGTCCACGTAGACGTGGCAGTTGCCCACCCCGGTCTCGATCACCGGCACGGTGGACTCCTCGACCACGGTCCGGATCAGCGACGCGCCGCCGCGCGGAATCAGCACGTCGACCAGGCCCCGGGCCCGCATCAGCTCCTTGACGGAGTCGCGGGAGGTGGCGTCGAGGAGCTGCACGGCGTCCGCCGGCAGGCCGGCCCCGGCGACCGCGTCGCGGAGCACCGCGACCAGCGCCGCGTTGGAGTGCGCCGCCGAGGAGGAGCCGCGCAGCAGCGCCGCGTTGCCGGACTTCAGGCAGATCCCGGCCGCGTCCACGGTCACGTTCGGCCGGGCCTCGTAGATGATGCCGACCACCCCGAACGGCACCCGGACCTGCCGCAGCTCCAGCCCGTTGGGCAGGGTCGAGCCGCGGACCACCTCGCCGACCGGGTCGGGCAGCGCGGCCATCTGACGCAGCGCGTCGGCGATGCCGGCCACCCGCCCCGCGTCGAGGGCGAGCCGGTCCAGCACGGCCGCGGTCAGCCCGGCCACGTGCCCGGCCGCCAGGTCCGCCGCGTTCGCGGCCAGGATCTCCGGGGTACGCGCCACCAGCGCGTCGGCCATCGCGACCAGCGCGGCGTCCTTGACCGTACGGGTGGCGACCGCGAGGGCCTCCGCCGCGTCCCGGGCCCGCCGGGCCTGCTCGACGACGCTCATTCGGCACTCCTTGTGTTGTCAGGAGGGTCCCCTTGTGCAACGCCAGGCGTTGACAAGGGGACCCTGCTTACAGCAGTACGAGGTCGTCGCGGTGGACGACCTCCCGTTCGTAGGCCGGGCCCAGGGCCGCGGCGAGTTCCGTGGTGGACCGGCCGAGCAGCCCGGGCAGCTCCACCGCGTCGTAGTTGACCAGCCCCCGGGCGACCGGCGCGCCCTCGGTGTCCACCAGGTCGACCGGGTCGCCGGCGGTGAACGCGCCGTCCACCGCGGTGATCCCGGCCGGGAGCAGCGACTTGCGCCGGCCCACCACGGCCTGCACCGCGCCCGGGTCCAGGTGCAGCCGCCCCCGGGGCGCGGTCGCGTGCGCCAGCCAGAAGAGCCGGGCGGCCGGGCGCCGGCTGCTCGGGTGGAAGAACGTACCGACCTGCTCGCCGGCGAGCGCCTCGGCGGCCAGTGGCGCGGCGGTGAGCACGACCGGGATGCCGAAGCCGGTGGCGATCCGGGCCGCCTCGACCTTGGTCACCATGCCGCCGGTGCCCACCCCGGCCCGGCCCGTTCCGCCGATGTCCACGCCGGCCAGGTCGCCCTCGCCGCGCACCTCGGTGATCCGGGTGCTGCCGTGCCGGGTCGGGTCGCCGGTCCAGAGCGCGTCCACGTCCGAGAGCAGCACCAGCAGGTCGGCGTCGACCAGGGCGGCGACCAGAGCGGCCAGCCGGTCGTTGTCACCGAACCGGATCTCCTCGGTGGCCACCGTGTCGTTCTCGTTGACGATCGGCACCGCCCGCAGGTCGAGCAGCTTGCGCAGGGTCCGGTACGCGTTGCGGTAGTGCGCCCGCCGGGTCACGTCGTCGACGGTGAGCAGCACCTGCCCGACGGTCAGCCGGTGCCGGGCGAAGCTGGCCGCGTACCGGCCGATGAGCAGGCCCTGCCCGACGCTGGCGGCGGCCTGCTGGGTGGCCAGGTCACGCGGGCGCCGGGGCAGCCCGAGCGGGGCGAGACCGGCGGCGATCGCGCCGGAGGAGACCAGCACCACCTCACGTCCCTCGGCGGCCAGCGTGCCGAGGGTGTCGACCAGCGTGTCGACCCGGGCGTCGTCCAGGCCGCCCGTCGTGGTGGTCAGCGAGGACGAGCCGATCTTCACGACGATCCGGCGGGCCGAGGTGACTGCTTCACGCACCCGACCATTCTGCGCGCCGGGGTCCGCCAGGCCCGGCCGCGTTCCCATATCGTGGCCGGTCATGACACCTGACGAGTACGTCGAGGCGGTGCTCGACCTGGTCGAGCGGATTCCACCGGGCCGGGTGATGTCGTACGGGGCGGTGGCGGACGCGCTCGTGGAGCGCTCGGGGCGGGCCTCGGCCCGGCTGGTCGGCTCGATCATGGCCCGGCACGGGGGCGCGGTGCCCTGGCACCGGGTGGTCAACTCGGCCGGCCGGCTCCCGCCCGGGCACGAGCGGGAGGCGCGGGCCCGGCTGCGGGCCGAGGGCTGCCCGCTGCGGGGAGAACGGGTGGACATGACGGCGGCCGCCTGGTCGCCGGAGGAGAGGATGTGACCCGGGCCATAACGTGAGTAGCATTCGGCTCCATGACAGCAACGGGCCTGCCGCGCCGGGTACACGTCGGGTACGCGACGGGTTCCCTGGTCACCGGGGCGTTCGGGACCGTGCCGGGGCTGCTCCTGCTGCCGTACCTCACCGACACGCTGGGCGTGGCGGCCGGCGTGGCCGCCCTGTTGGTGCTCCTGCCGAAAGCGTGGGACGTGCTGGTCAACCCGGTCGCCGGGCGGATCTCCGACCGGACCCGCTCCCGTTGGGGCGCGCGCCGGCCGTACCTGCTCGGCGGTGGGCTCGCGTTGGCCGTGCTGTTCGGCGCGATCTTCGCCGCGCCGTTCGGGACCGGCCCGGCCGCCGGGGCGTACGTGGCGGTCGCCTTCCTGGCCACCGCGACCGCGTTCGCCTTCTTCCAGGTGCCCTACGTGGCGATGCCGGCCGAGCTGACCGACGACCCGGCGGAGCGTACCCGGCTGATGAGCTGGCGGATCGCGGTGCTGGCGCTGGCCATCCTGGTCTCCGGCGCGGTGGCCCCGGCGGTGGTCACCGTTGGCGGCGACGGCGTGCCGGGGCACCGCTGGATGGGGCTGTTCGTCGCAGCGCTGATCGTGGCCGGCACGGTCGGCGCGTTCCTGGGCACCCGCACGGCGCCGACCGGCACGGTGGGGGCCAGCGAGCCGAGCCTGCGGGCCCAGCTCGCGGTCGCCGGCCGCAACCGGCCGTTCCGGCTCCTGCTCGTCTGCTTCGTGGTGCAGTCCGCCGGGGTGGCCACCGTGCTGGCCGGGGTGAAGTACTTCGCCGGCCAGGTGCTGCGCGACCCGCAGACCGGGCCGACCCTGCTCTTCGCCTGTTTCGTCGGGCCGGCGTTGCTGGTCATGCCGATCTGGACCCGGGTCGGCGCCCGGGCCGGCAAGCGGGCCGCGCTGGCCGTCGCCTCGCTGCTCTTCGCGGCCGGCGCGCTGGCCCTGGTCGCCTCCCCGGCACTGCCGGCCGCCGCGGTCTACGCCGTGGTCGCGCTGATCGGCGTCGGGTACGCCGGCCAGCAGGTCTTCGCCCTCGCGATGCTGCCCGACTGCATCGCGTACGACACCGCTCGCACCGGGCGACGGCAGGCCGGGGTGTTCACCGGGCTCTGGACCGCCGGGGAGACCTTCGGCCTCGCCCTCGGCCCCGGCATCCACGGCCTGGTCCTGCAGCTCTCCGGGTACGTCTCCTCGGCCACCGGCGTGGCGGCCGCCCAGCCGGCGAGCGCCCGCCTGGGCGTCCTGCTCGGCTTCACCGTCCTGCCGGCCGTGCTGGTCGCGCTGCCGGTGGCGCTGCTGCGCGGCTACGACCTGACCGCCGCGCGGCTCGCCGCGGTGACCCGACCGGCCGGCGTGCCCGCCGCCCGGATCCCGACCGATCCGCTGATCCCCGACGAGAAGGGCGCCAGCAGTCCATGACCGAGGAAGGTGCGGGCGCGCTGCCCGTCGAGGGGGTGCCCGCGCCGCGGGTGCTCGACGAGATCCGAGCCCTGCGGGCGGCCGACCGGCCGACCCACGGCGGGCGGCTGTTCGCGTACGTCTACGACCCCGGGGTGGCCGGGCTGGACGAGCTGGCGCAGGCCGCGTACGCCGAGAGCGCCCACGTCAACGGTCTCGACCCGACCGCCTTCCCGTCCCTGCTGGCGATGGAGAACGCCCTGGTCGCGGCGGCGGCGCGGCTGCTCGGCGGGGGCCCGGGCACGGCCGCCCCGGCGGTGGTGGGCAGCGTCACCGGCGGCGGCACCGAGTCGCTGATGCTCGCCGTGAAGGCGGCCCGGGACGCCCGCCCCGACCTCACCGAGCCCCGGATCGTGGTGCCGGTGAGCGGGCACGCCGCGTTCGCCAAGGCCGCCCACTACCTGCGGGTGGCCCTCGACCCGGTCCCGGTGGACCCGGTGACCCTGCGTCCGTCGCCCGCCGACGTCGCCGCCGCGATCCGGCCGGAGACCGTGCTCGTCGCCGCCTCCGCCCCGTCGTACGCGCACGGCGTGGTCGACCCGGTGGCGGAGATCGCGGCGGTCGCGGCGGCGGCCGGGGTGCGCTGCCACGTGGACGCCTGCTTCGGCGGCTGGACCCTGCCCTGGCTGCGCCGGCTCGGCGCGCCGGTGCCACCGTTCGACTTCGCCGTCGACGGGGTCACCTCGATCTCCGTCGACCTGCACAAGTACGCGTACGCCCCGAAGGGGGTGTCGGTGCTGCTGCACCGCGACCCGGCGCTGCGCGCCCCCCAGTACTTCGCGTACGCCGACTGGCCCGGGTACACGATGGTCAACCCGGTGATCGCCTCGACCCGCTCCGGCGGGCCGATCGCCGCCGCCTACGCCACCCTGCGCCACCTCGGCGAGGACGGCTACCTGCGGCTGGCGGCGCTGACCCGGGACGCGGTGGCCGGGCTGGCCGACGCGGTCCGCGCGGTGGCCGGGCTGCGGCTGCTGGCCGAGCCGGAGTCCACCGTGGTCTGCTTCACCAGCGACGACCCAGGGCTCGACCTGTTCGTGCTGGTCGACGACCTGACCGCCCGGGGCTGGCACACCCAGCCGCAGCTCGCGTACGCCGGACTGCCGGCCAGCGTGCACCTCACGGTGACCGCGGCGGTCGCCCCGCGGGTGGCCGAGTTCGGACCGGCGCTGGCCGAGGCGGTGGCGGCGGCCCGGGCGGCCGGTCCGGTGGAGCTGCCGGCGGAGCTGCGGGCGCTCGCCGGCAGCCTCACCCCGGAGGCGCTCACCCCCGAGCTGGTCGCGGGGCTCGCCGCCGGTCTCGGGCTCGGAGCCGGTCCGGCGACGGAGCGGATGGCGGCGGTGAACGCGCTGCTCGACGCCGCGCCGGTCCGGCTGCGGGAGCGGCTGCTCGTGGAGTTCGTCGGGCTCCTGCAACACCCGTCCTGGTGACCTCGGTGGACGTCGGGCTGTGCCGTGACATGTCGCGAATGTGACGCGGCGACCCGGGACCCGGGTCGCCGCGTCCTCAGCCGGCCGTCTTCAGCCTGACCTGGTTGTCATCCCACTTCAGGTCGCGCCACCACCGCTCCTGCGCGTCGTAGTGGATGACCTCCAGGGCCGGCACGTCGCCCACACCTGGCGGGTCGGGCCGCCGGGCGGTCCGGCGCCGGTAACACTCGGTCCCGGCCGACCCGGTTGCAGCCCGCGCTGCCGGACAGCCGACAGTGCGGGCGGTTCAGCCGGGGGTAGCTGGAGGTCGGTGCCCGTGGTGTTGTCGGCGGGGGTGCGGTCGCTGGGGAAGGCACCGGCCACGTTCGCCCGGACGGTCAGCGCGAAGCCGGTCAGGGTACGGGCCTGCCCGCTCGGCGCGATGTTCACCCGCACGCCGATCCGGTACGAGCGCGAGCCGCCGGACGGGATCGGCCCGTCGCCGGTGCAGTACATCGTCTTCGTGTCGTCGGTCTGGCCCTGGTTGAAGCAGCCGCCGATGTTGGTGCCGTTGAGGTCGAGCGTCGCCTCGACCGGGAGCACCACGATCAGGTCGCCGCTGTCGTAGGCCCGGGTGCCGGCGTTGCCCATCCGGACGTCGAGCCGCCGCTGGTTGGCCGGGAGGGTCGCGAGGGCGGCCGCGAGCACCACCCGCTCCGGACCGGGGCCGGCCACCACCTCCGGCCGTTGCCGCTGGCCGAACAGCCGGGCGGTACGCAGCCGACGCCATCGGCTGACGGCCACGTTCCAGGCCACCCGGCGGACCCAGGCCACCGGGTCGTCGTACCGGGCGATCCGGTGCCAGCGGGGCCAGGCGCGGCTGAACGCCTCCTGCACCAGATCCTGCGCCTCGCCCATGTCCCCGACGAACGCGTATAGCTGCACCACGAGTGGCTGGAAGTGGCGACGGTAGACCTCGTCGAAGCCAGGCCCGGGGTCGTCCGCCACCGCGGCGCTCACCTCGGTCGTCGGCCGGACCGGCGGCGTGCCCGCGCCGGGAGGGGTCGGCGTGCGCGGCCGTGGGTCACCCCGTCGGTCGGCGACCCGGCCCGGGCCCGC
>NZ_JAPDPH010000187.1 GCF_026013475.1 Micromonospora yasonensis | reverse complement strand
CGTTCTCCTCCAGGGTGATGAGGCCGGCGTCGGTGAGCCGCCGGGTGGCGGCCGTGACCTCGTCGGTGCTGAACACCTCGACGCCGAGGTGGTCCAGGACGGTGGGCTGACCGGGCTCGCCCGCCAGGAGGACGAGCTTCAGGGGCGGGTTCTCGACGGCGAAGTTGGCGTAGCCGGGACGGCGCTTGGCCGGCTCGACGCCGAACAGCTTCGCGTAGAAGGCCACGGAGCCTTCGAGGTCGGACACGCGCAGGGCGAGCTGGACACGGGACATGATCGTTCTCCTTGTCTAGATACTTTTCGAAGCAGAGACCCCACTGTGGCACCCTGGTTTGAAATCTGTCAACCTAGAGGCATGTCGAAACAAGAGCTGCCGGTGGTGGACCTGAATGCGGTCGCCTGCTGCGCCCCGATCGCCGTCCGGCCGATGGACGCGGATCAGGCGGCAGTGGTCGCGCCGATGTTCAAGGCACTGGGCGACCCGATCCGGCTGCGCCTGATGTCGATGATCGCCTCGGCACCGGAGATCTGCGTCTGCGACCTGACCCCGGCGTTCGACCTCTCCGGGCCGACCATCTCCCACCACCTCAAGGTGCTACGGGAAGCCGGCCTGGTCGACTCCGAGCGGCGTGGCACCTGGGTCTGGTACCGGGTGCAGCCGGAGGCGTTCCGGCAGCTCGGCGCGCTGCTGGAGATCTCCGCCAACCAGCCCGCCGGCGGCGCCGCGTGAGCCTCGCGCTGGCCCGGCGGGCATCGGCGGAGTTCGCCGGCACCGCCCTGCTCGTCGCCGCCGTCGTCGGCTCCGGGATCGCCGCCGCCCGGCTCTCCCCCACCGACGTAGGACTCCAACTCCTGGAGAACGCGATCGCCACCGCCCTCGCCCTGGGCGCGCTCATCCTGACCTTCGGCCCGGTGTCGGGGGCGCACTTCAACCCGGTGGTCTCCGCCGTCGACTGGTGGCTCGGCCGCCGCGCTGGCACCGGTCTGTCCGCCCGGGACCTCGCCGCGTACGCGGTGGCCCAGACCGCCGGTGCGATCGCCGGCGCGGTCCTGGCCGACCTCATGTTCGGGCTGCCGGCGGTCACCTGGTCCGGCACCGACCGCACCGGCGGAAACCTGTGGCTGGCCGAGGTGGTGGCCACCGCCGGCCTGGTCGTCCTGGTCTTCGCGCTCGCCCGCAGCGGCCGCTCCACCGCCGCCCCGGCCGCCATCGGCGCCTACATCGGCGCGGCCTACTGGTTCACCTCGTCCACCTCGTTCGCCAACCCCGCCGTCACCATCGGCCGGGCCTTCACCGACACCTTCGCTGGCATCGCCCCCACCTCCGTGCCGGGCTTCATCGCCGCCCAGTTCGTCGGCGGCCTGGTCGCCGTCGCCGCGCTGGCCGCCTGGTATCCCCAGGCCGCCGCCGCGGCCGACGCCGTGGTCGTGCCCCAGCTGGCCGAGGACAGCCGATGACCGTCACCATCCGCCCGATGGGCGACGAGCACGCCGACGCCGTGCTGGAGATCTACCGGCTCGGCATCGCCACCGGTAACGCCACCTTCGAGACCGAGCCGCCGACCTGGGAGCAGTTCACCGCCGGCCGGCTGCCCGGCCACCGCTGGGTGGCCGTCGACCCCACCGGCCGGCTGCTGGGCTGGGTGGCCTGTTCAGCGGTGTCCGACCGGTGCGTCTACGCCGGCGTCGTCGAGCACTCCGTCTACGTCCACCCGGACGCCCGCGGCCGAGGAGTCGGCCGCCTCCTGCTCGACGCCCTGATCGCCTCCACCGAGCAGGCCGGGATCTGGACCATCCAGTCCGGCGTGTTCCCCGAGAACACCGCCAGCCTCGCCCTGCACGCCACCTGCGGCTTCCGTGTGGTCGGCACCCGCCAACGGGTCGGCCGCCACCACGGCACCTGGCGCGACGTCACCCTCATCGAACGCCGCAGCCCCGCCATCAGCTGACCGGAAGGCCACCGATGCCCGACAAGCCCAGCGTCCTGTTCGTCTGCGTGCACAACGCCGGCCGCTCCCAGATGGCCGCCGGCTGGCTGCGCCACCTCGCCGGCGACGCCGTCGAGGTACGCTCCGCCGGCAGCGCGCCCGCCGACCGGATCAACCCGGTCGCCGTGGAAGCCATGCGCGAGGTCGGCATCGACATCACCGACCAGACCCCGGTACGCCTCACCTGGGACACCGCCGAGGCCAGCGACGTCATCGTCACCATGGGCTGCGGCGACGCCTGCCCGGTGTTCCCCGGCAAGCGCTACGAGGACTGGCAGCTCACCGACCCCGCCGGCCAGCCAATCGAGGTCGTCCGCCAGGTCCGCGACGACATCAAGAGCCGCGTCACGGCGCTGCTGGCCGACCTGCGCCCCTAGCCCACGGCGAGACTGCTCGTCCGCCGCCCCCAGGACGCTCACCGCACCCATCCGAGGAAGCGCCGGTGCAGCGCGCCGGCCGGCAGCCAGTGCAGGTCGGCGGACGCCCGCACGAGCTGCGCGCCCAGGTACAGGGCGAGGGAAACCGGGGCGTCGGCGAACTCCGCGCGCAACTCGCTGCGTCGCGTCGCGCACGGCCACGGGGCGCCGCAGCCACCGCAGGTCCAGATCGGCAGCACTGGGCCGTGGGTGCTCACTCGCCGCACCCCAGGAACCGCGCGGTCACCGACCGCGCCTGCCGGCTGGTCGCCCAGTCCACCTGCCAGCACGGGTACGGCGTCAGCCGCCCCCACCACAGCCGGCAACCGGTGCACATCCCGTCGAGCCCGCGCAGGTGCACACCGAGGATGTGGCTCTCCTGATCGTGGCTCACTGCTCGTCCTCCCCAGGCCAGTGGCCGCGGTTGATCGGGATGCGATGGCGGGCATGGCACGGCAACTCGACGCCACAACGGCAGACCCGTCGCCACCGCCGCCAGGACCACACCGGCCGATGCCGCCGCGCCAGGGTGAGCGCCGAGGCGAGCAGGTAGTCCTCGTAGCTCACCCGCCGCACTGATCTACCCGTTACCGACACGTTGCGCCGCGACATGGATACAGGTTGTGGTGACGCTCGCCCGACGTCCCGGAAAATCCTTCCGGGGTCCTCGACCGGCGACGGGAGAAGGTAAGAACGTGCGCCCTACGACCAACACCTTGACAATCGGGGAACGTGTCGCCTGGTACCGGCGACGGAGGGGCCTGTCACAGGAGGTGCTGGCGGGGTTGATCGGGCGTACGGCCGACTGGCTGGGGAAGATCGAAAACAACCGCATCGAGCTAGACCGGCTCTCGGTGATCAAGTCCCTGGCCGAGGTGTTGGACGTGTCCCTCGGCGATCTACTCGGCGAGCCCTCACTGCTTGCATGGACCGGTGACAGCGGCACCGAAACCGTGCCTGCCGTACGGGCAACCCTGATGAGCTATCGCGCCATCGCTCCGCTCGGCGGTCCCGCCAAGGCGCAGCCACCGACGGTCACCGCCCTGCGAGAGGAGGTGACGGCACTGTGGGCCGCCTACCAGGACGCGCGATTCGGCTTTGTCACCGGCCGCCTGCCTGAGCTGCTCCAGCACACCCAAGCTGCGGTCGACTATCACGATGGCGAGGATCAGGATCAGGGCCGCCGGCTGCTCGGGTTGACGTACCAACTGGCCGCAACCCAGCTCACCAAGCTCGGCGAAAGCGACCTCGCCTGGATCGCCGCCGACCGCGGCCTGGCTGCTGTCCACCCCACCGGCGATCCACTCCTCACTGGATCTCTGTTCCGCTCGGTCGGCCATGCCCTGCACGCAATCGGCCGTTACACCGAAGCAGTGCGCCTCACCGAGCAGGCTGCCGACTACCTCGAACCCCACATGAGGCGCCCCACACCGGCGCTGCTCTCCGTCTACGGAACCCTGTTCCTCTCGGGATCGATGGCCGCCGCCAGAGCCAATGACGCAACCACCACGCGCACTTTCCTTACCGCCGCTGGCCACGCCGCTGGCAAACTCGGGATTGACGCGAACCACCTCTGGACCGCGTTCGGTCCGACGAACGTCGACATCCACCGGGTCGCCACTGCAGCCGAACTCGGCGATCTCCAGGTCGCCGTCGACCTCGGCCCACGGATCGACACTTCGGGCCTGCCCGTGGAACGCCGGGTACGGCACGCCCTTGAGGTTGCCCGCGCCTACAGTTGGTGGAACAGGCTCGAGGACGCGCAAGCCGTCCTACTCGAGGCCGAACGAGCGGCGCCCGAGCAGGTCCGGCATCACTATCTCAGCCGACAGCTCGCCCTGACCTGGGTTCGGCGGCAGCGGGGCAAGCCTTCCGCCCAGTTGGTCGGACTCGCTCGCCGGCTCAGGGTGCTCGACTGACCTGGGCCGTTCTAGGCTGCCCTGGTGACAAGCCACGAGACCACGGCCATGGCGATACCACGAGTCGCATCGGGCGTGCTCTTCGTCGACCACAAGGAACGGGTGCTGCTCGTTCGCCCAAGCTACAAAACGCACTGGGACATCCCGGGGGGCTACGTGGAGCCTGGTGAATCGCCACATGCGGCCTGCGTCCGCGAGATACGGGAGGAACTCGGGCTGGACATTTCGGTTGGCCCGCTGCTCGTGGTCGACTGGGCACCCGCCGAAGGCGAGGGCGACAAGCTTCTTTTCATATTCAGCGGAGGCCGGCTCACCGCCGAACAGGAACGCGACATCATCTTTGCCGACGGGGAGCTGACGGAGTGGCGCTACCTCCCCACCGATACGTTGGAAGCCTATGCGCCAGCCCGCCTCGTTCGTCGAATCCGCACAGCCGTCGCCGCCGGACGGAGACGCCAGGCCGCGTACGCCGAGCATGGCAACAGCGTTCCCCACCCCGAGGACGGAGCCGGCTGACGGCAGCCCGTGGAAACCGCCAAACCCGCTTCGCCATCCTGCCGTTCCTCGCCGCCGATGCCCGACCTCACAATCGCGAAAAGCCACTGCCCCGCAATCTCTACGGAGTGTCGGGTGACCGCTGAGGACGAGCTGGCCGGCATCGGACGGGCCGTGGGATGGGACCTCGGCGCTGAACGGGAGGTCCTGGCCGGCGCTGCCTCCGGGTCAAGGGTGTACCGCGTGCGGGTCGATGGAATGGATGCGGTGCTCAAGGTGACCACCGCCGGCCCTGGACAGTCGGCCGCCAGGCGGGAACTCAGGTTCTATCAGACCCTGGCCCGCCAGGTTCCGGTCACCACGCCGGCGCTGCTGCGCCACGCGGACGACGACAACCTCACGGCGATCCTGCTGTCCGCCCACCCGCCCGCCCTTCCGGCGCGGGACTGGGACCTGCCGGCGTGGCGGCGAGTTGCCCGGGAAGTGGCGGACCTGCACTCGACCCCGGTGCCCGAGCAATCCTCGTGGCTCGACACGCCGTGGCTTCAGCAGATCCTCGACCGGTCGTCCGTCGACTCGGCCGGGGCCTACTGGTCCCGGACCGAGGCCGCCCACCGTGTCGACCGGGTACTTGAGAAGCCGGAAGCCCTGGCGGCAGCAGTCGCGGCCACCGAGGACCGCTTCCTGCACGGCGACTGCCACGTCGGCAATCTGCTCGGTGACGGAAGCCGGCTGGTGTGGGCCGACTGGCAGGTGGCCGGGGTCGGGAAGCCCGCCGTCGATCTGGCCTTCCTCTGGAGCCGCGCCCACGCCGACGGTGCCGAGCCTCCGTACGCCGCGATGGTGGACGAGTACCTCGCACGGAGCGAAATCGACAAGGCTGCCCTGCAGCGGTCGCTGATCGCCGCCGAGCTTGGTGTCCTCCTGTTCGGCTGGCCCGCGTTCGCCGCGCATCGCACGCAGGCCGAGCGGGACCGCCTGACCCGCCGGCTGATCCAGCTCATCGAAGGCTGGAATCGTTCAGCTTGATCTCGGCTCGGCCGCCGATCAGACGACCGAGCGAGGCTGCGCGGGGTGGGCCGGCGGGCGGGTTTCCGCTGGCCTTGCCTGGTCCGGCTACGGCGCGCCCTGCTGTTGCCCTCCGTGGCGCAGCGGTGCTGATGGTGCCCCGGTCTGGCCGTGCTCGGGTGGGTCGACGGGCAACGCCTCGAGTTGGAAGCGGCCCAGCAGGTCGGGCAGGAGGGTCGTGAGGGCGGTGACGCTGTTCTGCCGGTCGCCGCCGCCGTCGTGCATGAGCACGATGGAGCCCGCCGCCGTTCCCCCTGAGACGGTGGAGATGATGGCGGCTGCTGCCGGTTCCTCCCAGTCCTGGGGGTCCACTGTCCAGTGCAGGCTGGTCAGGCCCAGGTCCTCGGCGATGGCGACCAGCTGTGGGGTCCAGTTCCCGCCCGGCGCCCGGAAATACGTGATCGGGGCCTGCGGTGCGGCGGCGCGGATGGCCTGGCTGGTGCGGAGCAGGTCGTCCTCAACCTCCCGGCGTGGCCGGCTGCCGAGGCCGAGGTCTTCGTCCCAGCTGTGATTGCACAGGGTGTGCCCGTCGGCCACGATGGCCCGTACCAGCTCCGGATGTGCCTGGGCGTTCTTGCCGAGCAGGCAGAACGTCGCCTTGACGTGGAACTGGCGCAGCGCCTTCAGGACCAGCGGGGTCCAGGTGGGGTCGGGTCCGTCGTTGAAGGTCAGGGCCACCTCCGCCGAGCCGGTGGTCAGCAGGACACCGGTGGGGAGGGGAGATTCGGTGGGGGACGGCGGGTGGTCGGGCGATGACGCATGCGGCAGCAGGGGCCGGCCGAGCAGGTAGGCGCCGCTGAGCAGCACCCCCAGGACCAGGGTCAGGACGGTGGTGACGCGCAGCGCCGGAAGCCGGCGCATCAGGCTGTCCTGCGGCTGTCTGCCGCAGCGGTCATGGCATAGCTGTCCACTGTCGCTCCTTCTCTCGATTTGACAGCCGCCACGTTAACCGCGAGACGATCCATTCCGTACGAATATGAACAAATTCGCCCTCACGTTGGCAATACGCTCAAACCTTTGGCCGGTTGGCGCTCGCGAACTGTTGGAGGCCGAACGATATTCACCAACCGACGGTGGTGAGGCTGATGGGCGTGAGCTGGCGTACCTGGGGCTCGATCCACTGGGCCGCGGTGACCAGCTTGACCAGCCGGTCGATGGTCTCCGGCGGCCCGGCGACGAAGCTGCGCCGGTCGGCCGGGCAGCCGTACCGGTCGTCGAAGCAACCGCCGTCGAGGGCCCGGACCACCATGCCGGCCTCGGCGGCGAGCAGCATCCCGGCGGGCAGATCGATCGCCTCCGGGCGGTAGCCGATGATGCCGTCGATGTCGCCGCGGGCGAGCATCACCCAGGACAGCAGCGGCGCCCACAGTTGCAGCACCCGGCGGGCAGTGGAGTCGAGCACCACCTTGAGCGCGCGGGCGGTGCTGTCGTCGCGGCGTACCTCGTGGCCCTGGGTCCAGGCGAGCACCGGCGCGGCGGGCACCGGCCGGCTCGGCGTGCGCAGCGGGCGGCCGGACGGGCCGCCGGCGTGCACGAACGCCCCCTGGCCGCGGACCGCGGACCAGGTGCGGTCGGCGACCGGGTCGTGCACCACGCCGATCACCGGCGAGCCGCGCTCGCAGAGCGCAATCCCGACCACGTACGCGGGCAGCCCGATCGCCACGTTGTTGGTGCCGTCCAGCGGGTCGACCAGCCAGGCCCAGGACTGGTCGGGGGCGTACTCGCCGCCCTCCTCGGCGATCACCCCGTGCTCCGGCCAGCGGGCCCGGATCCGGTCGACGATCAGTCGTTCGGCGGCCAGGTCCAGGTCGGTGACCAGGTCACCGGTGGCATTCTTGGCCCGGGCGTGCAACTGCCCCCGGGTGCCCCGGCGCAGCAGTTGCCCGGCGGCGCGGGCGGCCTCGACCGCGAACCGGTGCGCGTCGCGCAGGTCAGGTCCGACGCATCTGCTCGGCTCCACGTCCATGATTCCTCCTGCCAGTCAGCCCCGTGCCACCAGTTGGGCGATCCCCCGCGCCATCCGCGCGGTCTCCGCCGCCTCGCACCGGTCCCGGCGGACCCGGTGACTGCGCCCGTCCACCGCGCCGAGGCTCAGGTCGCGGGTGCCGGGCGTGGTCCGGCCGAGCGCCACGGTCACCGCTGGTTGCCCGCGGTCCACCTCGGAGGTGTGGAAGCCGCCGGCGCGCAGCGCGTACGAGTCGCCGGCGGAGTGCGTCTCGACCGTGGCGGTCACCGCGGTGACCAGGCGGTCGGTGGCGGCCATCTCGTCGACGTCGCCGTGGCTGTGCACCTCGTACACCCGCCAGGCGGGGTCGGCGGGCGCTTCGCTCACCTCGATCAACTCGTTGCGGACCCGGCCGTGCAACACGTGGCTGAGCAGGTCCCAGCTGTGCGAATGCATCGCGGAGGTGGTCGGGAGCACCGGCGGCGGGTCGGCCGGCCAGGCGTGCACGCAGATCCCGTCCGGCCCGGTGCGGTCCACCGGCAGGCAGGTGAAGCCGAGTGGGTGTCGGACGGCGCGCAGCGGCCGGCGTCCGTCGGCGACGTCGTCGAGGACGGCGAGCACCCAGTCGCGCAGCAACTCCGGCCGGGTGCCCCGGTCGATCTCCCGTTCGAGGTCGGCGTAGCTCATCATGCGTACGGGTTCCTCGCCTGGACGGCCCGGCCCACGATGTCGGCGACCTCGCGGTCGCCGAAGGACCGGGGAAGCGGCAGCCCGAGCGCGGTGAAGAGTCGCCGAACCTGCTCCACGGAGGGCTCGTCGTCGAGTTTGACCTGCGTGGCGGCCTCGATGGGCACCCGTCGACTCTGCTCGCGGCTGTACTGCAACTCGATGTTGAAGCGGTTGTAGTAGAGCTCCTTGCGGTCGATCCGCAGCGCCGGGGTCTGCGGATTCTCCTGGGTGATGATGACGCAGCTCGACGAGAGGTCGTACCGGAACGTGGTCATCTGGGCGGAGAGCCGCACGTCGATGGTGAGCAGCCCGGAGCGTTGCAGGTGCCAGCAGGCGGCCAGCACGGTCGCGTACGACTCCTTGCGGGTGCGGTCGACGGTCCACCGCTCGCCCGGCGCGTCCGGGGCGAGGCTGCGCCGGAACCGCGCGTACCGCTCGCAGACCTCCTCGTCGGTGGGGTCGATGATCTCGATGGCGACGTGCAGGGTGGCGTTGCGTCGGCGGGCGTGCTCCAGGCACTCGGGGAGGGTGACCGCCCGGGTGTAGGTGCCGGTACCGCCCTTGAAGTTCCACCGGTCGGTGTGCCGGCGCGCCTCCGCGAGGGCCTGGCCGACCTCGCTGCCGTGCAGCACGCGGACCATCGAGACGCTGTCGATCGCCTCGCGGGCCCGGTTCAGCGCCCCCTCCGGGCCGGTGATCTCGCGCATCTGCGGGACCAGTTCGGTGAGCCGGTCGCGAGTGTCCCGGACCACCTGCCGCACCTGCTGCTCTCTGGTCTCCCGGCGCAGCCGGTCGCGCAGCACGGCCTGGGCGAGCAGCCCGAGGACCAGCAGGATGGCGCTGTTGACCACGTCCTGACTGACCGCGTTGGTCAGCCCGAGGACCGCCACGGTCACGGCCAGGATCAGCCCGATGAACGCGTCGAGATTGTTGACGACCCAGTTGAACAGGCGCGCCATGACGTCCCCCGGTCGACGACGGAACCTCCATGATAGCCCTTTGTCAATATCACGATCACGCGCTGTTCCGGGGCGGTGGCGCAGCGCCGACCCGCCGGGCCGCGCAGATCAGCGACCCACCGAGCCCGGGCGCGAGCCGGGCCAACAGCCGGGAGGTCAGCCAGCGTCCACTCGGGAGCAGCCAGCCGACCTGGTTGGAGCGGATCGCCAGCGGCGCGAAGCCGGCCCGGCGCAGAACCCGGCGCAGCAACGACGCGGTGAACGGGCGGATGTGCAGCCACAGGTACGGGTGCAGCGGGTCCACCTGCCGCGGCGCGCGGCCGGCGAGGAAGGCCAGCCGGTCCTGCACGGTCGCCAGGTTGGGGGTGGTGAGCACCAGTAGCCCACCCGGGGCGAGCACCCGGTGGCACTCGCGCAGCAGGGCCACCGGGTCGTAGACGTGCTCGATCAGCTCGCCGGTGAGCAGCCCGGCGAAGCTGCCGGCGCGGAACGGCAGGCCACGAGTGGCGTCCAGGCAGACCGGAAGCGCCTGCCCGGCGGCGGCCCGGCGGGCGCCGCACAGGGCGGTCTCCGCCATGTCGGCCACCACCAGCGGCCCCGGCAGGTCCGCCGGGTCGAGCATGCTGCGCGGCCCGCAGCCCAGCTCCAGCACCGGCCCGGACCCGGCGACGCCGTCGACCATCAGCCGGGCCGCGACCGCGCGGCGGACCCGGTGGTACGGGTCGTCGACGTACCCGTTGACCTGGGCGCCGTCGTGGTAGCTGCGCCGGTTGGCGCGACGGCCGTGAGCCTGCGCGCTGCCCGACGTCACCCCGGTCGGCGGCTCCGCCATCGCATCCTCCACTGCGGTCGTGGCCCGGCGGCACGCTGCCGCCCGGCGTCCAGCCTCGCATCGTCCGGGCGTCCCCGGGTGCATCCGATGTGACGGTTTCGGCGACTGCGGCCGCTGCGCCGGGTGACCCGCCCACCACCCTGGGCAACCGTTACGGCCCACGTCGTAAGCTGGCCGCGACGGGGAGCGGCGGGGTGCCAGGAGGACGGCGCGATGACCGGTGGCATCCGGCGAGGTCCCACGGGCGGGGCCGACCGGGACGCGTGCCTGGCGGCCGTGGCCCACGCGGCCGCCGCCGACGCCGGGGTGCCCGTCGACCTGCTCGGCGACTACCTGACGTTGCTGGTGGAGGCGGCGGTGACCGGCCGCCGGCCCGGCCGCGCCGAACTCGACGCCGTGGGTGTGCTCGGGCGACGCGCCGCCGAGCAGGGCGTCTCCGCGGGCCGGGCGGTCCGGCTCTACCTCTCGGCGGCCCGGCGGCTCTGGCAGCAACTGCCGCAGCTGACCACCTCCGGCGACAGCGAGGTGGTACGCGCGTCGGCGGACGCGGTGCTGCACGTCGTCGACAGCGCCGTGGCGACCCTGGCCGAGGGGTACGCCGTCGCCCGCCGCGAGTTGGTACGGCGGGAGGAGACGCTGCGCCGGGAACTCGTGGACGACCTGCTGCGCGGCGACTCCGACCTGGGCGGCCTGGTGGAACGGGCCGAGCCGTTCGGGCTGGACCTGGCCCGGGTGCACCAGGTGGCGCTCGCCGCATCCGGCCGGCGGCTGCCCGACACGGAGGCCGCGATCAGCGCCCTGGAGGCGGTCATCTTCGACCGGCTCGGCGACCGCGACGTGCTGGTGGCCACCAAGGAGGGGCTACTGGTGGTGATCGCCCCCGCCGACGCGGTGACCCCCGACCGGGGCACCCGCGGCCGCGACCCGGGCGGCGACCTCGGCCGGCTGATGCACGCCGAACTGCACCGCCTGCCGCGCGGCGGTACCTGGCAGGTGGCGGTGGGCCGCCCGCACCCCGGCCTGTACGGCATCGCGCGCTCCTACGAGGAGGCCCGCGAGGCGCTGACGATGGCACAGCGGCTGAACAGCCGGACCCCGGTCATCGAGGCGCACGACCTGCTGGTCTACCGCGTCCTGCTGCGCGACCAGCCGGCCATGGTCGACCTGGTGCAGGCGGTGCTCAGCCCGTTGCGCGGGGCCCGCGGGGGCGCCCAGCCGTTGCTGGACACCCTCGACGCGTACTTCGCCACCGGGGGCGTCGCCACCGAGGCGGCCCGCCGCCTGCACGTGTCCGTACGCACGGTCACCTACCGGCTGAGCCGGGTCCGGACGCTCGGCGGGTACGACCCGAACGACCCGGGTGACCGGTTCACCCTGCAGGCCGCCGTGTACGGCGCCCGAGCGCTGGACTGGCCGCGCCGCCCGCTGCCCGGCCCCACCGGGTAGCGGGCGGCCCTCACCGGCGCTGGCCACCACTGGCGGGCACGTCGACCACGTCGAGCAGGCCCAGCAGGTGCGCCAATGCTGCCGCCTCGGACCGGGTCAGGCGTAGGCCGCAGGTGTTGTCCGGATCGCTCAGGTCGTCGTGGAACACGTCCCGGCGGTCCTGCCCGCGGTACGCGACCACACCGACCCGGCGGCCCTGGGCGGTGGTGAAGGTGAGCCGCACCCCGATCCCGGGCAGCGGCGTACGTTCGATCTGCATGGATGCTCCGTACGGGAGAGGTGGGGGGACGGCGCGTCCGGGCGCGGGTCGTCGTCAGGCGACGGCGCGCCCGAGCGGCGGCGCCCGGTCGGCCGACCAGGCCGGAACGCACCCAGGGACGGCCCTCACCAGCCGGACCACGATGCACAGCCCCACGGCCCGGCCGGCGTGCCGGACCGCGTCGAGCACGGCCACCACGACGAGCACCGCCAGCGCGTGGCGCTGGGCGGTGTCGGATCGGTGACCGGGCCGGAACATGCGGCCACCATAGCCGTCCGTCCGGTGCCAGCGTCTCGACGGCGCTGGCGGGATGGTCGCCGGCCCGGAAGGTCGCCGATGGCCGGCAACGAGCGGGCCGGATATTGGCCGGCCGCGGGCCATGTCAGCCCGCCGTTGCCGACGGACGCTGGAGGTCCGACAGGTTCCCCCGACGGCGAGGAGGCGGGTGATGACGAGCAGCATGGCGGCGCAGCCGCCGGTGCGCCCCGGTCGACCCGACGACCCCGCCGGCCGCGCTCACCGGCCCAGCACCGGGACACGCGGGGACCGCCGGGCCGAACGCTGCGCAGCGGTGCCCGCGCTCAGCGGCTGACCCGCCGTCCGGCCCCGGTCACCGGGGGCCGACCCGCTTCCTCCCTCGGCTCCCGCCGCCCCGTCCGGGGCGGCGGGATCGTCACATCTCCCGCCAGAAAGAGGTCGGCATGCCCGTCGCCCAGTCCGCCACCCGTCGCACCGGCACCGACGGGACGGCTACCGCCCGTCCCCCGGTCGCCGTCGACCTCGGCAGCGGCCAACTGCGGATCCGGCTGGCCCACCACGGCACGATCAGCACCCCGGTCGGCGACCGGTCCATCCGCCACCATCCGGTGGTACGGCGCGGCCGGGTCGTCGACGGTGCCGGCTGCGCCGCCGCACTGTCCCAACTGCTCCGCGAGCACCGGGTCGAGGTGCCGGCCGGTCCGCTGGTCGTCGCCTGCCGTCCCCTGCTGGCCACGGCCGCCGACCAGGAGTCCGTCCGGCAGGTCCTCGGCACCGTGTTCGCGCCCGCCCGACTGCTCTTCATCGACACCGTGCGCGCCGCGGCCATCGGTGCCGGCGCGGGCACCGGCACGCTGCTCGTCGCCGACCTCGGCACCGAGGTGACGGAGGTGGCCGTGCTGCGGGACAGCCGCGTCGTCGCGGGCCGCCGGGCGAACGTCGGCACCGGCGACCTCGCCCACGGCGCCACCGTCGGGACGCTCGCCGACGCGGTCGCCCGCCTCGTCCGGGAGCTGACCCGGGGTGCCGGCCCCGCGCCGGCGGCCGCCGGCGCCCTGGCCCGCGGCATGGTCCTGGTCGGCGACGGCGCCACCCGGCCCGATCTGCGGGACCGGATCGCCGCGATGACCGGGATCCCGGTGCACCGCGCCGCGGGGCCCCGGACCGCCGCGCTGACCGGGGCGAGCCTGGCCGCCGCGGCCGCCGCCCGTCATCCGGCCGCCGACTGAGCCACGGCCGGCCCACCCTCCCCACCCGGTCGCGTCGGTCCCGCACCGACGCGCGCACGGAAAGGCAGCACGCCATGAGCGACACCCTGCACGACAGCACCGAGGCCCTGCGCGTTCGCCTCGAGCAGCAGTTCCAGGCGCACACCGGCCA
>NZ_JAPDPH010000186.1 GCF_026013475.1 Micromonospora yasonensis | reverse complement strand
CCGCCGCCCACCCCGGCCCCGGAGAGCACCAGCACTCCGCCGCCGGCCTTCCGGTCGGCCGAGCGGAGCAGGGTGATCCGTTGCAGTCCGTAGCAGCCGAGCTTCGGAGCCCAGAGGAAGCGCCGGGCCCGCCAGGAGGTCTCCGGGAACTCGTCGTCGGCGAAGCGCCGGCCGGCCTCCAGGACACCGACCGAGTAGCCCTTCTCGGCCAGCCGGAGCGCGGTGACGCTGCCACCGAAGCCGGACCCGATGACGACCACGTCGTACCGCATGAACGAATCATTACCGACGGGTAGCTGTAGCGCCAGCGCGAGTTTTTCGCCGATCATGCAGAACGCTCGATAGGTCGGGATTCCCAGCGCCGCAACCCGCGGTACGCCTCGCGCGTCGAGTGGGTACGGGAAGGAGAAAACGATGCGACGACGGTGGGTGCTGGGGCTGGCGCTGGTGGCCGTACTGGTGGTTGCCGCCGGCGCGGTGGTGACCGCCCGGCTGGTCTCCCGCCCGTCGCCCGCCCCGATCGCCGGCTCCGCCACGCCCACGCCCACGCCGACCCCGTCGGCCGGCCCGTCGACCCCGGCCCCGGCCAGCCCCACCCCACCGCCGGGCGCCGACATCCGCGGTCCGCTCAACCTGCTGCTGGTCGGCGTGGACACCCGGGTCAGCGTGCCGGGCTGGGAGCCGCACGCCGACGCCGTACTGGTCCTGCACGTGCCGGCCGGGCTGGGCCGGGCGTACCTCTTCTCCCTCCCCCGTGACCTGGTGGTCGACATCCCGGCCTACCCGAAGTCCGGCTACCCGGGCGGCCGGACCAAGCTCACCCACGCGATGAGCTACGGCAGCCGGGTGCCCGGGGACAAGCTGCACCCCAGCACCGCCCAGGGGTACGAGCTGCTGCGCGGCACGGTCAGTCGGTACACCGGGCTGCGCATCGACGCGGGCGCGGTGATCACCTTCACCGGCTTCGACAAGCTGGTGACCGCCCTCGGCGGCGTGGACCTCTACGTCGACCAGCGGGTCGCGTCGATCCACCGCCGGCCCGACGGGAGGTACCGGGACCGGGTCGGCAGCACCTACGTGGGGCCGCAGATGGTCTACCAGCAGGGCAACCGGCACCTGAACGGCTGGCAGGCGCTGGACTACGCCCGGCAGCGGTACACCGCCGGCGGGGACTACACCCGGCAGCGGCACCAGCAACAGCTCATCCGCGCCCTGGCCCGGAAGATCCTCGACCAGGGCCTGGCCCGGGACCCGGACCGGGTCCAGCAGGTGGTCGACGCGCTCGGCCAGACCCTGGTGTACGTCGGCGGCGGGCGGCGGCTGGTCGACTTCGCGTACGCCCTCGGCGGGGTGCCCGCGGCTGGCTTCGTCCTGGTCGCGCTCCCCGGCGACGCGGTGGGCAGCGGCGGGTCGTACCGGGGCGAACAGCTCCGCCCGGTGGGCCGGCAGTTCCTCGCGGCGCTACGCGCCGGCACCGCCGATCCCTTCCTCACCGACCACCCGTCGCTCAAGGTGAAGACCTGAGCAGTTGGTAAGAAGGGCCCCTTTTACCGCGGCTTCGGGGCGGGGGGCCGTTCGGTGCCGTAGAGCCAGGCGTCGAAGAGCTTGCCGAGCTTCTTGTGGGAGATCCGCTCGGCGAGGGCGACGAACTCGGCCGTGGTGCCGTTGCCGTTCTTCTTCTCCGTCGCCCAGGTGCGCAGGATGGTGAAGAAGGCGGTGTCGCCGACGGCCACCCGGAGGGCGTGCACGGTCATCCCGCCGCGCTCGTAGACCGACCGGCCGAACAGGTTCGCCGTCCCCGGCTTGCCCGGCGGGGTACGCCAGAGCTGGCCGGACGCGTTCGCGTACTTCTGCTCGAAGGTGCGCTGCACCGTCAACTCACCGGTGTGCTCGGCCCAGAGCCACTCGGCGTAGGTGGCCAGGCCCTCGTTCAGCCAGATGTCCTGCCACTTCGCCAGCGACACGCTGTCACCGAACCACTGATGGGCCAGCTCGTGCGCGATCACCCCGGTGTTGTCGCCCTGCCGGAAGAACCCGGCCGAATAGACCGGGCGGCTCTGCGTCTCCAGCGCGTACCGGATCCGGTCGTCGGCGACCACCACCCCGCCGTACGCGTCGAACGGGTACGGCCCGAAGACGCTCTCCAGGTAGTCGGCGACCTCGACGGTCCGCGCGACCGACCGGTCCGGGGCACCGCCGGCCACCTTCGTGGTGACCGCGCTGTACACCGGCCGCCCCTTGTGCTCGCCGGTGGTGACCCGGAACTTCCCGATCACCACGGTGGTCAGGTAGCTGGCCATCGGCGCGCCCTCGGACCAGACGAAGGTGGCCCAGTCGCCGCGCACCGACCGTCCCTTCGGGACACCGTTGCTGACCGCAGTGAGCTCCTTCGGCACCGTGATCTCGAAGTCGTAGGTGGCCTTGTCGGAGGGGTGGTCGTTGACCGGGAACCAGGTGCTCGCCGATTCCGGCTGGCCGAGCGCGATGGCCCCGTCGGAGGTGTGCAGCCAACCGCCCTCGCCGAGCACCTCGTTGCGCAGCGTGGCCGGCACGCCGTCGTACCGGATCTCCGCGACGAACCCGTTGCCGGAGGTCAGGCCGACGGCCGGGGTGACGACCAGTTCGTCGCCGGTGCGCGCGTGGCGAGCGCTGACCCCGTCCACGGTCACCGACCGGACGGTCAGCCCGGCCAGATCCAGGTTGAACGTGGAGAGGTTGGCCATGGCCGTGGCGCGCAACGAGGTGGTGCCGCTGAGCTTGTCGGTCGCCGGGTCGTAGCGGACCTTCACGGTGTAGTGGGCGACGTCGTAGCCGCCGTTGCCGTAGCTCGGGAAGTAGGGATCGCCGGCGCCGGCCGCGCCGGGCCCGAAGCTCCGCGAGGCGCTCGGGGTGGGCCGGGCGGAGGTCGCGGCGGACGATCCGACGTCGGCGGACCCACAGCCGGCGAGCAGCAGCGCGCCGGTGACCAGCAGTGCGAGCCGTCGTCGTGCACCCAGCCGCGCCAGCGTCATCGTGTCGATCCCTCCCCGGGCCGCTCCGCCCGCGGCAGCCTACCGACCGACGATCACGCCCGCGTCACGGCAGGGCCGGGGCGGTCGCGCCGGCCAGCCACGCGTCGAGGAGCGGGCGGAGCGGACGGCCGGCCACCCGCTCGGCGTAGCCGACGAAGTCGGCGGTGGTGGCGATGCCGTTCCGCCGCTCGGCCAGCCAGCCGCGCAGGATCCGGAAGAACGTCTCGTCGCCCACCGCCCGGCGCAGCGCGTGCACCGCGAGCGCGCCGCGCTGGTAGACCGCGTCGCCGAACATCGCCGCCCGACCCGGATCGACCGACGGCTTCGTCCAGTCGGTCGCCGCGTAGGCGTCGGCGAAGGACGTCGCGACGCTGCGGCCGCCGTCGTGCTCGGCCCAGAGCCATTCCGCGTACGTGGCGAAGCCCTCGTTGAGCCAGATGTCGCTCCACCGCGCCAGCGAGACGCTGTCACCGAACCACTGGTGGGCCAACTCGTGCGCGACCACCTCGGTGTTCGGCTTATCGCCCCGGAAGAAGCCCGGCCCGTAGACCGGGCGGGTCTGGGTCTCCAGCGCGTACCGGATGCGCTCGTCGGAGACGGCGATCCCGCCGTACGCGTCGAACGGGTACGGCCCGAACCAGCCGGCCAGGAAGTCGGCGATCTCGCCGGTACGCGCCACCGACGCGGCGGCCGGCCCGTTCGCCGGCAGCCCGGCGGCGACGGCGGTGACCAGGGGCTTCCCGGCGTGCGTGCCGGTGGAGACCCGGTAGTTGCCGATCACCAGGGTGGTCAGGTAGCTGGCCATCGGGGTGCCCTCGGCCCAGCGCCAGGTGGTCCAGCCGTCCCGGCTCTCCGTCCCCTTCGGCACCCCGTTGGCGAGCGCGGCGAGTCCATCCGGGACGGTCACCGCCAGCTCGTAGGTCGCCTTGTCGGACGGGTGGTCGTTGACCGGGAACCAGGTACTCGCCGACTCCGGCTGGCCGAGCGCGATCGCGCCGTCCCGGGTGGCGTGGAAGCCGCCGTCCCCCAGCTCAGCGCTGGGCAGCGGCTGCGGCACCCCGCCGTACGCGACCTCGACGGTGAACCGCTGCCCGGCCGGCAGGCCGCGTGCCGGGGTCACGATCAGCTCGGCGCCGTCGCGCCGGTGCTTCGCCGGGGCGCCGTCGACGCGTACCCGGTCGACGGTGAGGCCGGCGAGGTCGAGGTGGAACCGGGACAGCCCGGCGGTGGCGGTCGCGGTGACCGTGGCCTGGCCGGTGAGCCGGCCGCCGGCCGGGTCGTACCGGATCTTCAGCGCGTAGTGGGCGACGTCGTAGCCGCCGTTGCCGGCGCCCGGCACGTACGGGTCGCCCGCGTCGGCGGCGCCGGGACGGAACCGGCCGTCGTCCCCGGTGCAGCCGCCGAGCAGCAGCGCGACGGCCAGCGCCGCCGCGCGCCACCGTCGACCCCGCGTCACCCGCCGAGCCTAGACGCGCGACGGCGCGGGTGGGACGGATTCCACACCCGCGCCGTCGGTCGTCGGCCGCCTCCGGTCAGCGGTCCAGGACCAGGCCGACCTTCTGGAACTCCTTGAGGTCCCGGTAGCCGCACTTGGCCATCGCCCGGCGCAGGCCGCCGAAGAGGTTGAGCTGGCCGTCCGGCTCGTCGGCCGGGCCGAAGAGCAGCTTCTCCATCGAGCCGAGCGGCTCGCCGGCCACCTCGAACGCGCCGCGCGGCAGCGACGGGTGACTGGCCGCCGAATGCCACCAGGCGCCGCCGGCCGGGGCCTCCTCGCAGAGCGAGAGCGGCTCGCCGAGCATCACCGCGTCCGCGCCGCAGCCGAGCGCCTTGGCGATGTCGCCGGAGGTCTGCATGTCACCGTCGGCGATCAGGTGCACGTACCGGCCGCCGGTCTCGTCGAGGTAGTCGCGGCGGGCCGCGGCGGCGTCGGCGATGGCGGTGGCCATCGGCACCCGGATGCCGAGCACCGACTCGGTGGTCGACCAGTCGTCGCCGCCGATACCGACGATGACGCCGGCCGCGCCGGTGCGCATCAGGTGCAGCGCGGTCTTGTAGTCGGTGCAGCCGCCGACGATGACCGGCAGGTCGAGGTCGGCGATGAACTCCTTGAGGTTCAGCGGCTCGTCGGTGGTGGAGACGTGCTCGGCGGAGACGATGGTGCCCTGGATGACCAGGATGTCCACGCCGGCGTCGAGGATGACCGGGGCGAGCGCGAGGGTGTGCTGCGGGGAGACCCGGACGGCCACCGTGCCGCCGCCGGCCCGCAGCTCGCGGACCCGCTCGGCGATCAGGTCGGGGCGGATCGGCTCGCCGTACACCTCCTGGAGGCGCTTGGTCGCCCTGGCCTCCTCGTCCAGGCCGGCCAGCTCCTCCAGCACCTTGGTCGGGTTCTCGTACCGGGTCCAGAGGCCCTCGACGTTGAGCACGCCGAGACCGCCGAGCTGGCCGAGCCGCACCGCCGAGGAGGGGCTCATGGTGGCGTCGGACGGGTGCCCGACGCAGGGAATGCCGAACTGGTACGCGTCGAGCTGCCACGCGGTGGAGACGTCGTCGACGTCCCGGGTGCGCCGGCTCGGCACGATGGCGATGTCGTCCAGGTGGTAACCGCGCTGCGCGGTCTTGCCCAGCCCGATCTCGACCACGTCACGCATGGGGGACTCCAGGTGGTTTGGGGGTGAAGGTCAGCGGGTGTGGTAGTTGGGCGCCTCGACGGTCATCTGGATGTCGTGCGGGTGGCTCTCCTTGAGGCCGGCCGCGGTGATCCGGATGAGCTGGCCGCGCCGGTGCAGCTCGGGGATGCTCTCGGCACCGGCGTACCCCATCGCCAGCCGCAGGCCGCCGATGAGCTGGTGGGCGACCTGGACGAGCGGCCCCCGGTAGGGGACCTGGCCCTCGACGCCCTCCGGGACCAGCTTCTCGTCGCTGGTCACGTCCTGCTGGAAGTAGCGGTCCTTGGAGTAGGACTTGGCCTGGCCGCGGGACTGCATCGCGCCGAGCGAGCCCATCCCCCGGTAGGCCTTGTACTGCTTGCCGTTGATGAAGATCAGCTCGCCCGGGCTCTCCTCGCAGCCGGCCAGCAGGCTGCCGAGCATCACCGTGTCGGCCCCGGCCACCAGGGCCTTGGCGATGTCGCCCGAGTATTGGATGCCGCCGTCGCCGATCACCGGCACGCCGGCCGGACGGGCCGCCCGGGCGGCCTCCATGATCGCGGTGATCTGCGGGACGCCCACCCCGGCCACGATCCGGGTGGTGCAGATGGCGCCCGGGCCGACGCCCACCTTCACGCCGTCCGCGCCCGCGTCGACCAGCGCCTTCGCGCCGGCGTACGTGGCCACGTTGCCGCCGACGATGTCGATGGTGACGTCCTTCTTGAGCCGGCCGACCATCTCCAGCACCGCGCGCTGGTGGCCGTGCGCGGTGTCCACGATCAGCATGTCCACGCCGGCGTCGACCAGGGTGCGGGCCCGCTTGTACGCGTCCTCGCCCACGCCGATCGCGGCGGCCACCCGGAGCCGGCCGGCGGAGTCCTTGGTGGCGTTCGGGTACTGCTCGCTCTTGGTGAAGTCCTTGACCGTGATCAGCCCGCGCAGCTTGCCGGTCGCGTCGACGATCGGCAGCTTCTCCACCTTGTGCTGCCGGAGCAGCGCGAGCGCCTCGTCCTTGCTCACCCCGACCGGGGCGGTGACCAGCGGGGTGCGGGTCATGATCTCCCGCACCGGGGTGGCCGGGTCCGAGACGAAGCGCATGTCACGGTTGGTGACGATGCCGACCAGCTGGCCCTGACCGTCGACCACCGGGACACCGGAGATGCGGTAGCGGCCGCAGAGCCCGTCGACCTCGCGCAGGGTGTCGTCGGGGCTGGCGGTCACCGGGTTGGTGATCATGCCGGACTCGGAGCGCTTCACCAGGTCGACCTGGAGTGCCTGGTCCTCGACGGAGAGGTTGCGGTGCAGCACGCCGATGCCGCCCTGGCGGGCCATGGCGATCGCCATCCGCGCCTCGGTGACGGTGTCCATCGCGCTGGACAGCAGCGGGACGTTGATCTCGATGGTGCGGGTGAGCTTGGTGCGGGTGTTGACCCGGCTCGGGACGACGTCCGACTCGCCGGGCTGGAGCAGCACGTCGTCGAAGGTCAGCCCGAGCGGCACCACCCGCGCCGAGCCGGCCGGCAGCTCGGGCAGATGCCCGCCCAACTCGCCGCCGTCGACGCCGGCAGGAAGGTCGATGCTGGGCGAATTCTCCACGATTGCTCCCCTGAGCTGTTCGGACGGGCTTCAGCGAGGCGGCGCGCACGGGCACCGGGGCACGCCGCGGTCACGGCGTGTCGTTTCATCGTACCCATTGAGCTGCACCGCCCCCGGCGGCGGCGGGTACGGGTAGGCGGGGCCACAGGGACTCCCCTGAGGCGGGCTTTCCGGCCCGCCGGGGACTACGGTGAGGGGGTGCACGACGAGCCCATCGACCCGTTCAACGGCGACCCGGCCGATCCGGCTGCCGGCCTGCACGACCCGCGCGAGGACGATCCGCTCGACCCGCTGACCGAGGTCGAGCGGCAGGACGTCCTGGAGGACCTCGCCGACCTGGAGATCTACCAGGCGCTGCTCCAGCCGATCGGGGTGCGTGGCCTGGTCATCGAGTGCGAGGACTGCCGCGAGCCGCACTACTTCGACTGGGATCTGCTCCGGGGCAACCTGCGCCACCTGCTCAACTCCGGTCGCCCCCGGGTGCACGAGCCGGCCTACGACCCGGACCCGGACCACTACGTCAGCTGGGACTACGCCCGCGGCTACGCCGACGGCGTGCACGACACCCTGACCGAGGGCACCGAGGACTCGGCCGAGGACTGACCGGCCGCCCGGCTCCGGTCAGGCGACCAGGCCGGCGCGGAAGCCCGCCGCGACGGCGTGCGCCCTGTCCCGGGCCCCCAGCTTGCGGAAGAGCCGGCGGGCGTGCGTCTTGACGGTGTCCTCCGAGACGAACAACTCCCGCCCGATCTCCGCGTTGCTCTTCCCCTCGGCCATCCCGAGCAGCACCTGAAGTTCCCGCTCGGTCAGCCCGATCGCGTTGCGGGAGGTACGCCCGCCCGTGCGCGAGGTGGTGCCCGGCGGGGTCGCCTCCGGCTCGCCGGCGGCCGGATCGGCCGGGTCGTCGCCGCGCTGCACCGGCACCACGGTCGGCACCCCGCCCGGCCCCTCGCCCGGGGCCACCGCCCAGGCCGCCGTCGCGCCGCCCTGGGTTCGCTTCGACCCGCCCGCGCGGGTTGTTCCGCCGACCGCGGCCGCGTCCCGGGCCGGGTCGGTCACCCGGTGCCGGGCCGCCCGGCCGGGCGCGGAGAGCAGCAGCAGGGCCTTGGCCACCGCGCTGGTCAGGTCGTGGTCGGCGCCCTGGATCAGGCCGCGGGCCCCGGCGTTGATGGTGGCCGCCGCCGCCTCGGACTCCTCCGCACCGAGCAGCACGACCGCGGCCTGGGGTGCCCGGGCGAGCACCCGGCGGACGAAGCCCGCGCTGTCCGGCCGGGTGAGGGCGGTGTCGGCGAGCACCACGTCGACCGGACGCTCGGCGAGCCGCAACATCACCTCGGGATCGGAGACGGCGGTCCGGACGACGCCGGACAGCCCGAGCCGCGCCGCCGCGGAGGTCAGGTGCTGGGCTGCGAGTGGTGTCCGAACGCACACGAGAACGCTACGCACAGTGGTCTCCTCTCCGCCTCAGAGCAGACCACGGCAGGCTGGGCTCGGGAGGAGGTTCCGGGCAATCATCCGAACTTTTCCGGCAGATGGGGCATATGCCGCCAATTGTCCGAGGTTTTCGATCACGGGAGGTGTGAGCGCGGGACTGCCCGGGTACCGAGGGGGCCAGTCCGGAAACGGTGTCCCGCGCGGACCGCCGCCCGGTAGCTGGCCACGAAGGATTCTCCGCGGTGCCGCGCGGGAGGAGGGGTGCTGATGTCGAACGTACGTAGACTGCCTGGACCCATCGTCGATCTCTGGGACTGGCAGCGTCTCGGTGCCTGCCGGGGGCGCGACAGCGCCCAGTTCTTCCACCCGGACGGCGAGCGGGGCTCCTCGCGGCTGCGCCGCGAGTCCGGCGCCAAGGCGGTCTGCCGAGCCTGCCCGGTCCGGGCCGAATGCGCCGCGCACGCCCTCTCGGTCCGCGAGCCGTACGGCGTCTGGGGCGGCTTCAGCGAGGCCGAGCGGCTCCGGCTGCTGGCCCTCGGCTGGGAGGACCTCGCCGACCGGCGGCACACCCGGGTGGACATCGCCCGGCTGGAGGCCCGTCTCGGCCGGCCGCACAAGTCCGCCGTGCCCGCCCAGCGCAAGATCGCCTGACCGACCGCACCGACCCTTCCGACGCCGCGCCCGGGCTCCGGGCGCGGCGTCGTGTGCTGCGCGGACCACCCCCGCCGAACCCGGATCCGGCGGCCCGCCGGCCTCCTCCGCGCCGCTTTGGAGCTGACATCACCAGCGACTCACGCGGCCGCCGCGAGCCTGAGTCGTCCACGACATCAGCTCATTAGGCGGCGGACAACTTGTCCGCCGCCCCGGGGAGGACCCCGTTCCGGCCGTCGGCGCCACCGGCCGGCCGATGTCGGGCCGGCCGCCAGCGTCAGCGCACGGTGACCTTGACGGTGTGCCAGCCGGTGGCGCCGTCCGGCGCGACCGGCCGTCGCTGCTCGGTCTGCGTCACCCCGTCGGCGTCGGTGGCGCGCACCTGGAGGGTGTGCTCCCCCGGGGTGGCGTCCCAGCGCCACGACCACTGCACCCAGGTGTCCAGCGAGACGGTCGGGGCGAGTGTCGCCTCCCGCCACGGGCCGCCGTCGACGCGTACCTCGACCTTGCGGATGCCCCGGTGCTGTGCCCAGGCCACCCCGGCGACCGTCACCGGACCGGCGGTCGGTTTGTTGCGCGGGCGGGGCGTGTCGATCCGGGACTCGGTCTTGATCGGGCCCTGCGCGGACCACCCCCGCGGCACCCAGTACGCGTCGAAGTCGGCGAAGCTGGTCAGCTCCAGCTCGGTCACCCACTTGCACGCCGAGACGTACCCGTAGAGCCCGGGAACCACCATCCGCACCGGGAAGCCGTGCGCCACGGGCAGCGGCTCACCGTTCATCCCGACCGCGAGCAGCGCGTCCCGCCCGTCCCGCAGCACGGCCGTCGGGGTGCCGCAGGTCCACCCGTCCACTGAGCGCCCGACCACCTGGTCCGCGCCCTCCTCGGGGTCCGCCTCGTCCAGCAACACCTTGATCGGTACGCCCAGCCAGCGCGCGTTGCCGATCAGGTCCCCGCCCACCTCGTTGGAGACGCAGGCGAGGGTGACGTACCGCTCGACCATCGGCCGGGCGAGCAGTTCGTCGAAGGTCAGCTCGATCGGGTTGCGCACCCGCCCGTGGATCCGTAGCCGCCAGGTCGTCGGGTCCACCTGCGGCACCACCAACGCCGTGTCGATCCGGTAGAACCCGCTGTTCGGGGTGACATAGGGGGCGAGCTGGGTCAGGGACAGGTCCGCACCGGTCGGCACCGCCGGCGCGGGCGCCGCCGGGGTGGGCAGGGTGACCGCCTGCCGGGCCGCCGAGACGCCCCGCCGTCCGGCGAGCCAGTGGCCGCCGAACCCGGCCACCACCGCCGCGCCGGCCAGCGCGCCCACGCCACGCAGGAACCGCCGCCGCTCCTCCGGGTCGACGTCCGCACCGTGCTTTTCGGGACGTCCGGTGGCCCGAGCGCCGGCCGGCGGGGACCAGGACCAGAGGTCGGGGGCGAGCGGGCCGGCCACGAAGGCCCAGAGGGTCAGCGCGCCGAGGCCGGCCCCGACGAGCGAGGGCAGCGCGGCGGCCGGCCCCGCGCCGGGCCGGGTGACGGCGGCGACCACCCCGAGGGCACCGAACGCGGCGACGCCGGCCAGGCCGATCCGGAGCCGCCGGGCGGCGAGCACGCCGAGCAGCGCGGCGATCGCGGCGAGCAGCACCGCGGTTCCGACCAGCAGGGCGATCTTGTCGTGCGTACCGAACAGCGAGATCGCGAGGTGTTTCAGCGTCTCGGGCACCAGGTCGACCACCAGCCCGCCGACCGCGATCAGCGGGGCGGAGCGGGGCCCGGTGAGGACGGCGACCGGTTCGGCGACGCCGACGGCCACGGCGGCGGCGGTGATCCCGGCCAGCGCGGCGTAGCCGCGGGACATACTGCTCACGCCGACCAGTGTTGTCGATCAAACGGACCGATCGCCAACGATGTCAGCGTTCCGTAAGCAGATACGGGTCGGGGCGCACCGCCGAACTGGCGGTGCGCCCCGACCTCAGGCCGTACGCCGGATCAGAAGCCCGGGCCGTGCTGGTGGCCGTGACCGTGGCCGTGGCCGTGCCCACCGGCGGCGGCCGGCTCGGCCTTCTCCGGCTTCTCCACCACCAGGCTCTCGGTGGTGAGCAGCAGGCCGGCGATCGAGGCGGCGTTGGCGACCGCGTTGCGGGTCACCTTCACCGGGTCGATGATGCCGGACTTGACCAGGTCGACGTACTCGCCGGTGGCCGCGTTGAGGCCGTTGCCCCACTCCTGGCCGGCAACCTTCTGCACCACCACGTAGCCGTCGTGGCCGGCGTTCTGGGCGATCCAGCGCAGCGGCTCGACGAGCGCCTTGCGCACGATCGAGACGCCGACCTTCTCGTCACCGGTGAGGCCCAGGTCGTCGGCGAGCACGGGCAGGATCTGGGCCAGGGCGGCGCCGCCACCCGGGACCGTACCCTCCTCCACCGCGGCCTTGGTCGCCGCGATGGCGTCCTCGATGCGGTGCTTGCGCTCCTTCATCTCGACCTCGGTCGCCGCGCCGACCTTGATCACAGCCACGCCGCCGGAGAGCTTCGCCAGCCGCTCGGCCAGCTTCTCCCGGTCCCACTCGGAGTCCGAGGCCTCGATCTCCTTGCGGATCTGGGCGACCCGGTCGGCGACCTCGGAGGCCTGCCCGCCACCGTCGACGATGGTGGTGTTCTCCTTGTCCACCACCACGCGGCGGGCGCTGCCGAGCACCTCCAGGCCGACCTGGTCGAGCCGGTAGCCCAGCTCGGGCGCGACCAGCTCGGCGCCGGTCTGGATCGCCATGTCCTGGAGCATCGCCTTGCGGCGGTCGCCGAAGCCGGGGGCCTTCACCGCGCAGACCTTGACGGTCTTGCGGATCGCGTTGACCACCAGCGTGGACAGCGCCTGGCCCTCGACGTCCTCGGCGATGATCAGCAGCGGCTTGTTGTTCTGGAGGACCTTCTCCAGCAGCGGCAGCAGCTCCTCGATCGCCGAGATCTTCTGGGTGGTGATCAGGATGTACGGGTCCTCCAGGACCGACTCCTGCGCCTCCACGTCGGTGACGAAGTTCGGCGAGATGAAGCCCTTGTCGAACTGGAGACCCTCGGTCACCTCCAGCTCGGTGGTCAGGGCGGAGCCCTCCTCGACGGTGATGACACCGTCGCGGCCGACCTTCTCCATCGCCTCGGCGATCAGCTCGCCGATGGTGGCGTCCTGCGCGGAGATCGTCGCGACGTGCGCGATCGACTCCTTGCCGGAGACCTCCACGGCCTTCCCGAGCAGCGCCTCGGAGACCTTGCCGGCCGCCGCGTCGATGCCCCGCTTGAGGCCGGTCGGGTTGGCCCCGGCGGCCACGTTGCGCAGGCCCTCACGGACCATGGCCTGGGCCAGTACGGTCGCGGTGGTGGTCCCGTCGCCGGCGACGTCGTTGGTCTTGGTCGCCACCTCCTTGACCAGCTGCGCGCCGAGGTTCTCGTACGGGTTGGTGAGCTCGATCTCCTTGGCGATCGTCACGCCGTCATTGGTGATCGTGGGCACACCGAACTTCTTGTCCAGGACGACGTTGCGCCCGCGCGGGCCGAGAGTGACCTTGACCGCGTCCGCGAGGGCGTTGACACCGTGCTCCAGCAGGTGCCGGGCGTCGTCCGAGAAGCTCAGGATCTTCGCCATCTGTATCCCTTCGAAGCGTCGTTGCCCCGGCCCGGCGAGCCGGACCGGGGCAACGACACTGATCGGTTGCTTACTTCTCGATGACCGCGAGGACGTCACGGGCGGAGAGCACCAGGTACTCCTCGCCGGCGTACTTGACCTCGGTGCCGCCGTACTTCGAGTAGAGGACGGTGTCGCCGACCTTGACGTCGATCGGCACGCGGTTGCCCTTGTCGTCGATCCGGCCCGGGCCGACAGCGAGGACGGTGCCCTCCTGCGGCTTCTCCTTGGCGGTGTCGGGGATCACGATGCCCGAGGCGGTGGTGGTCTCGGCCTCGTTCGCCTGGACCACGATGCGGTCCTCGAGCGGCTTGATCGCAACCTTGGTCGCGGTAGTCACGGGCATACCCTCCTGGGGTACTTGGTGTCGTTGCCGGTCGGCGCGCCGACCGGCGTCAATCTGCCACATGCCACCGGGCGGGGCCGTCGTCGCGGGTGCCGGTCCGCCTGGCGTTCAACCCCCGGACACCAGGGCCCGGGTGTTGGCACCCTCAGGGTGAGAGTGCTAATCGCAGGTTATTCCTCGGCTAGCACTCCGTCAAGGAGAGTGCCAATCCGCCGCGCCGGACACCGCGATCCGCCGCAACCGGAGTCGACCGGGGCCGGGCGGACGGCACCGGGACAATGTCGGGATGGATCTGGATCAGCTGGCCGCCCTGCGTACGCCCGAGGGGTCGGCCGCGCTCGACGCGGCGG
>NZ_JAPDPH010000185.1 GCF_026013475.1 Micromonospora yasonensis | reverse complement strand
ACCCGGCCCGAGCGGGTGGCGCGTGGCATCGAGCTGCTGACCGGCTGGGGGCTGCGCCCGGTGCTGGCGCCGAACGCGTACGCCCGCCAGGGCTACCTGGCGGGGGCGGACGAGCTGCGCGCCGCCGACCTCAACACCGCCTTCGCCGACGCCGAGGTACGCGGGGTGATCTGCACCCGGGGCGGCTACGGCGCGCAGCGGGTGGTCGACCTGATCGACATGGCCGCGGTACGCCGGGACCCGAAGGTGGTGGCCGGCTTCTCCGACATCACGGCGTTGCAGTTCGCGCTCTGGCGGGGCGCCCGGCTGGCGAGCGTGCACGGCCCGGGGGCGGCCTGGCTGGACGACCGGACCCCGCCCCGCTCGGCCGAGTCGCTGCACGCCACGCTGATGACCACCGAGCCGGTGACCCTTCAGGCGGTGAAGGAGGAGGAGACCTACCCGGTGCGGGTGCCCGGCCGGGCCGAGGGCCGGCTGCTCGGCGGCAACCTCTGCCTGATCACGGCGTCGATCGGCACCCCGGACATGCCGGACCTGACCAACGCGATCCTGCTGGTCGAGGAGGTGCAGGAGCCGCCGTACAAGGTCGACCGGATGCTCACCCACCTGCGCCGTTGCGGGGCCCTGGACGGGATCGCCGGGGTGGCGGTGGGCCAGTTCACCGGGTGCGCGGACGACTGGGACACCACGGTCACCGACGTGCTCACCGAGCGCCTCGGCGACCTGGACGTCCCGATCCTCGGCGGCCTGCCCATCGGCCACGGCGTCGGCCAACTGACGGTCCCCGTCGGCACCCCGGCAACCCTCGACGCGGACGCCGGCACCCTCACGGTCACCGCCGCCGTCCACTGACCCCGCCCCGGGGCGGGCGGACACCGGCCAGCGTCAGGGAGTGAGGTGGGCGACCGCGCCGATCTCGAGGGCGACCCAGACCGTGCCGTCCGGGGTGACGGTGAGACCGTGGGGCTCCGAAGCCGGGGTGGGCAGGTCGTATCCCGTGATCCGGCCGGTGGGATCGAGGTGGCCGATCCGGTTGGCGCCCCACTCGGTGAACCAGCAGCCGCCGGCCGGATCGGCGACGATCGCGTGCGGCCGGGCGGTCCGGTCCGGCAGCGGGAACTCGTCGATCTTCCCGTCGGGAGTGATCCGGCCGAGCTGACCGGCGGCGATCTCGACGAACCACAGCGCCCCGTCGCCGCCGCGGGTGATGCCCACCGGGCCGGCGGCGTCGGTCGGCAGCGCGTGCAGCGTGACCTTGCCGTCGAGGTCGACCCGGCCGATGGCGTTCGCCTGGTTGAGGGTGAGCCAGAGGGCGCCGTCCGGCCCGGCGGCCAGCATCGACGGGAAGCCCTTGGCGACCGGCAGCGGGAACGTGGTGACCTGCCCGTCGACGGTGACCCGGCCGACCGTGTCGTCGCCCATCCCCGCGTACCAGAGAGCGCCGTCGGGGCCGAGGACCAGACCGCACGGTGCGGTGCCGGGCGGCAGCGCGACCGAACTGGTCTCCCCGTCGACGGTGACCCGGCCGAGCCGGTGGTCGCCGGAGCGGGTGTACCAGAGCGCGCCGTCCGGACCGGTGGTGATGATCAGCGGCCGGCTGTCGGCGGGATCGCCGTGGTGTTCCCACGTTTCACCGCTCGGTGTCACTCGGGCGACTCCGCCGGTGCCGGACATCGTCAGCCAGAGGTGACCATCCGGGCCGGTGGTGATGCCGTACGGCCCAGACTCCGGCTCGGATAATTCGATCTCGCGGATGTCGATCACAGCGACCCGCCCCCTTCGTCAGTGACCCGGCCAGCCTCAGTGACCGGCGGACGCCGGTGCAAATGGTTTGTCCGGTTCGACGGTGGATTTTCAGCCTCCTCATAGGGTCGCGACGGGTTCTCCCCAGGTTCGGCAGTCACTGTCGGTGAGGTCATCGCACCACCACCGAACTGGAGAACCGCATGATCCGCAGGATGTCGAGGAAGCACATGCTGGTCGGCCTGGCCGCCGCCGGGGTGCTCGGTGTCGGGATCGCCGCCCCGACGGTGGCGCTCGCCGACGACAAGACCCCGAGCCCGGCCCCGAGCGCCAGCACGAGTACCGACCAGGGCAGCGACCGGCAGCAGCAGCGCGCCGACCGCCAGCAGGAGTTCGCCGCGGCCCTCGCCAAGGAGCTGGGCGTCTCGACCGACAAGGTCACCGCGGCGCTGGACAAGCTCCGCGAGCAGCACAAGGGCGACCGGCCCGAGCGGCCGTCGACCGAGGACCGGCAGGCCAGGCTGAAGGAACGGCTGGACCAGGCGGTCAAGGACGGCAAGCTCACCCAGGAGCAGGCCGACGCGGTGCTGAGGGCCGTCGAGGCCGGCGTCTTCCCGGGCCCGGGCGGCCACGGCCACCGCGGCTGGGACGGCCAGACCGGCAAGTGACCCGTGCGGACGTCCGTCCCGGCGGCGCTGCCGGGGCGGACGGCGCCCGTTCCAGAGGGCCGAGAGAGTCACGCCGCAGCGGGTGGCGGGGTGAAGACGCCGAGGTGGTTGCCCGACGGGTCGAGCAGGTGCGCGAAGGTGAGGCCGCTCGGCGCGCTACGCGGCGGCACCAGCAGCTTCCCGCCCGCCGCCTCGGCCCGGCGACAGGTCTCGGCGACGTCCGCCACCTCGGCGTAGAAGATCGCGTAGTTCGGCGAATCGCCGTCGGTGGCCCGGATCGCGCCGCCGATCCCCTGCTCCCCACCGGCCGTCGTGACCCGGTACGACCCGCCGTTGGCTACGCCCTGTTCCTCGAAGGTCCAGCCGAACAGGTCGGCGTAGAAGCGCTCGACCTCCTCCGGCCGGTCGGAGCCGATCTCGAACCAGGTCACGGGCGTGCTGGACATGCTTCCTCCTCGGTGCGCCGGCCGGTCGGCCGGCGTCGTCAGGAGTCAGCCTCGGCGACGTCCGCGACAGCGTCCTGTCGGTGTTTCCCGAGATCTTTCAGACCAGACTGAGTGGACGGACCCGCTCGTGCGGGATGTCGAGGTCGCCGGGGCCCAGCTCGCGGGTCACCGGCTCGGCCAGCGGGCGCACCGAGACGATCCGGTCGGTCCGGAAGCAGCGCAGCCCGTCGCGCAGCCGGCACCAGGCGACCAGGTACCAGTGCGTCGGGTTGCCCAGGTAGGCCAGCGGCTCCACGTCGCGTACCGATTCCGTGCCGCCGCGGTCGGCGTACCGCAGGCGTAGCACGCGCCGGGCGGCGACCGCGTCGGCGACGGCGGCCGGGACGGGCGTGGCCGGCCCGCCGCCGATCAGCCGCACCCGGTCCGCGAGGCGGTGCGCCTCGGCCACGTCGGCCGCGGGCATCACCGCGACCAACTTGCGCAGCGCCGCGCCGGCGGCCGCGGCGAACGGCGTGCCGCCGAGGCGGTGCAGCGCCACGGCCATCGCCACCGCCTCGCCGGGGCTCAGGTTGACCGGCGGCAGGGTACGGGCCCGGTCGACCACGTAACCGCCGGTGCGGCCCGGCTCGGCCCAGATCGGCACGCCGGCGGCCTGGAGCGCGGCGATGTCCCGCTCGACCGTCCGGGCGCTGACCTCGAAACGCTGGGCCAGCCACCGGGCGCTGCGCGGGCGCGGGGACACCGCCCGCAGCTCCTCCACCAGGGCGTAGAGACGGTCGGTCCGGTTCACGCCCCGGACGCTATGCCCGGCGTACGACAGGACCGGCCTACAGCGAGAGGTAGCGCTGCCGCTCGTAGGGGGTGACCTCGCGGCGGTACTGCTCCCACTCGGCCCGCTTGTTGCGCAGGAAGAAGTCGAAGACGTGCTCGCCGAGCACCTCGGCGACCAGCTCCGAGCCGGCCATCACGTCGATCGCCTCGGCCAGGTTCTCCGGCAACGCCTCGTAGCCCATGGCCCGGCGCTCGGCGCTGCTCAGCGACCAGACGTCGTCCTCGGCACCCGGCGGCAGCTCGTACCCCTCCTCGATGCCCTTGAGGCCGGCGCCGAGCATGACCGCGAAGGCCAGGTAGGGGTTGGCCGCCGAGTCCAGCGAGCGGACCTCCACCCGGGCCGAGTTCGGCTTGCCGTACGCCGGCACCCGGACCAGCGCGGACCGGTTCAGGTGGCCCCAGCAGACGTACGCCGGGCTCTCGGTGATCCGGTCCGGCAGGGCCTGCGGGAAGAGCCGCTTGTACGAGTTGACCCACTGGTTGGTGACCGCGGTGTACTCGCGGGCGTGGGTGAGCAGCCCGGCGATGAACGACTTGGCCACCTTGGAGAGCTTCATCGGGTCGCCGGCGTCGTGGAAGGCGTTGCGCTCCCCCTCGAACAGCGACAGGTGGGTGTGCATGCCGCTGCCCGGCTGGTCGGTGAAGGGCTTCGGCATGAAGCTGGCCTGCACCCCGGTGGAGAGCGCCACCTCCTTGACCACGTGCCGGAAGGTCATGATGTTGTCGGCGGTGGTCAGCGCGTCGGCGTAGCGCAGGTCGATCTCCTGCTGGCCGGGGGCCACCTCGTGGTGGCTGAACTCCACCGAGATGCCGATCCGCTCCAGGGCCAGCACCGCCTGCCGGCGGAAGTCCCGGGCCACCGCGTGGGTGGTGTGCTCGAAGTAGCCGCCGGTGTCCACCGGGATCGGCACCGAGCCGTCCTGCGGCCCGTTCTCCAGCAGGAAGAACTCGATCTCGGGGTGGGTGTAGAAGGTGAAGCCCTTCTCGGCCGCCTTGGACAGCGCCCGCCGCAGCACGTGCCGCGGGTCGGCCCAGGACGGGCTGCCGTCGGGCAGCAGGATGTCGCAGAACATCCGGGCGCTCTCGCCGCTGACCCCGCCCTCGAACGGGAACACCTGGAAGGTGGTGGGGTCGGGCATGGCCACCATGTCCGACTCGAAGACCCGAGCGAAGCCCTCGATCGCCGAGCCGTCGAAGCCGATGCCCTCCTCGAAGGCCGCCTCCAGCTCCGCGGGGGCCACCGACACGCTCTTGAGCGTGCCGAGCACGTCGGTGAACCACAGCCGGACGAACCGGATGTCCCGCTCTTCCAGCGTACGGAGGACGAACTCCTGCTGACGGTCCACTTCCACCCCTCATTGCCCGTACGTCCGGCGCCGGTCGAGCCGGTCCGGCCTGACCGCCCAGTCTCCACCGGCCTGGTTACGCCGACGTTACGCGAACCACCCGGCGGACGTCCCGCCGTGTCCCGCCCCGTCCGACCCGGTTCGGCCCGGCCGGCTGGGGCAAGATGAGGACATGCCCACCCTGCGTCTCGCCCTGTGCCAGGTCAATCCCACCGTCGGCGACATCGACGGCAACGCCGACCTGATCCGCGCCTGGGCCCGCAAGGCCGCCGACGCCGGGGCGCAGCTCGCCCTCTTCCCGGAGCTGATGCTGACCGGGTACCCGGTCGAGGACCTGGTCTTCCGCCGGTCCTTCGTCGCCGCCTCCAAGGCGGCGCTGCAGCGGCTCGCCGCCGACCTGGCCGCCGACGGCCTCGGCGACCTGCCGATCATGGTCGGCTACCTGGACGCGGACGGCCCGCCGCAGGTGAGCGCCGACGCCGAGCCGGGCAAGGGTGCCCGCAACGCCGCCGCGCTGCTGCACCGGGGAGCGGTGGCGGCCACCTACTTCAAGCACCACCTGCCCAACTACGGCGTGTTCGACGAGGACCGGTACTTCGTTCCCGGCAACACGCTGACCGTGGCGCGGATCGGCGGGGTGGACGTCGCACTGACCATCTGCGAGGACCTGTGGCAGGCCGGTGGCCCGTTCGCGGTGGCCCGGCAGGCCGGCGTCGGGCTGGTGCTCAACATCAACGGCTCGCCGTACGAGCTGAACAAGGACGACATCCGGCTGCCGCTGGTCCGCCGCCGGGCCGCCGAGGCCGGCGCCGCCGTCGCGTACGTGAACATGGTCGGCGGCCAGGACGAGCTGGTCTACGACGGCGACTCGATGATCGTCGGCGCGGACGGCATGCTGCTGGCCCGGGCCCCGCAGTTCGTCGAGCACCTGCTGGTGCACGACGTCGAGCTGCCCCCGGCCAAGGAGCCGGTCGACCAGGGCGAGGAGCTGGCCGACGACATGCGGGTGGTCCGGATCAAGGTCAGCGACATCCTGTCGCCGGCCCCGACCGGAGAGCTGGCGGTCGGCGGGATCATCGAGCCGGTCGCCGACGAGGCCGAGGTGTGGCAGGCCCTGGTGCTGGGCCTGCGCGACTACGTCAACAAGAACCGGTTCCCGTCGGTGGTGCTCGGCCTGTCCGGTGGCATCGACTCGGCGGTGTCGGCGGCGATCGCGGTGGACGCGCTCGGCCCGGACCGGGTGGTCGGCGTGTCGCTGCCCAGCCAGCACTCCTCCGAGCACTCCCGGGCCGACGCCGAGGAGCTGGCCAAGCGGACCGGCCTGGACTACCGGATCGAGCCGATCCAGCCCATGGTGGACACCTTCCTGGCCAACCTGTCGCTGTCCGGCGTGACGGTGGAGAACCTGCAGGCCCGGGTGCGCGGCGTGATCCTGATGGCGCTGTCGAACCAGGAGGGCCACCTGGTCCTCACCACTGGCAACAAGAGCGAGCTGGCGGTGGGTTACTCCACCCTCTACGGCGACTCGGTGGGCGGCTACAACCCGGTGAAGGACGTCTGGAAGACGCTGATCTGGCGGCTGGCCAAGTGGCGCAACGCGGACGCCGAACGCCGGGGGGAGACCCCGCCGATCCCGGAGAGCTCGATCGGCAAGCCGCCGTCGGCCGAGCTGAGCCCCGGCCAGCTCGACAGCGACACCCTGCCGGACTACGACGTGCTCGACCCGATCCTGATCGGCTACGTCGACGGCGACCTGGGCCGGGACGGGCTGATCGCGTCCGGCCACGACCCGGCGATCGTGGACAAGGTGCTGCGGATGGTGGATACCGCCGAGTACAAGCGGCGACAGTCGGCGCCCGGCACGAAGATCTCGCACAAGGCGTTCGGGCGGGACCGCCGGCTGCCGATCACGAATCGCTGGCGCGAGCACGGCTGAGCGGCGCTCGCCGCCGGCCCGCGACCGGCGGGCCGGGAAGTGAATTCCTCCACTCCGCCCTGCCGCCGGCCGGTCGTCCGGTGCGACGATCGCGGCGGAACCCGGGGACCGCGAGCGCGGCCTCGAGGAAGGAGAGAGTCATGGTGGAGTCCACCCCGACCGAGGTGACCGCCCTCTACGGCGGGCCGGTCACCCGACGGGTGCGTACCCGCGACCTGATCGCCGCCAAGGAGCGCGGCGAGCGCTGGGCGATGCTCACCTCGTACGACCAGTACACCGCCTCGATCTTCGACCAGGCGGGGATCCCGGTGCTGCTGGTCGGCGACTCGGCGGCGAACAACGTCTTCGGCTATGAGACCACCCTGCCGGTGACCGCCGAGGAACTGCTGCCCCTGGTCCGCGCGGTGGTCCGGGCGACCCGGCATTCGCTGATCGTCGGTGACCTGCCCTTCGGCTCGTACGAGGAGGGGCCGACGCAGGCGCTGCGCACCGCGGTGCGGTTCATGAAGGAGGGCGGCTGCCACGCGGTGAAGCTGGAGGGCGGCCGGCGCTGCGCCGCCCAGATCGAGGCGATCGTCGGGGCCGGCATCCCGGTGATGGCGCACATCGGCTTCACCCCGCAGAGCGAGCACACCCTGGGCGGCTATCGCGTGCAGGGCCGGGGCGACACCGCCGAGGAGGTGATCGCCGACGCCCGGGCGGTCGCCGAGGCGGGCGCCTTCGCGGTGGTGCTGGAGATGGTCCCCGGTGAGGTGGCCAAGCGGATCAGCGCCGAGCTGCGGATCCCCACCGTCGGCATCGGGGCCGGCCCGGACACCGACGCCCAGGTGCTGGTCTGGCAGGACATGGCCGGGCTGCGCACCGGCAAGGCGCCGCGCTTCGTCAAGCGCTACGCCGACCTGGCCGGGGTGCTGACCGACGCCACCCGCCGCTACGCCGACGAGGTACGCGGCGGCGAGTTCCCCGCCGCCGAGCACACCTTCTGAGGTCGTCGGGCGGTGCGGCTCCCGGGCCGCACCGCCCGACGCTCACGGGGTCAGACCACGCAGAACTCGTTGCCCTCCGGGTCGGCCAGCTGGACCGCGTAGTGGTCGTTCTCCGGCACGTCCATCCCGCCGAGCACCCGCGCCCCGAGCGGCAGCAACCGGGCCACCTCCGCGTCGACACGGGACCGCCGGAGGGCCAACGGAACCGCCCTCCCGCCGCCGACCTTCAGATCGATGTGCAGTCGGTTCTTGACCGCCTTCGGTTCGGGCACCGGCTGGAACCAGATCCGCGGCCCGGACCCGGTGGGGTCCTCCAGGCGGTCCGCGCAGTCGCCCTCGCCGAGTTCCTCCACCGGAACCCCAATGGACAGGTACCAGTCGCGCCAGGTCGGATGCCCGTCCGGCGGCGGCTGCCGTCGGTAGCGCAGGGCCTCGGCCCAGAACGCGACCAGCGGTGCCGGCTCCCGGCAGTCGATCACGAGTTGCCACTCCATCCGGTGATGGTCCACCAGAGGTGTGACAACCACCGGGACTCAGAGGTCGGTGACCCGGATGCCGGCGTGCGCCTTGTAGCGCTTGTTGATCGCGATCAGGTTGGCGGTGAACGCCTCGATCTGGTGCGCGTTGCGCAGCCGGCCGGCGTAGATGCCACGCATCCCCGGGATCCGGGCGGCCAGGGCGGCGATCACCCCGACCACCTCCCGGTCCTCGGTGCAGATCAGCACGTCGAGGTCGATCCGGTCGATCTCCGGGTCGGCCAGCAGCGGCGCCGAGACGTGGTTGAACGCGGCGCACACCCGGGAATCGGGCAGCAGGGCGGCGGCCTGCTGGACGGCGCTGCCCTCGGCGACGGTGAGCGCGTACGGGCCCTGCTTGTCGAAGCCGAGCGGGTTGACGCAGTCGACCACGATCTTGCCGGCGAGCGGGCCGGCCAGGGCGGCGACCGTGGCGGCGTGCCCGTCCCACGGCACCGCGATGACCACCACGTCGCTGCGCCGGGCGACCTCGTCGTTGTCCGCGCCGGTCACCTCGGTGCCGGCCGGCACGCCGGGCAGCGCGGCGATCTCGGCGGCGGCCTGCGTCGCCCGCTCGGCCGAGCGGGACCCGATCAGCACGGCCTGCCCGGCCCGGGCGAACCGGTAGGCGAGCCCCCGCCCCTGGTCGCCCGTGCCACCGATGATGCCGACGGTCAGCCCGGAGACATCGGGCAGCGTGGTCGCGTCGTAAGCCATGCCGCCATCCTTCCAAAGAAGACCGCCTGCCAGGCCGGCCTACCCCTGTGACAATCCCCGCTGCCCGCACCGCGTCACCGACCCCGCCTTACGGCAGGCCGGCGGTTCCGCGACCGGGGGCACCCCCGCCATCCGCACCGCGAGTGGATCATGCGAGCGGCGCGGTCGGGGTCAGGCGCGTTCGAAGAGGACCTTGCGTGCGGTGGGGTCGGCGGTGACCAGGCGGACCGCGACCCGCTCGCCGAGCGGCAGCTCACCGAGGCACCGGGCACGGACCGGCGGCTCGTCCAAGGCGACCGTGCCGCCCGGCGGCCGGCCCGCCTTGCCGCCACCGTTGCCACCCGGCCGGGCCGGGTCGGTGCCGGGCTGACGGGGCACCTCGGCCACCGGCCGTGGCGCGTCCACGTCCAGCACCGCCGCCTCGAAGGTCTCCCCCACCCGGTGCGACAGCAGCACCGCCTCGGTCAGTTCGATCGCGCCCCGGGTCGCCGCCGACGCGGTCCGGTCGGTGCTCGCCATCACCTCCGGCAGCTTCGGCAGCGCGGCGCGGGCCCACTCGGGCACCTCGCGGCCCTCATGCAGGGCCAGGCAGACCTCGGTGGCGTACCGGTCGGCGAGCCGGCGCAGCGGCGCGGTCACGTGGGCGTACGTGGCGGCCACCCCGCCGTGCTCCGGCTGCTCCGGCAGCTCGCCGTCGAAGGCCGTGTACGCGGCCCCGCGCATCAGCTCGGCCGCCTGGTCGATGAAGGCCGCCGCCCGGGGCTGGGAGGCGTCCAGCCCGGCGAGCACCGGACCGACCGGCATGCCCGCCGGCCAGTGCACGCCCAGCGGGCCGGCGGCCAGCCGGAGCCGGTCCACCGCCTCCGGCTTCGGTGCCGGCATCGTCCGCAGCAAGCCGATTCCGCCGGCGAGCATGATGTCGGCGGCGGCCATCCCGGTCAGCAGCGAGATCTGCGCGTTGTGGTCCTCCATCGGGCCGGGCCCGCGCAGCACCAGCCGCCAGCCGTCGCCGTCGGGCTCCACGTCCTGCTCGGGCAGCGGCAGGTTGATGGCACCCCGGCGCAGCCCGCGGGCGGTGAGCAGGGCGCCGATCTCCGGCAGCAGGGCGATCGGCTCGGGCAGCGTGCCGGCGTCGGCGGCGAGCTGTACGCCGACGTAGTCGAGCTTCGCCCGGCTGCGGACCCGGGCCCGCTCCAGGGCTACGGCGACGGTGCCGCCGTCGGCGTCGAGGTCGATGGTCCAGAGCACCGCCGCGCGGTCGGCGTCGGGCAGCAGGCTGGCCGCCCCCTCGCTGAGCGTGTGCGGGTGCAGCGGCACGTTGCCGTCCGGCAGGTAGACGGTCTGCCCGCGGCACCAGGTCTCCTCCTCCAGCGCCCCGCCGGGGCGTACGTGGGTGGCGACGTCGGCGATCGCGTACCGGACCCGGAAGCCGCCACCGGGGCGGCGGCTGAGGTGCATCGCCTGGTCGAGGTCGCGCGAGGTCGCCGGGTCGAGGGTGACGAACGGGATGTCGGTGCGGTCGGCGACGGCCGGCAGCGGCGCGCCGGCCGCCTCGTCGGCCTCGCGCTGCGCCGCGGGCGGGAAGCTCTCGGGCAGTCCCAGCTCGCGGCGCAGCGCGCCGAAGTCGATGCGGGGCGCCAGTACGCGTCGGATCACCACGCGGTCAATCCTGACAGCGCCGCGCGTGATCCGCTCCCCACCGCCACGCCGGAGTTGTCGCCGGCCGGACGCCGGTCAGCGCCGTACCCCGGATGTCAGCCGGTCGTCCGCCGGGTGCTCGCCGGCTTCGCCGTCGACCGACCCGCGACGACCCTCGTGCCGGCCGGTTTCCGGGCCGCGGTCATCCGCTTGTGGGTGCCGGTCGAGGTGCTGGTCCTGGCCTCGATCGGCGTCACGGCTCCGGCGGCCTTCCTCCCCGCGGCCTTGCGCGCGGTGGTCGAGGTGCCGGTGGCCTTCTTCGCCGGTGCCTTCTTCGCCGCGGCCGTGCGGGCGCCGCCGCCCGGGCGGGTCGCGATGGCCTTGGCGGCGGTGGTCTTCTTGGCCGCCGTGGTCTTCTTCGCGGCCGTCGTCTTCCTCGCCGTGGTGGTCTTCTTCGCCGGCGCCTTCTTCGCCGCGGTGGTCTTCTTCGCCGTGGTGACCTTCCGCGCGGGCGCCTTCTTCGCGGCCGTCGTGACCTTCCGCGCGGGCGCCTTCTTCGCGGCCGTCGTGACCTTCCGCGCAGGGGCCTTCTTCGCGGCCGTGGTGGTCTTCCGGGCGGGTGCCTTCTTGGCGGTGGTCTTCTTCGCGGGCGCTTTCTTGGCCGCGGTCTTCGTGGCCGGCGCCTTCTTCGCGGGCGCCTTCCGCGCGGCTGACACCGCCTTCTTGGCGGTCGCCTTCTTGGCCACCGCCTTCTTCGCCGGCACCCGGCCCGCGCCGGCACCCGAGGCGTTCGGCGACGCCTTGGTGACCGTGGCCGTCCGGGCCGTGGCGGCGCCCACGGTCCGCTTCGCCGCGCTGGTCTTCTTCGCGGTCGTACGTTTCGCCGCCGGGCGGGTGGTGGCCTGCTGTGCAACGGCCATCTCGGTTCCCTCCTTGGGGACGTGCTCTCGCCCTCGCGGAGCACGGATCACCTCGACGCGGGCCGTCCCGCGCCGTCTACCTGTCCTCCCCGGCCCAACGGGCGTCCTCGGCGTCCCACGCTTCGTTGCGCTCCCGCACCTGCTGCAGGGCGTTCTCCGCGTCGGCGGCTGAGGCGTACGGTCCGAGCACGTGCTTCGCGGGGCACACGTCGGCATCGGTCTCGACCCGGTGGTGTCGCGTGCACCAGTAATAGTGCCCACCACGTCCGTTGTCGCTCATGCGATCACTGTGCACCGGGAATCGACCAGCCGCCACCGGAACGCCCGAAATAACCGCTAATGTCCTCCACAGTAGACGAGATCCGGGACGGCCGGGGCGGAACCGGAAAAGACGGGGCAGCCGGGCGACGGGTCGGTGACGGACAATCCGGGGGTGCGGTACGAGGGGGGACACTCGGCACGCCTGCGCCGCCGGCTACTCACCGGGACGGCACTGGTGGTGGTCGCCACGGTGGGCGCGGCGGTGGCGCTGCCGCTGCTGCGGGACCGGTCCCAGCGACGGTTGGAACGCCGGGCCGACCGCGAGGTGACGGCGACCGCGCAGCGCACCCGGGCGGCCCTGCTGGCGGCGCCGTCGACGCGGGAGGCCGCGCTGCGGGACGCCGCCGCGCTGGACGGGGTCGAGGTGCTGGCCGTGGAGGCCGGCGACGCCGGGGTCCGGCTGGTCTTCCGGGTACGCGTGGCGAAGACGGCCGCGTCGGTGTTCGGCTGGCAGGAGGCCAATGCCGCCGCATGCTTCGCACAGGTGGTGAGCCGGTCCGCCACCCCCGCGGTCATGGAACGGCTGCCCTGTCCGACCTGACCGCTTCCGCCCAACGGCCGGCACCGTCGGCGGGCGGTTCCGGGCGAGCCGGTCAGGCGGGCGATGGCACCGGCTCGGCCGACGGTACGCCGGCCGGCTGCGCCGGTCGGGCCGCCGCGACGGCGTACGCCAGCGCGTAGGGGGTGCAGGCCAGGTAGCACATCGGCACGACCAACAGCACCCGGTCGGTGATGAGGAACCGTTCCCACGCCGTCGGCCGGGGCAGTCCCAGGAACGAGTCGATCCAGCAGGTGAACAGCCAGAGCGGCGCCGAAACCCGGTCGACCGTGTCCGGCGGCGGCCCCCGGCGAGCGATCCCGGGGCGGTCGCCGGAATCGCCGAGGCGATCGCCAGCACCACCGCGGCGTCCGCTGCGACCAGCGCGCCGAGCACTCCCACCAGCCAGGCCAACCGGGTACGTCCCCGACGGGCCAGCACGCCCGCGGCCCAGAGTGCGGGCACCAGCAGGGCGAGCCAGAGCAACAGCCCCGGAACCGAGCCCGCGATCCCCGACTCGCCCCGGACGGCGAGGACGGACAGGACCAGCGCCACGGTCAGCGCGACCGGCAGCACGACGCCGAGCGCCGTGGCCAGTGGTCCGGTCCGTACGGTGTGCCGCGCGGCGCGGGCGACGACGACGGCGAGCAGCGTCCCCAGCCCGGCGGTGACCGTGCTCCATACCGGCAGCTGCACCGCGGCAGCCCAGGCGAACCGGAGGTCGGTCGCCGCGTACACCAGGCTCATCACCACGGCGGCGAGCGCAACCGCGACGAGGCTGGCCGGCGGGGCGAGCAGCAGCACCCAGGCGGTGCGCCGCAGCCGCCGGTGCAGCACCGCGCGGTCGACGACCGGCGCGGCCGGCCGGCTGGCGGCCAGGCTTGCGGCGAAGCGCAGCATCCGCCACCGCTCCCCCTGCTCGGCCAGCACATGCAGCTCGGCGCCCCACTCCCGGGACAGCTCGTCGCGCAGCTCCGCCGGCCAGCGCCGCACCGCCGTGCGCAGCAGGAACCCGGCCAGCCGCCAGGTCACCACGCCGGCGCTCCCGTCGGCGCGGCGCCGGTGGACGGCCGGCGGTCGGGGGCGAGGGCGCGCAGCTCGGCGAGGGCCG
>NZ_JAPDPH010000184.1 GCF_026013475.1 Micromonospora yasonensis | reverse complement strand
GGTACGAATGCCAACAGCCTGGACAAGACCTCGAAGCTCGGACCGGTCTGGCCGCGTGAGAGATCGCGTACCCGCAGCAGTTCGGTCGACGGCATTCCCTGATGCTGCCCGCCCGGCACGTTCCCCGCTGCCCCACCAGGCGGGCGTCTGCCGGTCAGCTCACGTTGGCCGGGCCGAGGACGCTCTTCAGGTCGCCCATCAGCGCGGTGGTCGCCGCCACCCGGAACGGGCCGAGGCGCAGCGTGGTCACCTTGCCGCCGTTGAGGAGTTTGACGTGCACCTCGGTGTCGCCGGGGTGCAGGACCAGGGTTTCCTTGAGCTTCTCCACCAGCGGCGGGGTGCAGCGGTGCACCGGGATGGTCAGGGTGACCGGCTTGTTGGCGGGGTTGCTGCTGATGTCGGGCAGCTGCATGTCCATGGCCATGATCCGTGGGGTGTCGTCGCGGCGGTCGACCCGCCCCTTGACCACCACGATCGCGTCCTCGGCGATGTACTGGCCGATCACCTCGTAGGTGTTGGGGAAGAAGAGGGTCTCGACCCCGCCGGCCAGGTCCTCCAGGGTGGCCGAGGCCCAGGCCCGGCCCTGCTTGGTGACCCGGCGCTGCACGCCGGAGAGGATGCCGGCCAGGGTGACCACCGCGCCGTCGGGCACGGTGCCCTCCTCGGAGAGCGCGGCGATGGTGCAGTCGGCCGCCGCGCCGAGCACGTGCTCCAGGCCGAAGAGCGGGTGGTCGGAGACGTACAGGCCGAGCATCTCGCGTTCGAAGGCGAGCTTGTCGCGCTTGTCCCACTCCCCGTCGGCGATGGTCGGCATGACCGTGGTGCTGCCGCCGCTGTCGGCGTCGCCGAAGCCGGCGCCGAAGAGGTCGTACTGGCCGACGGCCTCCTTGCGCTTCACGTCGGCGTACGCGTCGATCGCGTCGGCGTGCACGGCGAGCAGGCCCTTGCGCGGGTGCTGCATCGAGTCGAACGCGCCGGCTTTGATCAGCGATTCGATGGTCTTCTTGTTGCAGACCACCGCGTCCACCTTGGACAGGAAGTCGTAGAAGTCGGCGTACGCGCCCTTCTCGTCGCGGCAGCGCATGACCGAGGTGACCACGTTCGCGCCGACGTTGCGGATGGCCGCGAGGCCGAACCGGATGTCCTTCCCGACCGGGGTGAACGGCCCGGCCGAGGTGTTCACGTCGGGCGGCAGCACCTGGATGCCCATCCGGCGACACTCGGACAGGTAGAGCGCCATCTTGTCCTTGTCGTCGCCGACGGAGGTGAGCAGCGCCGCCATGTACTCGGCCGGGTAGTGCGCCTTGAGGTACGCGGTCCAGTAGGACACCAGCCCGTACGCGGCCGAGTGCGCCTTGTTGAAGGCGTAGCCGGCGAACGGGACGAGGACGTCCCACACCGCCTGGATCGCCTCGTCGGAGTAGCCGCGCTCGCGGCAGCCGTCCCGGAACGGGATGAACTCCTTGTCGAGGATCTCCTTCTTCTTCTTGCCCATCGCCCGGCGCAGCAGGTCGGCCTGGCCGAGGCTGTAACCGGCGAGGATCTGCGCGGCGCGCTGCACCTGCTCCTGATAGACGATCAGGCCGTAGGTGGGCGCGAGGATCTCCCGCAGCGGCTCCTCCAGCTCCGGGTGGATCGGGGTGATGTCCTGCAGGTTGTTCTTGCGCAGCGCGTAGTTGGTGTGCGAGTCCACGCCCATCGGACCGGGCCGGTAGAGGGCCAGGACGGCGGAGATGTCCTCGAAGTTGTCCGGCTTCATCAGCCGCAGCAGCGAGCGCATCGGCCCGCCGTCGAGCTGGAACACACCCAGGGTGTCACCGCGGGCGAGCAGCTCGTAGGCCGCCCGGTCGTCCAGCGGCAGGGCCAGCAGGTCCAGCTCCTTGCCGTGGTTGAGCTGGATGTTCTTGACCGCGTCGTCGATGATCGTCAGGTTGCGTAGGCCGAGGAAGTCCATCTTCAGCAGCCCGAGCGACTCGCACGTCGGGTAGTCGAACTGCGTGATGATCACACCGTCGGAGTCCCGGCGCATCAACGGGATGTGCTCGATGATCGGCTCGGCGGACATGATCACCCCGGCGGCGTGCACGCCGGTCTGCCGGATCAGCCCCTCGATGCCCTTCGCGGTCTCGATGACCTTCTTGACGTCCGGGTCCGACTCGTAGAGGCCGCGGATCTCGCCCGCCTCGGCGTACCGCGGGTGCTTCGGGTCGAAGATGCCCGACAGCGGAATGTCCTTGCCCATCACCGCCGGCGGCATCGCCTTGGTGATCCGGTCACCCACCGCGTACGGGTAACCCAGCACCCGGGCCGAGTCCTTGATCGCGGCCTTCGCCTTGATCGTGCCGAAGGTCGCGATCTGCGCGACCTTGTCCTCGCCCCACTTGTCGGTGACGTACCGGATCACCTCACCGCGCCGGCGCTCGTCGAAGTCGATGTCGACATCCGGCATCGACACCCGCTCGGGATTGAGGAACCGCTCGAAGATCAGGCCGTGCGGAATCGGATCCAGGTCGGTGATGCCCAACGCGTACGCGACCAGCGACCCGGCCGCCGAACCACGACCCGGACCCACCGCGATGCCCTGGCTCTTCGCCCACTGGATGAAGTCGGCGACCACGAGGAAGTACGACGGGAAGCCCATCTGGACGATGACGCCCAGCTCGTACTCCGCCTGGGCGACATGCCCCTCCGGGATGCCGTTCGGGAAGCGACGCCGCAACCCCTCGAACGTCTCCTTGCGGAACCAGGACTCCTCCGTCTCCCCCTCCGGGATCGGGAACCGCGGCATCAGATTGTGGAACTCGAACATCCCGGCCGGGTCGACCTTCTCCGCCACCAGCAGCGTGTTGCGGCAGCCCTGCTGCCACAGCTCCGACGAGTCGACCGCCCGCATCTGCTCGGCGGACTTGACGAAGTAGCCGCCGCCCTCGAAGCGGAACCGGTTGGGGTCGGCGACGTTGCTGCCGGTCTGCACGCAGAGCAGCACGTCGTGCGCCTCGGCCTGCGCCTCGTGCGTGTAGTGCGAGTCGTTGGTGACCACCGGCGGGATGTCGAGCTTGTGGGCGATCTCGATGAGCCCGTCCCGGACCCGGCGCTCGATGTCGAGGCCGTGGTCCATGATCTCCAGGAAGTAGTTGTCCTTGCCGAAGATGTCCTGGTACGCGGCGGCGGCCTTGAGCGCCTCGTCGAACTGGCCGAGCCGCAGCCGGGTCTGCACCGCGCCGGACGGGCAGCCGGTGGTGGCCATGATGCCCTCGGCGTGTTCGGCGATCAGCTCCATGTCCATCCGGGGCCACTTGACGTAGTGGCCCTCCATCGAGGCGCGGGAGTTGAGCCGGAAGAGGTTGTGCAGGCCGTTCTTGTTCGCCGCCCACATGGTCATGTGGGTGATCGCGCCGTTACCCGAGACGTCGTCGCTCTTCTGCTCCGGGCGGCCCCACTTGACCCGCTGCTTGTGGAAGCGCGACTCCGGTGCCACGTACGCCTCGACCCCGAGGATGGGCTTGACGCCGGCGGTGGTCGCCTGCTTGTAGAAGTCGTTCGCGCCGTGCATGTTGCCGTGGTCGGTGATCGCCACCGCCGGCATGCCGAGCCGGGCCGCCTCGGCGAAGAGGTCCTTGAGCCGGGCCGCCCCGTCGAGCATCGAGTACTCGGTGTGCACGTGCAGATGCGCGAACGAGTCGGCCATGCGTGGCGCCCCCCGGCGGTGTGGATCTTGATGGTCGGAGTCGACCGGGACCTACCCTACCGAGGTGATCTGACGGGCTCCACCGTCCGCGCCGGGGGTGGTCTCCGTCTCGTCCGGCGACCACCCCGGGCCGAGTCGCTCAGCAGATGCGGGCCGCCGCGATGGGGCGGCTGGAGACCGGGTGGGTGTTGGCCGATCCGCTGTTCACGCTCCACCGGTAGCGGGAGAACTCGCCGGTGGTGTCGGCGGCGTAGAACATCATGTGGCCGATGCCGGCGCCCTGGAAGTTGGTCACGTCGTCGACCATCCGGGTGTCCGGGTAGAGGTCATAGTTGCCGGTGGCGTAGACGCCGTGCGGGTCGGCGGTGCAGTCGATCACTTCGACGGCGTACTGGGTCTCGCCGGCGAAGTTCATCCCGCCGGTGTAGGTGCCCTTGACGCTGCGCACCATCACGATGTGCCCAGTGTTGGCCGGGTCGCTGCCGTTGTAGTTGACCGCGATGAGGTCACCCGGACGCAGGTCGGCGACCCGGCTGATCCGCTGGAAGCGCGGGCCGCCGCTGCCCGCCGCGAAGGCCTGCTGGTAGTCGGCGGCTTCCGGAACGGTGTCGGCGAACCAGGTCCGGAAGTAGTCGTTGGTGGCCCACGGGCAGGACCGCTTCAGCACCCAGGTGAGGAACGACGAGCAGCGCGCCTTCGAGACCCACGAGCCGAGGTCGCCGGGCTCGCCCCAGGTGACCACCGACGGGGCGCCCACCAGGTAGACGTTGTTGTCCCGGGCCGTACGCCCGCTGACCAGGGCGACCTCCGCGGCGGTCAGCGCGCGCCGATAGGCGCGGACGTCGTCGACCGCGCCGTTGAACCGGTTGACCGGTACGCCGCCGAACCGGGCCCGCCCGATGTTGAAGCTTCCGCCTGCGGCCCAGGCCGGCAGGCCGGTGGTGTCCGCGCTGCCCGCCGGCACCCCGTCGACGTAGAGCTGGATGACGTTGGCGGTGGCGTCGAACACGCCGGCCAGGTGCACCCAGCTGCCCAGCTGGGCCGCGGCGGGCGCCTTCGCCGTCCGCATGGCGCTCTCGTCCTGGGCGCGCACCTTGAACACCCAGGTCTGGTACGCCGGGTCGTACTGGAGCAGGAAGCGGCTGGTGTCGCCGTCCTGGCTGACCGCCGTGTACATGTTCGCCGGCGACGCTGCGGTGGACAGCCGCACCCAGGCGGAGACGGTGAACGAGGTGGTGGTCTCCAGGACGGGGCCGGCCGTGCTGGCGGACGCTCCGGAGGTGCCGTCGAGGCCGAGCTCCCCACCGGCCCGCAGCCGGGTCCAGGTCGCGCCCGTGCCGAGCGAGACGTTCCGGCCGTTCCCGGACAGGTCCGCCGGGGTGCCGTCGAGCGGCCACTGGCCCACCAGGCCGTCGGTGAACTGGCCGGCCGCCAACATCCGCTGGTACTGCACCATCAGCTCGGCCTGCAGCAGGTGCGGGGCGGTGACCGACGTGAACGGGGTGCTGAGCACCTCGGCGCGGGCCGGCTCCGGACGGAGCGCGCCGCCGGCCACCGAGGCCACGCCGGCCATCGCCGCACCGCCGAGCAGTTGACGTCGACTGATCATGTCGTCCCCCGTGAAGATCGATTGCCGGTGGCGGGAGTCTCACAGATCGTCGTCTATCCGGCTGCCCCGTGCCGGCCCCATCGACGGTGAGCCGCACCTCCGCTCGCCACGCGGCCCACACAATACTGTGTGGCACACGGTATAGTGTGAGACATGGTGAGCGAGGAGGTCCTGCGGACCCATCTCCAGGAGTTGCGGCGCGGCACCGTGGTGGTGGCCAGCCTGGTCGCCCTGCGCCAACCCGACTACGGCTACGCGCTGCTGCAACGGCTGGGCGCGCACGGCTTCCCGGTCGACGCGAACACGCTCTATCCCCTGCTGCGGCGGCTGGAGGAGCAGGGGCTGCTGACCAGCGAGTGGAACACCGAGGAGAGCCGGCCGCGCAAGTTCTACCGGACCAGCGCCGACGGCGAGGCCGTGCTGGCACGCCTGCTCGACGACCTGACCGCCGTGCGGACCTCCGTCGCCGGCCTGATCGAAGGAGAGGACCGATGAATTCCCTGACCGACCGGTACGTCGCCGCCACCCTGCGCACGGTGCCGGCCCCTCGTCGCGAGGAGATCGGCTCCGAGTTGCGAGCGTCCATCGCGGACATGATCGACGGCCGGACCGGCGTCGGGCAGGACGCCGACACCGCCGAGCGCGAGGTGCTCACCGAGCTGGGCAACCCGGACCAGCTCGCGGCCCGCTACGCCGACCGCCGGCTGCAGCTCATCGGCCCACGCTACTTCCTGGTCTGGTGGCGCCTGCTCCGGCTGCTGCTCACCTTCGTCCCGGCCGTCGCCGGCGTGGTGAGCGGCGTGGTCAAGGCGACCGTCGACCACGATCCGGGTGCGGCGATCGGCGCCGGGGTGGCCGGCGCCCTGCAGGCCGCGGTGCAGACCGCGTTCTGGATCACGCTCGTCTTCGCCGTCGCCGAACGCACCGACACGAAGCTGCCCGCGTGGAACGTCGACCAGCTGCCCGAGGCGCCGCGGGAGCGGCAGGTGACGCTCGTCGACAGCTGCGCCTCGATCGTGTTCCTGCTGCTCACCATCGCGTTCTTCCCCTGGCAGCACTTCCAGCCCTGGGTGACGGGCGACGGCTCCCGGCTGCCGATGATCGACCCGGCGCTGTGGAGCTTCTGGCTGCCGGTGCTGCTGGCGGTGCTGGTCGCCGATCTCGGCCTGGAGGTCGCGAAGTACCGGTCGGGCCGGTGGACCTGGCCACTGGTCGCGGTCAAGGCGGTGCTCGACCTCGCGTTCGCCGTGCCGGTCGTCTGGCTGCTGCTCACCGACCGGCTGCTCAATCCGGACCTGGTCCAGCGGTTCGAGTGGCTGCGCGAGGGTGGGGTGGACGACGTGGCCCGGGTGGCCGTCGTGGTCACTGCCGGCATCACCGTCTGGGGCCTCGTCGACAGCGCCGCCAAGGCGCGGCGGCCGGCCGCCTGAATCGATCCCGGTCCGGCGCCCACGGGGCGCCGGACCGGGACGTGCCCGTCAGGCGGCGGTCGGCCGGGCCCGCCACTCCCGGTCCAGCAGGGCGTAGACGACCTCGTCGGTCCATTCGCCCTTGACGAACTCGTTCTCCCGCAGGTGCGCCTCGCGGCGCATGCCGAGCCGTTCCAGCACTCGGGCGGAGGCCGTGTTGCGGGCGTCGAGGCGACCGACGATCCGGTGCAGGCCGAGGCCGTCGAAGCCGAGTCGCAGCATTTCCCGGGCGGCCTCGGTGACGTACCCCCGGCCGGCGTGGTCCGGGTGCAGCACGTACCCGATCTCGCCCTGCCGGTGCTCGCCACTGGTCCAGATCAGCAGCACGTCGCCGACCAGCTCGCCGGTCGACGGCAGCACCATCGCCAGGTTCAGCGCGTCGCCCGGGGCGCGCAGCGCGGTGCGTCCGCGCAGGCGCTCGATCGCCGCCCGGGTCGCGGCGTCGTCGTACGGCTCGTGGTAGAGGTAGCGGGTGACGTCCGGCCGGGAGCGGTAGGCGCCCAGGGCGGCGAGGTCGTCGCCGGTGAACGCCCGTAGCAGCAGCCGCTCGGTGCGCAGCGGCAGATCGGGGACAAGCATCCGGGAAGGGTACGGGTGCGGTCGGCCGCCGGTCAGCCGAGTTTCGCGGCGTGGCACCAGCGCGAGACCGTCGGCTGACCGGGGACGGGAAGTCCGCCACGGACAGCCCCAGGTGCGCGCTCTGGCTGGCCAATTCCTGCCGCACCGCCCGCACGAACTGCCAGGCGTCGTCTGGAACCGGAACGCTCATCGAGATCCAACAGCGCCTTGGCCATGAACTACACCTCCCGGACAAGGAAATATCCGGGAGGTGCGGATATCCAGGCCACCGGGGTCAGCCGACCGCGGCCATCACCTCGTCGGAGACGTCGAAGTTGGCGTAGACGTTCTGCACGTCGTCGCAGTCCTCGAGGACGTCGATCAGCTTGAAGATCTTGCGCGCGCCCTCCTCGTCCAGCGGCACGTTGACGCTGGGGATGAGCGAGGACTCGGCCGACTCGTACTCGATGCCGGCGTCCTGCAGGGCGGTGCGCACGGCGATGAGATCGGTCGGCTCGGAGACCACCTCGAAGGCCTCACCGAGGTCGTTGACCTCCTCCGCGCCGGCGTCGAGGACCGCCATCATCACGTCGTCCTCGGTGGTGCCGGCCTTGGGCACGATCACCACGCCCTTGCGGGAGAACATGTACGACACCGAGCCGGCGTCGGCGAACGAGCCACCGTTGCGGGTCAGCGCGGTCCGCACCTCGGTGGCGGCGCGGTTGCGGTTGTCGGTGAGGCACTCGATGAGCAGCGCGACGCCGTTCGGGCCGTAACCCTCGTACATGATCGTCTGGTAGTCGGCGCCGCCGGCCTCCAGGCCGGAGCCGCGCTTGACCGCGCGATCGATGTTGTCGTTCGGGACCGAGTTCTTCTTCGCCTTCTGGATGGCGTCGTAGAGGGTCGGGTTGCCGGCCGGATCGCCGCCGCCGGTCCGGGCCGCCACCTCGACGTTCTTGATCAGCTTGGCGAACATCTTGCCGCGCTTGGCGTCGATGACGGCCTTCTTGTGCTTGGTGGTCGCCCACTTTGAGTGGCCGGACATCTCATACCTCCGTTAGTGATCCACGCCTGCGTCGACTGCCCGCGCCGAATCCACGGTCAACCGGTACGGATGGAGCTGGCCGGTCGGCTCCGCGTGGGCGGCTGCGGCGAGCGTTGGCCCTGCCGAACCGCGGCAATCCTACCGAGACGGCATCCCCGCATGTCACACCCGGCACCCGTGCCGGTACGCGGCGGGCGGCCGGCGGGGTGGCCGGGCCGTTACCGCCGGTCAACAACCGCAGGTCGGAAAACGTGCCCGCCGGGGCACGGAGAGAGCGGTCCGCGCTCAGGCGGCGGCGCGGACGAGGTCCACGAAGTAGCGGTGCAACCGCAGGTCGCCGGTGAGCTCCGGGTGGAACGAGGTGGCCAGCAGGTTGCCCTGCCGGACCGCGACGATCCGGTCGGCGGCCGGCCCGTCGGTGACCCGGCCCAGCACCTCGACCCCGGCGCCGACCCGCTCCACCCAGGGGGCCCGGATGAAGACGGCGTGGAACGGCTCGCCCTCGACCCCGGTGATCTCCACCGGCGCCTCGAACGAGTCGACCTGCCGGCCGAACGCATTGCGCCGGACGGTCATCTCGATGCCCTGGAAGCCCCGCTGGTCGGGGCGGCCGTCGAGCACCTCGGCGGCCAGCATGATCATGCCGGCGCAGGAGCCGTACACCGGCAGGCCGCCGGCGATCCGCTTGTCGATCGGCTCGCGCATCTCGAAGATGTCGGCGAGCTTGCTCATCGTGGTGGACTCGCCGCCCGGGATGACCAGCCCGTCGACCGCGTCCAGCTCGGCCGGCCGGCGAACCGGGCAGGCCTCGGCGCCGGCGCCGGCCAGGGCGGCGACGTGCTCGCGCACGTCCCCCTGCAGGGCGAGCACCCCGATCACGGGCGTGGTCACCTTCGCTCCTCTCGCTGTGGACAAGGGGCCCCTGCTGCATCAGGCGTTGACAAGGGGCCCCTCCTTGCACCTCACCAGCCGCGCTCGGCCAGGCGGTGCGGCTGCGGGATCTCGTCGACGTTGATGCCGACCATCGCCTCGCCGAGGCCGCGGGAGACCTTGGCCAGCACGTCCGGGTCGTCGTGGAAGGTGGTGGCCTTCACGATCGCGGCGGCCCGCTGGGCCGGGTTGCCCGACTTGAAGATGCCCGAGCCGACGAAGACGCCCTCGGCGCCGAGCTGCATCATCATGGCCGCGTCGGCCGGGGTGGCGATGCCGCCGGCGGTGAACAGCACGACCGGCAGCTTGCCGCTCTCGGCGACCTCCTTGACCAGCTCGTACGGGGCCTGGAGCTCCTTGGCGGCGACGTACAGCTCGTCGGACGGCAGCGACTGGAGACGGCGGATCTCCTTGCGGATCTTCCGCATGTGGGTGGTGGCGTTGGAGACGTCACCGGTGCCGGCCTCGCCCTTCGAGCGGATCATGGCGGCCCCCTCGGTGATCCGGCGCAGCGCCTCGCCGAGGTTGGTCGCGCCGCAGACGAAGGGGACGGTGAAGGCCCACTTGTCGATGTGGTTCTCGTAGTCGGCCGGGGTCAGCACCTCGGACTCGTCGATGTAGTCGACGCCGAGGGACTGCAGGATCTGCGCCTCGACGAAGTGGCCGATCCGGGCCTTGGCCATCACCGGGATCGAGACGGCGTTGATGATGCCGTCGATCATGTCCGGGTCGCTCATCCGGGACACGCCGCCCTGCGCGCGGATGTCGGCGGGCACCCGCTCCAGCGCCATCACGGCGACGGCGCCGGCGTCCTCGGCGATCTTGGCCTGCTCGGGGGTGACCACGTCCATGATCACGCCGCCCTTGAGCATCTCGGCCATGCCCCGCTTGACGCGGGCGGTGCCGACGACCGGGGTGGCGTTGGTGTTCGGGGAGGTGGATTCGGACACGGGTCATCGCTCCTTGGGCGTGTTCGGGGTTGGCTCGTGAACGAGGCTACGACGGCCTCAACGCCGGTCCGACAGCCAATCAGACCCCCGGTGGCCTGCTCTGTGGTCGGCGTCACCCGCCGGCCCGGGCCGGAGCGGATCAGCCGGTGGGGACGTCCGCCGGCAGGCTGAGGGTCGGGTCGTCGATGTCGAAGTAGCGGGGCCAGTCGTGGCCCCGCCCCATCCGCAACAGGCGGACCAGCGGGCGGCCACGCGCCGCCCGGGCGTCCCGGACCAGATCCGTGTGCACCTGCCGGGCCAGGGCCAGCCGCCGGCTCGCCGCGATCACCGCCTCGCAGGCCGGATCGTCCGGGTCCAACGCGACCGTGCGCAGCTGCCGGGTGAGGTCGTTCTCGGCCGCCTCCCGCTCCTCGGGTACGGCGTCGAGGGCGATCCGGGCAGCCGCGTAGAGCTCCACGCCGTACCGCCGCTCGGCCAGCACCGCCGCGGCCGCAGCGCGGCGCAGCAGGTGGGCGTCCAGCGCCCGGGCCGCCGACTCCGCCCGGGTCTGCAGCCGTTCGACCCGGCCGGCCGTCCAGATCAGGTACGCCGCGCCCAGCGCGACGACCAGGACCGCGCCCACCACCCACCACATGCCCGGCATCGTAGTGCGGCACCTCCTCCCGCCCGGTCCGCGCGGCCCCCGGCCGACGCCCTCGTCACAGCGGCCCCACCGGCCACCGCGGTCACCCCAGCCCCGCCCACTCCTGGTCCATCACCCGGCCGTCGGTGGCCTCGATCGCCGCCGCGTACACCTCCAGCACCCGGCGGGCGACCACGGGCCAGTCGAAACTCGCCACCACCTGGTCGCCGCAGGCGGTGAGCGCCGCCCGCCGGTCCGCGTCGTCGAGCAGCTCGACCAGGGCGGTACGCAGCGCCGCCGCGTCCCCGGTCGGGAAGAGCCGGCCGGCCCGCCCGCCGTCCAGCACCCGGCGGAACGCGTCCAGGTCGCTGGCCACCACGGTGGTGCCGGCGGCGAGCGCCTCGGTGAGGATCATCCCAAACGACTCCCCGCCGGTGTTCGGGGCAACGTAGAGGTGCAGGCTGCGCAGCATGCGAGGCTTGTCCGCCTCGGAGACCATGCCGAGGAAGCTGACCCGCTCCCGCAGCTCGGCCGGGAACTGCTCGTACAGGTCCTCGGCGTCGCCGGGCCCGGCGACCAGCAGGCGCAGCCCGGGGCGGTCCGGGGCGAGCGCGACGAAGGCGTCCCGCAGGATCGGGAAGCCCTTGCGCGGCTCGGTGAACCGGCCGAGGAAGCCCAGCGTCCCGCCGGTGCCCGGGCCGCACTCCCCCGGCCAGCCGGGCAGCGGCTCGACGCCGGCGAACTTCGCCACCGCCACCCCGTTGGGGATCTCCACCGCGCCACCGTCCATGTGCTCGACCTGCACCTTGCGGGCCAGCGCGCTGACCGCGATCCGGGCGGTGATCCGCTCCAGCAGGATCTGGAGCACCCCCTGGGCGGCGGAGAGCACCCGGGACCGGGTCATCGCGGTGTGGAAGGTGGCCACCACCGGGCCCCGGGCACAGAGCACCGCCAGCATCGACAGGCTCGGGGTGAGCGGCTCGTGCACGTGCAGCACGTCGAACTCGCCCCGGGTGATCCAGCGCCGTACCCGCGCGGTGGAGACCGGACCGAACGCGATCCGGGCCACCGAGCCGTTGTACGGCAGCGGCACGGCCCGCCCGGCCGACACCACGTACGACGGCAGCGGCGAGTCCTCGTCGGCCGGGGCCAGCACGCTCACCTCGTGGCCGAGCCCGATCAGCGCCTCGGCCAGGTCCATCACGTGGTTCTGCACGCCACCCGGGACGTCGAAGGAGTACGGGCACACGATGCCGATCCGCACGTCAGTGCCCTCTCCTCAGATCGTCCCGGTGTTGGCCCGTGGCGCCGGGGTGTCCGCGCCGCCGTTCGTCCCCGCCTGGTCCAGCCACATCCGCTGCAACATGTGCCAGTCTTCCGGATGCCGGGCGATGCCGGCTGCCAGACCGTCGGCAATCCGTTGGGTCACCGCCCGGACCCGCTTGTCCAGCGGGCCGCTCTCCGGGTCGGGCAGCGGCAGCGGGCCCTCGATGGCTCCGCGGGCGACGTCCGGCTCGTACCACATCGAGGTGACGTAGAGCGGGGCGCCGGACCGGATCGCCAGCAGGGCCGGGCCGGCCGGCATCCGGGTCCGGCCGCCGAAGAACTCCACCTCCACGCCCCGGGCGGAGAGGTCCCGGTCGGCGAGCAAGGGCACCACCGCGCCCGCCCGCAGCCGGTCGAGCAGCACGTCGAAGGCGGGACGGTCGCCGCCGTGGGTGGGCAGGATCTCCATGCCCAGGCCCTGCCGGAAGGCGAGGAACCGCTCGTAGACGCCCTCCGGCCTGAGCCGCTCGGCGACCGTGGTGATCGGCCAGCCGGTGGCGGCCACCCAGGCGCCGGCGGCGTCCCAGTTGCCGGCGTGCGGCAGCGCGACCACCGCGCCCCGCCCCTCGGCCACGTCGGCGGCGAGCTTCTCCACCCCGTCGAGGCGGAACCCGGCGAGGATCTCCCGGCGGCTCAGCGCGGGCAGCCGGAACGCCTCCATCCAGTACCGGGCGTAGGAGCGCAGGCCGCGCTTCACCAGGTCGTCCAGCTCCGGCTCGGACAGCTCGGGGCCGACCACTCGGCGCAGGTTGGCGCGCAGCCGGGCGGCACCCCTGCCGCCCCGCCGATGGGCGCGGTCGGCGCCCGCCCGGAAGGCGGCGGCGACCACGGGCCGGGGCAGCGCGCGGGCCAGTCGCCAGCCGGTGACGTAGCCCGCCTCGGTGAGGTTCACTCCTGGCCGACCTGCTGCGCCTGCCGGTACACGTGGACCATCCGCTGGCCGACCGTGAAGATCGAGACGGCGGCGAGCAGCCAGAGCGCGATCGGCAGGGCAAGCTCGACGCCGAGGCCGGTGAGCAGGCCGCCTACCCCGACGATCAGCAGCCGCTCGGTGCGCTCGGCGATGCCCACGTTGCAGGTCATGCCCAGCCCCTCGGCGCGGGCCTTGACGTACGAGACCAGCCCGCCGGCGGCCAGGCAGAGCAGCGCGGCCGCCACCGCCGAGTAGTCGTGCTGGGTGGCCAGCCAGTACGCGACGGCGCCGAACACCGCGCTGTCGGCGATCCGGTCCATGCTCGAGTCGAGGAAGGCGCCGAACTTCGTGGAGCCTCCGCTCATCCGGGCCATCGTCCCGTCGAGCAGGTCGGTGAGCGCGAAGACCGTGACGATCAGCGCGCCGGCGACCAGGTGGCCGCGGGCGCCGAAGCCGAGCGCGCCGACGAGCACGCCGACGGTGCCGGTCACGGTGACCGCGTTGGGGGACACGCCGGCGCGGAGCAGCCCGCGCGCGACCGGCTCCACGACGCGGGTCATGCCCGCCCGGGCCGTCACTTGGAAGATCTTCGCCATGGCGGTCCCCACGATAACGGCCGGCGGCGGCCGAGGACACAGCCGGGCGTACCGACCCGCCAGCCGCTCTTGTGTCGACTCGGTTACGGGTGTGAGATCGAGCCTGGGAGGTGAGCCAGTTCACCGCGACACCGGTCCGCGTACCCGTCGTCCAGGAGACCACCGGAGGA
>NZ_JAPDPH010000183.1 GCF_026013475.1 Micromonospora yasonensis | reverse complement strand
CGGCGAGCGCCGCGAGGGCGGGTTCCGTGGCGGCGAGCGCCGCGAAGGTGGCTTCCGTGGCGGCGAGCGCCGGGAGGGCTTCCGCCGCGATGACCGCGAGGGTGGGTTCCGGGGTGGCCGGGAGCGCGCCGAGGGGCGCGAGGGCGAGCGGGCCGCCGGGCCGGCGCTGCCGGACGAGGTGGTCGCGAGCGACCTCGACTCCAGCGTCCGGGCCGAGCTGCTGTCGCTGGCCAAGCCGGTGGCGGAGAACGTCGCCCGGCACCTGGTGGCGACCGGCCTGCTGATCGACGACGACCCGGCGGAGGCGCTGGCGCACGCCATGGCGGCCCGTCGGCTCGCCTCGCGGATCGCTGCGGTGCGGGAGGCCGTCGGGCTGGCGGCGTACCACGCTGGGGAGTGGCAGACGGCCATCGCCGAGCTGCGGACCTACCACCGGATGACCGGGTTGCAGAGCCACCTGGCGGTGCTGGCCGACTGCGAGCGGGCGCTGGGCCGGCCGGAGCGGGCCATCGACCTGTTCCGCGGCGCGGACCGGGAGAAGCTCGACCAGTCCGTGGCGATCGAGCTGCTCATCGTGGCGGCCGGCGCGCGTGGCGACCTCGGGCAGAAGGACGCGGCCGTGGCGATGCTCCAGGTCCGCGAGCTGACCGCCGACTCGTCCGAGCCGTGGGCGGCCCGGCTGCGCTACGCGTACGCGGACGCGCTGCTCGCCGTCGGCCGGCGCGAGGAGGCGCGGGAGTGGTTCTCCCGGGCCGCCGACGTGGACGCCGAGGGTGAGACCGACGCCGCCGAGCGGCTGCTGGAGCTCGACGGAGTGATCATCGAGGGTGACGACCTGGAGGACGAGGAGTTGGCCGCCGGGCCGGGCGCGCCGGGGGCCGTGCCGGCCCGGCCGGACGCCGAGCTGACCGGCGCCGACTCCGATGCCGACCGCGACGCCGACGAGGACAGCGACCTCGACGCCGACGAGGACAGCGACCTCGACGCCGACGAGGACAGCGACCTCGACGTCGACGAGCTCGACGCCCGCCACGCCGACGCCGATGACGAGGACGACGACCTCGACACCGACGACGACGAGTTCGCGGACGACGACGAGGACGACGAGTTCGCGGACGACGACCTGGACGACGACGACCTGGACGGCGACGCGCGGCTGCGTGACGACGCGGACCGGGGCGGCGAGGCGGCCGGCTACCGGGACCGTGACGCCGCGGACCTCGACGACGACGAGCTGGCCGACGCCGAGGCGCGGTCGCTCGCCGACGACAGCCGTACCGCCACGACCAGCGGTGACACGGTGACCGGCGGCGGGCACGGCACGGCCCGCGAGGCGGAGGCGGACCGGCGGTGAGCGGGAGCGCCGGGGGCGCGCGTGCCGACACGGCGGGCCCGCCGGCCGGTACGCGGCTGGTCGACGGGTACACCCTGGTCGTCTTCGACCTGGACGGGGTGATCTACCTGATCGACCGGCCGATCCCCGGCGCCGTCGAGGCGGTGGGCCGGCTGCACGCCGAGGGCCGGTCCGTGGCGTACGCGACGAACAACGCCTCCCGGCGCTCCAGTGAGGTGGCCGACCTGCTCACCGGCATGGGCGTGCCGGCCAGGCCGGAGGAGGTGCTCACCTCTGCGGCGGCCACCGCCGAGCTGCTGCGCGACCGGCTGCCCGCCGGCGCGCCGGTGCTGGTGGTCGGGGCGGAGGCGCTCCGCGCCGAGCTGCGCGCGGCGGGCCTGCGCCCGGTGACGACGGTCGACGAGAACCCGGCCGCGGTCGCCCAGGGGTACGGCCCCGACGTCGGCTGGGCCGATCTGGCCGAGGCGTCGCTGGCGGTCCGCGCGGGCGCGGTCTGGTACGCGACGAACACCGACCGCACCCTGCCCAGCCCGCGGGGTCCGTTGCCGGGCAACGGCTCGCTGGTGGCGGTGCTGCGCACCGCGCTGGGCCGGGACCCGGACGTGGTGGTGGGCAAGCCCGAACCGGCCCTGTTCGCCACCGCCGCCCGCCGGGCCGGAGAGGGGCGGACCCTGGTGGTCGGCGACCGGCTGGACACCGACATCGAGGGCGCCCGCCGGGCCGGGCTGGACTGCCTGCTGGTGCTGACCGGCGTCAGCGACGTACCCGAGCTGCTGGCCGCTCCCGAGCAGCGGCGGCCGACGTACGTCGCGGCGGACCTGGCGGCGCTGTTCGACCCGCCGGCGGTGGTGCGGGTGCCGGGTGCGCCCGACGCCGGCGGCTGGTCGGCGACGGTGGCCGACGGCGCGCTGCTCCTGGACGGCGCGGGACGCCCGCTCGACGCCCTCGCGGCGCTCTGCGCGGTGGCCTGGTCGACGGGGACCGGCGCGCGGGTGCGGGCGGCGGCCCCGGCGGCGGAGCAGGCGCTCGCCGCGCTGGGCCTGGCGGACTGACCAGGCCGGGCCCGGTCAGAGCAGCTTGCGGAGCTTCATCAGGTCGAACGGGTTGGCCGTGATGGACACCCGCCGGGAGCCGACCGCTTTGGCGATGTCGAGCTGACCGTGCACCAGCGCGACCAGGTCGTCGCTGCTGGTGCTGAGCGCGATCTTCGCCTTCGGGTCGTCGCCCTCGGTCAGGTCGACCAGCCGCCCGCCCTCGATGCGGCCGTGGAACGCGGCGTCCAGGTCGGTGATCCGGCAGGCCAGGGTGCGGTCGAGGTCGATCCGTCCCTGCACGTCGGCGTGCTGGTCCAGCCGGGCGGCCAGGTCCTGCAACGCCTGCCGGCACTCATCCACGCTGGCCACATCGTCTCCTCACCACGCGCCACGCCGTTCCCCGGCACCGTACCGCAATGGGGCGTCCCGGACGCCCGGTAGCGTGACACCTGCACACCCCGCCACCATGGAAGGACTCCGGCATGCAGGACGCGTGGCGCGCCTACCTCGAGCTGGCCATGGGCCTGACGGAGGCGCCCCGGAAGAGGGCCCAGGACGCCGTGCGGCGCGCGGTCGGGCAGGGCGGCGCGACTGCCGCCCAGCTCCAGTCGCTCGCGGAGGAGCTCGTCTCCACCGGGATGGCCAACCGCGAGGCGCTGACCAAGCTGATCCGCTTCGAGGTGGACCGCGCGCTCGGCGCGGTGGGCCTGGCCACCGCCGACGAGGTGGCCGAGCTGACCCGGCGGGTGCACGAGCTGGAACGGCAGCTGCGCGAGGCGAAGGCGGGCGGGATCGTCCCGGCCGGCGAGCCGCGGGCCGCCGGCACGTCGGCCGCCGCGGCGACGACGGCCGCCCCGGCCTCGGCGCCCCCGCCGAGCAAGGCGGTGGCGAAGAAGGCCGTGGCCAAGAAGGCGGTGGCAAAGAAGCCGGCGGCGACGGTGGCGCGTACCCCGGCGGAGGGGTCGCCGGCCACGCCGGCCCGGCCGGCGAAGAAGGCCAGCGGCCGCAAGCCGGCCGGAGGTGCCGCGTCGTGACCACCCCATACCGCCCCGGGCCGCCGCCGGGCGGTCCCCGCCCCGGGCCGCCTCCGGGGGGACGCCCCGCACCCGTCGTGGAGGTCGGCGAGGCCCGGCACCCGGCGGTGGACGCCGCCGTGCAGGCCATGGTCAACGCCGAGGCGCTCTCCCCGGCCGACCAGATCGCCCAGTACGAGGCGGCGTACGAGACGCTGCGCGAGACCCTGGCCAGCATCGACCAGGCCTGACAGAGGCGGAGAAGAACCACCCATGGCACGTCGTACCCGGCTGGATGCCGAACTCGTCCGCCGCGGCCTGGCCCGCTCCCGCGAGCAGGCCGCCGCGCTGGTGGAGGCCGGCCGGGTTCAGCTGCGCGGGGTGCCGGCCCGCAAGCCAGCCGCGATGGTCGACCCCGCCGACCCGCTGCTGGTCACCGGCGAGGACCCGACCACCGAGTACGTCTCCCGTGGCGGGCACAAGCTGGCCGGCGCCCTCGCCGCGTTCACCCCCGGCGGGCTGACCGTCGCCGGCCGGCGCTGCCTCGACGCGGGCGCCTCCACCGGCGGCTTCACCGACGTGCTGCTGCGCGCCGGCGCCGCCGAGGTGGTGGCCGTCGACGTCGGCTACGGGCAGCTCGCCTGGTCGCTGCGGAACGACCCGCGGGTACGCGTCTTCGAGCGCACCAACGTGCGTACCCTCACCCCGGACGCCGTCGACGGGGAGGTCGACCTCACGGTCGCCGACCTGTCGTTCATCTCGCTGCGCCTGGTGCTGCCGGCCCTCGCGGGCTGCACCCGGCCCGACGGCGACCTGGCGCTGATGGTCAAGCCGCAGTTCGAGGTCGGCAAGGAGCGGGTCGGCGTGGGCGGCGTGGTCCGCGACCCGGAGCTGCGCGCGGCCGCCGTGCTCGACGTGGCCGCCGCGGCGGCGCGGCTCGGCCTGGGCCTGGCGGACGTGGCGGCCAGCCCGCTGCCGGGGCCGAGCGGCAACGTCGAGTTCTTCGTATGGTTACGCCGGGACGCGCCGGCCGCGGATCCCGAGCGGGTGCGCGCGGTGGTGGCGGCCGGGCCCCAGGGATTCCCGACGGAGCCCACGAACGAGGAGGTGTCCGGGTGAGCCGGACCGCGCTGCTGGTGACGCACACCGGCCGTCGACGCAGCACCGAGCACGCGCGGGCGGTGGCGGCGGACCTCATCGCGGCCGGCTTCGAGGTGCGGGTGGTGGCCGAGGAGGCCGACGACCTGGACCTGCCGGGCGTGGTGCCGGTGACCGGCCCGGCGGCGGCCGAGGGCGCCGAGATCGTCTTCGCGCTGGGCGGCGACGGCACCTTCCTGCGCGCCGCCGAGTTGGCCCGCCCGGCGAAGGCCCCGCTGCTCGGGATCAACCTCGGCAAGGTCGGCTTCCTCGCCGAGGCGGAGATCGACGACCTGGACAGCGCGGTACGCGACGTGGTCGTGCGCAACTACACGGTGGACGAGCGGCTCACCCTCGACGTGACCGCCGAGTTCGACGGCGGCCCGACCATCGAGTCGTGGGCGCTCAACGAGATCAGCGTGGAGAAGGGCGAGCGGGCCCAGATGCTGGAGCTGCTCGTCGACGTCGACGGGCGGCCGCTGTCCCGGTACGGCTGCGACGGGGTGGTCTGCGCGACCCCGACCGGCTCCACCGCGTACGCGTTCTCCGGCGGGGGCCCGGTCGTCTGGCCGGAGGTGGAGGCGCTGCTGCTGGTGCCGATCAGCGCGCACGCCCTGTTCAGCCGCCCGCTGGTGACCGCCCCGACGTCCACCTTCGCGATCACCGTGGACCCGTTCACCACCCTGGCCGTGCTCTGCTGCGACGGGCGGCGGGTCTACGACCTCCCGCCGGGCGCGCGGGTCACCGTCCGCCGGGGCACGCTGCCGGTGCGCATCGTCCGGCTCAAGGCGCGCCCGTTCACCGACCGGCTGGTCGCCAAGTTCGACCTGCCGGTGCAGGGCTGGCGAGGCAATCGCCGCTGAGCTGCCGTGGCGTCGCCCGGCGCGCTGCGGACGCCGCACGGCTGACCCGGCGTCACCGGATCGGTTTACCCGTTCGGCGGTTCGGCCGGGTTACGGTAGGAGCCTCCCTCGACGACGACGCGCGGGCGCCCGGCCCCGGTGATCCCGGGGACCGGTAGGGGGTGAGCGGCCCCCGCCGTCAGCGGGCGCGGCTCCCCACGGGTGCGGGTCGTCGGCGGGGCCGGCGGTACCGTCCAGTGGACGGTCCCGGAGCGTGCGGGCTGCGCTGAGGTGGAGTTCGGGCGGGGCGGTGAGGCCCGTGTCCGCCCGGACGCGCGGTCCGACGGTCGTGGCTTTCGACCAGGGGGTGGTCGGAGCCACGACGGTCGGGGTGCCGGAGCAGTCGTGGCCGGCCGCGGCGGGCGGACCGGCCAGCCGGGTCCGGCCGGGTGTCGACCCCGGTCCGGAGGCCAGCTCGGCGAGCCGCCGCCGGAGGAAGCGGTGGCTCACGAGGTGACCGGCGACCGACTCGTTCCGGCACCCCGACCAGCACCCGCCCGAAACGTGGCCCGGCGCCGGCCGGCGCGCGTCCGCAACCGGTGGCAACGCGCCGGACATCCGGCCCGGCCCGGCTCAGATCCAGCCCCGTCGGGCGACCTGGAAGGCCAGCCCGGGCCGGGTGTCCACGCCGGCGATCGCCATCAGGTCGGCCAGCCGGCGTTGCACGGTACGCCGGCTCACCCCGAGCTGCGAGGCGATGGACTTGTCCGGCACGCCGGCCACGAACAGCGACAGCAGCCGGGCCTCGTCGGCGTCCGGCCGGTAACCGTCTGCGGCCCGGTCCCGCGGTGCGGCGGACGAGCCCAGCGGCGTCGCCATCAGCCAGTGGCTCTCGAAGAGAGCGACCAGCGCGTCCAGCAGTTGGCTGCGGCCGATCACCGCGGCGGTCGGTTCGCCGCTGCTGCGGTCGCTCACCAGCGGGCAGATGGCCGTCCGGCCGTCGACGACGGCCAGCCGGACCGGCAGCCGGTCGAGCACCCGCGCCTGCTCGCCGGCGCGTACGCCCTGCTCGACGTCCTCCAGCGCGCCCGGTTCGAGGAGCATCTCCCGTTCGTAGATGGCGCGGTAGCGGACCCCGCGGGCCAGCGCGTCGAACTCCTCGACGTTCTCCTGGCCGGGCATGGCCAGCGGGTTGGCCCGGCAGAACCAGAGCACCTCGACCCGGGCGGCGTTCTGCAGGTCCCGCAGGCGCTCGCGCAGCGCCCGGGTGCCGGTGATCACCTCGACCAGGTGTTCGGCGTCGTGCCGGCGCATCCCCGCGCGGTACTCCTCGGTGAGCTGGGTGACCGCCGCGCGAGCCGCTTCGAGGGCCTCCTGCCGGCGCAGCAGCGCCTCACCGAGCGGGACGTCGGGTGCCAGCGGCCGCAGTGGCGCGTCCGGTGCCGACCCGGTCGGCAGCACCAACCCCTTGGCCCGCAGGGCGTCGAGCTGGGCGAGGACCTCCGCGGGCGACCGGCCCAGCCGCTCGGCCAGTTCCGCCGCCCGCGCCGTGGTAAGCCGCACCAGGCAGCGGTAGAGCTGCTCCTCGTCGGGGGACAGGCCGATCACGTCGAGCACGGGGCAGAACTGTACGCCGCCGGCCGATGTCCACAGCCTCGCCCGCGCCGGCTGGTCAACTGTCGCAGGGCGCGTCTACTGTCAGGTGCTGTGCTGGAAGAGCTGCGCATCACCGGACTGGGCGTCATCGAGGACACCACGCTCCCGTTGACCGGCGGGATGAACGTCATCACCGGCGAGACCGGTGCCGGCAAGACCATGGTGGTCACCGGCCTCGGCCTGCTCTTCGGTGGCCGCGCCGACGCCGGCCGGGTCCGGGCGCAACCGGGCCGTGCGGTGGTGGAGGGGCGGCTGCGCCTGCACGACCGGGTGGCCGAGACGGTGCACGCGCGGGTCACCGACGCCGGTGGCGAGCCCGACGAGGACGGGTCGCTGCTGCTGAGCCGTACGGTCACGGTGGAGGGTCGGTCCCGGGCGCACCTGGGCGGCCGCAGCATGCCGGTGTCGATGCTGGGTGAGGTCGGCGAGCAGGTGGTGGCCGTGCACGGCCAGTCCGACCAGCTCCGGCTGCTGCGCCCGGCCGAGCAGCGGGCGTCGCTGGACCGGTTCGCCGGGCCGGAGCACGAGAAGCTGCTGGACGCGCTGCGCGAGGCGTACACCCGGTGGCGGACGGTGGTGGACGATCTGGCCGACCGGCGCCGCAACGCCCGCGAGCGCAACCAGGAGGCCGACCTGCTCCGCCTCGGCCTCGACGAGATCACCCGGGTCGACCCGCAGCCCGGCGAGGACGACGAGCTGAAGGCGGAGGCGCAGCGTCTGGAGCACGCCGAGGGGCTGCGCACCGCGGCCCAGCTCGCCCAGCAGTGCGTGGCCAGTGGGGTCGAGGCGGCCGACGACACGCCCGACGCCAACGTGCTGCTCGGCACCGCGCGGCGCACGCTGGAGGCGCAGGCCGGCACCGACCCGGCCCTGGGCGAGCTGGCGCTGCGGCTCGAGGAGGCGGCCACCCTGGTCACCGACGTCGCCGCGGAGCTGTCGGCCTACCTGGCCGGGCTGGACGCCGACCCGGCCCGCCTGCAGGCCGTCTACGAGCGGCGGGCGGCGCTGCGCGGGCTCACCCGCAAGTACGCCGACGACGTCGACGGGGTCATCGCCTGGGCCGAGCGGGCCCGCACCCGACTGTCCGACCTGGACACCTCCGACGAGCTCCTCGACGAGCTGGACCGGGAGGCGGCCCGGCTGGCGGCGGAGGTGGCCGAGCTGGCCGGCCGGGTCTCGACCTCCCGCCAGGAGGCCGCCGTCCGGTTCGCCGAGCAGGTCACCGTCGAGCTGGCCGGGCTGGCCATGCCGCACGCCCGGATCGAGGTGGCGGTGCTGCCCCGGGCCGCCGGCAAGAGCGAGCCGAGCCTGACCGTGCACGGCGTCGAGGCCGGCGTCGGTCCGGACGGCGCCGACGAGGTGGAGCTGCGCCTGCTGGCCCACCCCGGCGCGCCGGCGTTGCCGTTGCAGCGGGGCGCCTCCGGCGGTGAGCTGTCCCGGGTGATGCTCGCCATCGAGGTGGTCTTCGCCGGTTCCGGCGGCCCCCCCACCCTGGTCTTCGACGAGGTCGACGCGGGTGTCGGCGGGCAGGCGGCGGTGGAGATCGGCCGGCGGCTGGCCCGGCTGGCCCGCAGCCACCAGGTGCTGGTCGTCACCCACCTGCCGCAGGTGGCCGCGTTCGCCGACCGGCACCTCGTGGTGGCGAAGGACACCGGGGGAGCGGTGACCACCAGCGGGGTGCGGGTGGTGGAGGACACGGAACGGGCCCGGGAGCTGGCCCGCATGCTGGCGGGTTTGCCGGATTCGGATCTGGGTATCGCGCATGCCGAGGAACTCCTGGCCGTGGCGGCCAAGGAAAGGCGTCCGTGACCTCAGGATTGTGAGCGCAAGCACACCGGCATGCGCTCCGGTGTGCTTCCCTGGGTAGGCGGCCCTGCTCAGGCATGTCGCGACAGCAAACCCTGCCTCACATGCCAGGATGGTCACGATGCGTCTACCCACGTTGCGCCGGACCCGGAGCGCGGAACCGGGCTCGATCCTCGGCACCGCGCGCCTCGACCGCCGGACCAAGCGGCTGGTCGGCCGGCTCCGGCCCGGGGACATCGCGGTCATCGACCACGTCGACCTGGACCGGGTGGCCGCCGACTCGCTGGTCGCCGTCGGGGTCGCCGCGGTGCTCAACGCCAAGCCCTCGGTCTCCGGGCGGTACCCGAACCTCGGCCCCGAGGTGCTGATCTCCGCCGGCATCCCGCTCCTGGACGACCTGGGCGAGAGCGTCTTCGAGCAGATCCGCGAGGGCGACGTGGTGCGGATCGAGGGCAACACGGTCTTCGTCGGCGAGGAGCCGGTCGCGCACGGCGCGCTGCAGGACGCCGAGACGGTGGCCAAGTCGATGGCGGACGCCCGGGAGGGGCTGTCGGTCCAGTTGGAGGCGTTCGCCGCCAACACCATGGACTACCTCAAGCAGGAGCGCGACCTGCTGCTCGACGGTGTCGGCGTGCCGGAGATCCAGACCCAGATCCAGGGCCGGCACTGCCTGATCGTGGTCCGGGGCTACGACTACAAGGCCGACCTGGACGTGCTGCGCCCGTACATCCGGGAGTTCAAGCCGGTGCTGATCGGCGTGGACGGCGGCGCGGACGCGCTGGTGGAGGCCGGCTACACGCCTGACATGATCATCGGCGACATGGACTCGGTCACCGACGACGTGCTGCGCTGCGGCGCCGAGGTGGTCGTGCACGCGTACCCGGACGGCCGGGCGCCCGGCCTGCCCCGGGTGAACGGGCTGGGTGTGCCGGCGGTCACCTTCCCGGCCGCCGCGACCAGCGAGGACCTGGCCATGCTGCTGGCCGACGAGAAGGGCGCCTCGCTGCTGGTCGCCGTCGGCACCCACGCCACCCTGGTGGAGTTCCTGGACAAGGGCCGGGGCGGCATGGCCTCGACCTTCCTGACCCGGTTGAAGGTGGGCGGCAAGCTGGTCGACGCCAAGGGGGTGAGCCGGCTCTACCGGCAGAGCATCTCCGGCTCCTCGCTGCTGCTGCTGGTCCTGTCGGCGGTCGCGGCGATGGCATCCGCCGTGGCGGTCTCCACCGTCGGAAAGGCGTATTTGGGCGTGGTCTCCGAATGGTGGGACAATTTCGTGTTCCAGCTCGGCCAGCTCTTCTAAGCTCCCCGACGATCAAGAGGCTGCAAGCGTGATCAACTTCCGCTACCACGTGGTGTCCCTGACCGCGGTGTTCCTGGCGTTGGCGATCGGCCTGGTGGTCGGCACGGCCGCCCTCAACGGGCCGGTCGCCGACTCGCTCAAGGAGAACGTCAACGGGCTGCGCAAGGACAACTCGCAGATGCGCCAGACGGTCAACAGCCTGCAGAAGGAACTGGACATGGAGGAGGACTTCGCCGCCGAGATGGCGCAGGTCTACCTCCCCGGCAAGCTGGCCGGCCGCCGGGTGCTGGTGCTCAGCCTGCCCAGCGGGCGTGACCACACCGAGGGCGTGGTGAAGATGCTCCGGCTGGCCGGGGCCAGCGTCACCGGCCGGATCGACATCCAGGACAAGTTCATCAACCCGGACAGCAACAACAACCTGCTGGAGCTGGCCAGCGGCAACCAGATCGCGGGCCTGCCCGGCAACGGGCACGGGGTGGAGACCTCCAGCGCGCTGCTCGCCAGCTTCCTGATGGACCGGCCGCAGGGCAGCCCGGCGGTCACCGACGCCGAGCGCCGGACGGTGCTCCAGTCGTACGCGACCGCCGGCTACCTCACCCCGGAGGACAAGGTGTCCGGCGCTGCCGAGGCGGTGGTGCTGGTCACCGGCCAGCCGTACGTCGACAAGGACTCCGGGAAGAAGGACGAGTCGGTGGTGAAGATCGCCGAGCAGTTCGACAAGAACGGGGCGATCGTGGTCGGCGGCATGGGCTCGGCCGGCGGCAACGTGGTCGCCGTGGTCCGCGGCGACCCGGTGCTCTCGCAGACCATCTCGACCGTCGACAACGCCAACACCGTGCAGGGCCAGCTGGTCACCACGCTCGCCCTGGTGCAGCAGGTGACCGAGAAGAAGGCCGGCCAGTACGGCGTCGGTGACAACGCCGCGTCGCTGCTGCCTAAACTGCCCCAGTGAGCGAGCGGACCGCTGTCCGGTCCGTACCGCGTCGCGCTGGGCATCCGGATCGGAGGAGTCGCGTGAGACTGGGTCGGCTGCTAGCCGTCGGCGCCGGGGCGGTCGCCGCCCGCTACGTGCTGCGGGAGGTGCGGACCTCCCCGGGCGCGCCGGCCCTGGAGCGGACCAACTTCCGGGGCCGTACGGTCACCCTGGCCGCCGGGCCGGCCCTGGCCGTCGGGGCCGCCACCGCCGGCGCCCTCGGCGCGGGCAGCGCCCCGGCCGGCGCCGCCGCGCTGCTCGCCGGGGTGGGTGCCGGCAGCGTCGGGCTGTACGACGACGTCGTCGGGGCGCGCCCCGAGCAGAAGACGGCCAAGGGCTTCGCCGGGCACCTCGCCGCCCTGCGCGAGGGGCGGATCACCGCCGGGCTGGTGAAGATCGCCGGGGTCGGCGCGGCCGGTCTCGGCGCGGCCGCGCTGCTGGCCGCCGACCGGCGGGTCGCCGCCCACCCCCGCCGGCAGCGCGCCGGCACCCTCGGGCGCGGGATCGACGTGCTGCTCGGCGCCGGCGTGGTGGCCAGCACCGCCAACCTGCTCAACCTGCTCGACCTGCGCCCCGGTCGGGCGCTCAAGTCCGGCATGCTGCTCGGCGCGCCGCTGACCCGCGGCCCGTACGGGGGCATCGCCGCCGGCGCGGTCGGGGCCGCCGCCGGGCTGGTCCGCGAGGACCTCGACGAGCGGGTGATGCTCGGCGACAGCGGCGCCAACGCGCTCGGGGCGCTGCTCGGCGTCAGCCTGGCCGCGCGGACCGGCCCGCTCGGCCGGGCCGGCGTCCTCGCCGTGATCGCCGCGCTCACCGCCGCCAGCGAGAAGGTCAGCTTCACCCAGGTGATCCAGCGGACCCCGGGGCTGCGGGAACTCGACGAGCTGGGCCGGCTCGCCGACTGACGTGACGAAACCGGCTCCCCTCGCCGGCACCGGCCGCGTGGCCGGCGCAGCCGCGCTCATCGCCGTCCTCACCGTGGTCAGCCGGCTCGCCGGCTTCGGCCGTACTGCGGTGTTCACCTGGACGCTCGCCCAGACCGACCTGGGCGGCGCGTACCTGATCGCCAACAACGTCCCGAACTTCATCTTCGAGATCGTGGCCGGCGGCGCGCTGGCCAGCCTCGTGGTCCCGCTGCTGGCGGCGGCGGCCGACCGGGGCGACCGTCGGGCCGTGGCCGCCACCACCGGCGCCCTGCTCACCTGGGTGCTCGCCCTGCTGGTGCCGCTGGCGGTGCTGGTCGCGCTGTTCGCCGACCCGCTGATCGCGCTGCAGGGGTCCGGCCTCAGCGAGGCGCAGCAGCAGGCCGGCGCGCGGATGCTGCGGGTGTTCGCCCCCCAGCTGCCGCTCTACGGGGTCGGCATCGTGCTGACCGGGGTGCTCCAGGCGCACCGGCGGTTCGCCTGGCCGGTGCTCGCCCCGCTGCTGTCCAGCGTCACCGTCATCGCCGTCTATCTCGGCTTCACCGCGATGGAGGGGCGCCTGGCCAGCGTGGGGCAGGTCAGCCCGGGCGGGGAACTGCTGCTCTCCGGCGGCACCACGCTCGGCGTGGTGGTGCTCACGCTCTCCCTGCTGATCCCGCTGCGCCGGCTGCGGCTGCCGCTACGGCCGGGCTTCCGGTTTCCCGCCGAGGCCCGGGCCCGGGTCGGCGCGCTGGCCGTCGCCGGGCTGGTGACCGTCGCCGCCCAGCAGGTCGCCCTGATCGTGGTGCTCAACCAGGTCTCCTACGGGTCGAAGGCCAACGTGGGCATCTACAACCTCGCCCAGACGATCTACTTCCTGCCCTGGTCGGTGCTGGCGGTGCCGCTCGCGGTGGCCGCGTACCCGACCCTGGCGGCGGCGCGGGCGGCCGGCGACGAGCGGACCTACCGGGAGACGCTCGTCCCGGCGGTACGCGGGGTGGTGCTGTTCAGCCTGCTCGGCGCCGCCGCGCTGGTCGGCACGGCGGTCCCGGTCGGGCACTTCTTCTTCACCGGCGAGGCGGCCCGCACGGCGGCGGCCGGCATCGCCGGCTTCGCCCCCGGGCTGCTCGGCTACGGCCTGTTCGCCGTCCTCACCCGGGCCCTCTACGCCCGCGGCGAGACCCGGGCGGCGACGGTCGCCACCGCGGTCGGCTGGCTCACCGTCCCGGCCCTGGCGGTCCTGCTCGGGCACGTGCTGCCGCTCGCGGACCGGGTGCTCGCGGTGACCCTCGCCACCTCCGCCGGCATGCTGCTGCTCGGCGGCCTGCTGATCGCCGCCGTGCTGCGCTCCGCCGGGCGGCCCGCCCTGGCCGGCGTCGGCCGGGCCGGCGCCGCCGGTCTGCTCGCCGCCGCCGTCGCCGGGCTCGGTGGCGCGGCCACCTCCCGCTGGCTCGCCGGCGGGGCCCCGGCGGCATCGGAGGCGCTCGTTCAGGGCATGCTGTCCGGAGTCGTGGTCGGCGCCCTGTTCCTCGCCGTCGCCTGGCTGACCGACGAGCGGGACGTCCGGCCGCTGCTCGCCGCCGTGGCCCGCCGGCTGCGGCGGCGCCGCCCGGCGGGCGGGTCCGACGACACGCCGACGGACCGGCGCCCCTCGGCACGGGGCGACGGAAAGGAGAGCATTTCCTCATGACGGACGCCTCGTCGGTGCCCCACCGGCCCGGCTCGGTGGCCCTGGTGCTCGCCTCCAGCACCGGTGGCGTGGGCCAGCACATCCGCTCGGTCGCCCGCGGGCTGACCGAGGCCGGCGCGTCCGTGCTGGTCTGCGGCCCGGCCGCCACCCAGGACCAGTTCGACTTCACCGGGGTCGGCGCCCGGTTCGCGCCGGTGGAGATCCCGGCCCGCCCCACCCCCGCCGACGCGCGGGCCGTCGCCGCGCTGCGCCGAGCCGTGGCCGACACCCCGGTGGACGTGGTGCACGCGCACGGGCTGCGGGCCGGCCTCGTCGCCGTCCTCGCCCGGCCGGCCGCCCCGCTCGTGGTGACCTGGCACAACGCCGTCCTGGCCGGAGGCCTGCGGGGCCGGCTGTCCCGGCTCGCCGAGCGGATCGTCGCCCGCAACGTCCGGGTCGCCCTGGGCGCCTCCGCCGACCTGGTGGAGCGGGCCGCCGCGCTG
>NZ_JAPDPH010000182.1 GCF_026013475.1 Micromonospora yasonensis | reverse complement strand
ACCTGCTGGACCGGGGCTTCCCGCTGCCCGAGTGGCACACCCCGCCAGCGGTGGCCAAGGAGCTGGCCCGGGCCCGCCCGCCGCGCCGGCACCGGGGCCTGGTGGTCTTCCTGACCGGCCTCTCCGGCTCCGGCAAGTCGACCATCGCCCGGGGGCTGGCCGACGTACTGCGCGAGGGGGGCGACCGCACCGTCACCCTGCTGGACGGGGACGTGGTGCGCCGGGAGCTATCCGCCGGGCTGGGCTTCAGCAAGGCCGACCGGGACGCCAACGTCCGTCGGATCGGCTGGGTGGCCGCCGAGATCGCCCGGCACCGGGGAGTCGGCATCTGCTGCCCGATCGCCCCGTACACGGCGGCCCGGTCCACCGCCCGGGAGATGGCGCACGCCGCCGGGGCCGGGTTCCTGCTGGTCCACGTCGCCACCCCGCTGGCGGTCTGTGAGCAGCGCGACCGCAAGGGCCTGTACGCCCGCGCCCGGGCCGGCCTGCTCACCGGGATGACCGGTATCGACGACCCGTACGAGGAGCCGACCGACGCCGACCTGGTGGTGGACACCACGGACCTGAGCGTCGACGAGGCGGTCCGGCGGGTGATGGACCACCTGACCGAGACCGGCTGGGTGGAGCCCCGCCTGCAGTCCGCCTGATCATCCGCACCGGCCGCCGCCGTCCCGCCCCGGGCCGGCGGCGGTCGTGTGTCCAGGATCTCGTTCCGCTTCCGCTCTGCTTCCGCTCCGCTTCGCTGCGCGCTAGTGTTCGTCTTTGTTGGAACACGTTCGACCACGTGCACGTGGTCGGGAGCGCGGAGGTGACGGCGGGTGCTCGCGCGGCAGCGGCAGGCGGCCATCCTCGACCGGGTACGCGCCGCCGGCGGCGTCCGGGTCACCGAACTGGCCGCCGAGTTCGGCGTCTCCGACATGACCATCCGGCGCGACCTGGAGACGCTGCACGAGCAGGGGCTGCTGGCCAAGGTGCACGGCGGGGCCACCCTCGCCGGCCCCGGCTCGACCGATGAGCCCGGCTTCCGGGCCAAGTCGGTCCGCCAGGGCGCCGAGAAGGGGGCCATCGCCGCCTGGGCGGCGCAGCTGGTCCGCCCCGGCGCGGCCGTCGCCCTCTCGGCCGGTACGACCACCGCCGAGCTGGCCCGTCACCTGCTCGACGTGCCGGGGCTGACCGTGGTGACGAACTCCCTGCCGGTGGCCGAGATCCTGCACGTCGGCGGCCGGCCGGACCAGACCGTGGTGCTCACCGGCGGAGTGCGTACCCCCTCCGACGCGCTGGTCGGCCCGCTGGCCGTGGCCGCGCTCGGCGCACTGCATCTGGACCTGCTCTTCCTCGGCGTGCACGGGATCAGCGAGCGGGCGGGCTTCACCACGCCGAACCTGATGGAGGCGGACACCGACCGGGCCCTGGTGGCGGCGGCCGATCGGCTGGTCGTGCTGGCGGACCACACCAAGTGGGGCACGGTCGGCATCTCCTCGATCGTCGGCCTGGACGTGGCGGACGTGCTGGTCACCGACGACCGGTTGGCGCCGGAGGCGCGACGGGTACTCGAGGACAGGGTGGGCGAACTGGTGATTGTGCCGCTCGGCGAGGGGGCGGAGTGAAGCGTACGCGGATCGGGCTGGCCGACGGCCGCGAGTTGATCTACTTCGACGAGCGCGACGACGCGGTCCGTGACCAGCCGGACCGGCGGGAGCTGCCCCCGCCGCCGTCCGCCTCCCAGCTCCGGTACGACCCGCTCACCGACGAATGGGTGGCGGTGGCGGCGCACCGGCAGACCCGGACCTTCCTCCCCCCGGCCGACGAGTGCCCGCTCTGCCCGTCCCGGGGTGACCGGCTCAGCGAGATCCCGGCCCCCGACTACGACGTGGCCGTCTTCGAGAACCGCTTCCCCTCGTTGAGCCAACGGGTCGCCGAGGAGCCGGACGAGATCACCCCGTTCACCCCGGTCAACCCGGGGCGCGGCCGGTGCGAGGTGGTGTGCTTCACCGACGACCACACCGCCTCGTTCGCCAGCCTCTCCCCGCGCCGGGCGCGGACCGTGCTGGACGCCCTCGCCGACCGGACCGTCGCGCTGGGCGCGCTGCCCGGAGTGGAGCAGGTCTTCCCGTTCGAGAACCGGGGCGTCGAGATCGGCGTGACCCTGCACCACCCGCACGGTCAGATCTACGCGTACCCGTTCGTCACGCCGCGGACCCGGGCCATGCTGGCCGCCGCCCGCCGACACGCCGAGCGGACCGGCGGCAACCTCTACGCGGACGTGCTCGCCGCGGAGCGCGCCACCGGGGACCGGGTGGTGGCGGCCAACGAGCACTGGACGGCGTACGTGCCGGCGGCGGCCCGCTGGCCGTTCGAGGTGCACGTGGCGCCGCACCGGCCGGTGCCGGACATCCCGGCGCTGGACGACGCCGAGCGGGACGCCTTCGGCCCGCTCTACCTGGACGTGCTGCGCCGCTTCGACGGGCTGTTCGACCTGCCGATGCCCTACATCGCCGCCTGGCACCAGGCCCCGGTACGCGTCGACCGCGAGCTGGGCCACCTGCACCTGCAGCTGTTCAGCATCCGGCGGGCCAAGGACAAGCTGAAGTACCTGGCCGGCTCCGAGTCGGCGATGGGCGTCTTCATCAACGACATCGCCCCGGAGCGGGCAGCCGAACTGCTCCGCGCCGCGTGAAGGAGGAGCCCTTGCAGTGCCCCCTGTCAACACCCGACGGGCCGGACAACAGGGCGCGGGGGGCCCGGGACAGGGCCCCCCGCAAGGGAAGGGACGGCTGGCTGCGTGCGACAGCCGGGAAGGCTGGCTGATCGGCACTCATGCCGCGAGGCGACCACGTCAACCTTCCGTGGACGGGACTGGCATCTCGTCCACCCTGCTCAACGAGCCAAGGCCGGTTGCGGTGACGCGGCCCGGACACGACGGAGCCCGCCGGCACGGGGCCGGCGGGCTCGGTCGGTGACGCGGGCGAGGATCAGGCGGCGAGCTTGCGCGCCAGGTTCTCGTCGAGCGCGTTCATGAACTCGTCGGTGGTCAGCCACGGGGCGTCCCGCGAGATGAGCAGCGCGAGGTCCTTGGTCATCTGGCCACCCTCGACGGTGTCGACGATGACCTGCTCCAGCGTGTTGGCGAACTCGGCGACCGCCGGGGTGCCGTCCAGCTTGCCCCGGTGGGCCAGGCCCCGGGTCCAGGCGTAGATCGAGGCGATCGGGTTGGTCGAGGTCTTCTCGCCCTTCTGCCACTGCCGGTAGTGCCGGGTGACGGTGCCGTGCGCGGCCTCGGCCTCGACCGTACGGCCGTCCGGGGTCATCAGCACGGAGGTCATCAGGCCGAGCGAGCCGAAGCCCTGCGCGACGGTGTCCGACTGGACGTCACCGTCGTAGTTCTTGCAGGCCCAGACGAAGCCGCCCTCCCACTTGAGCGCGGCGGCGACCATGTCGTCGATCAGCCGGTGCTCGTAGGTGATGCCGGCGGCCTCGAACTCCGACTTGAACTCGTTCTCGAACACCTCGGCGAAGATGTCCTTGAACCGGCCGTCGTACGCCTTGAGGATCGTGTTCTTCGTCGACAGGTAGACCGGGTAGCCGCGGTCCAGGCCGTAGCGCATCGAGGCGCGGGCGAAGTCCCGGATCGACTCGTCGAAGTTGTACATGCCCATGGCGACGCCGCCGCCGGGGAACTTGGCGACCTCCATCTCCATCGGCGCGCCGCCGTCGGCCGGGGTGTAGGTGATGGTCACCGTGCCCGGTCCGGGGACGACGAAGTCGGTGGCCTTGTACTGGTCACCGTGCGCGTGCCGGCCGATGATGATCGGCTTGGTCCAGCCCGGGACGAGCCGCGGCACGTTCGACATGATGATCGGCTCACGGAAGACGACGCCGCCGAGGATGTTGCGGATGGTGCCGTTCGGCGACCGCCACATCTTCTTCAGGCCGAACTCCTCCACCCGGGCCTCGTCGGGGGTGATGGTGGCGCACTTGACGCCGACGCCGTGCTCCTTGATGGCGTTGGCGGCGTCGACGGTGACCTGGTCGTCGGTGGCGTCGCGGTGCTGGATCGACAGGTCGTAGTAGTGCAGGTCGACGTCGAGGTACGGCAGGATCAGCTGCTCCCGGATCTGCTTCCAGATGATCCGGGTCATCTCGTCGCCGTCGATTTCCACGACCGGGTTGTTTACCTTGATCTTCGCCATCGGCCGGCGCTCCTCTCGGGGGACACGTGCTCAAGCAGTACGAGCGTACTGGAAACTGACCGGGGCTCCCCAGCCGGCCTCACCCCATGGAACGGGGTCGCCCCGGGACGGGTCGCGGTGCCATCCTTCCCGGATGCCGCTGGATCACACGGTCGGGTCTATCACGGTCACCGCCCTGGTCGACGGAGCAGGGCCCTTCTTCCAGCCCCGCGAGGCGGCGTTCCCCGACGCCACCGCCGCCCAGTGGGCGGAGGCCGACCGCCGGGACCCGGCCACGGTCACCCCGGACGGCGGCTGGTGGCTGCCGTTCCGCTGCTTCGCGCTGCGTACCGGGGACGGGCCGGTGACCCTGGTCGACGCCGGCATCGGGCCGGCCGACTCGCTCGCCGCCGGCTGGGCGCCGGTCCCGGGCCGGCTGCCCGCGGAGCTGGCGGCGGCCGGGATCGACCCGGCGGACGTCCGGACGGTGGTGCTCACCCACCTGCACAGCGACCACGTCGGATGGGCCGGCGAGCTCTTCCCGAACGCGGACCACCTGCTGCAACGGGCCGAACTGGAGGCGTTGGCGCGGTTCCACCCGGAGCTGCCAGCCCGGCTCCTGGGGCCGTTGCGCGCCGCCGGCCGGCTGCGGGTGGTCGACGGCGAGACCGACCTGACCCCAGGGGTACGCGTGCTGAGCACGCCGGGACACACCCCGGGACACCAGTCGGTGCTGGTCGACTCCGGCGACGACCGCCTCCTGGTCACCGGCGACCTCCTGGTCCACCCCCTACAACTGGTCGACCCGGCCCTGCCCTATGCCCACGAGGAGGACCCCGGCCTGGCCCGCACCACCCGGGTGGCGCTCCTGGACACCCTGGCGAGGCGCGGCCCCACCACCCTCGCCACCCCCCACCTCGGCACCCCCTTCACCCCCCTCGAACCCCATCCCCCTCAGAGTTGACCAAGGCGTTTGCGTCAGATCTCGACCGATTCCCGACGCAAACTCCTTGATCAGCGCGGACGGCCAGGGGCCGGGTGGGGGTGGGTGGGAGGGGAATGGGGAAGGGGCGGGGCGGCGTGAGCCGGCCCGCCCCTTCGGCAGGTGGTCAGGGTCACATGTTGGCGACGTCGGCCTGCTTGGCGCGGACGGCCTCGGCGGCCTCCTTGAGGCTGGCCAGCTCGTCGGCGTCCAGGTCGGTCTCGACGACCCGCCGGACACCCACCCGGCCGATCTCCGCCTCGACGCCCAGGTAGACGCCGGAGATGCCGTACTCGCCGTCGACCCAGGCGCAGACCGGCATGATCTCGCCGGAGTCCTCGGCCACGGCCTTCGCCATCCGGGCGGCGGCGGCGGACGGGGCGTAGTACGCCGAACCGGTCTTCAGCAGCGCGACGACCTCGGCGCCACCGTTGCGGGTCTTGACGACCAGCTCCTCGATCTGCGCGGCCGGCATGGCGTCACGCAGCGGCTTGCCGTTCACGGTGCTCTGCGACGGGACCGGGACCATGGTGTCGCCGTGCGAGCCCAGGGTCAGGGTCTTCACCGACTTGACCGGTACGTCCAGCGCCTCGGCGACGAAGTTGGTGAACCGGGCGCTGTCCAGCATGCCGGCCTGGCCGAGCACCCGGTTCTTCGGGAACTGGGTGGCGAGCTGGGCGAGGGCGGTCATCTCGTCGAGCGGGTTGGAGACGACGATGACGACGGCGTTCGGAGCGTACTTGGCGACGTTCTCGGCGACCTGGCGGACGATCTTGGCGTTGGTCTCCAGCAGGTCCATCCGGCTCATGCCGGGCTTACGGGGCAAGCCGGCGGTGATGACGACGACGTCCGAGCCCTCGATGGCCTCGTAACCCTCGCCGTTCGGGCCGGTGGTGACGCCGACGACCTTCGTCTCGAAGCCCTCGACGGCACGCGACTGGTTGAGGTCCAGCGCGAGGCCCGCCGGCTTGCCCTCCACGATGTCGGTGATCACGACGGTGTCGAAGACGTCGTACTCGGCCAGGCGCTGTGCGGTGGTGGAGCCGTAGAAGCCGGCCCCGACGACAGTGACCTTCTTACCCATGGTCGTCCCACTCCCTGATACCAGTCGGTTTTCCGGACCGTATCAGCCATCCTGGCACCGTTCAGGCCAGGGGCGGACGGTTATGACCCGCTCGGGTGGTCAGTACTGCTGCTCGGCACGCTCGACCACGTTGGTCAGCAGCATGGCCCGGGTCATCGGCCCGACGCCACCGGGCATCGGCACCAGCTTGCCGGCCACGTCGGCCACCGCCGGGTCGACGTCGCCGGTGTAGCGACCCTTGCCGTCGGCCCCGACCACCCGGGTGATACCGACATCGACCACGGTCGCGCCGGGCGTGACCATGTCGGCGGTGAGCAGGCCGGGCACGCCGGCCGCGACGATGACGATGTCCGCCTCGCGGGTGTGCGCGGCGAGGTCCAGGGTGCCGGTGTGGCAGAGGGTCACGGTGGCGTTCTCGCTGCGCCGGGTGAGCAGCAGGCCCAGCGGCCGGCCGACGGTGTTGCCCCGGCCGACCACGGCCACCTTCGCGCCGCGCAGCGGCACGTCGTGCCGGCGCAGCAGCTCGACGATGCCGCGCGGGGTGCAGGGCAGCGGCGCGTCGTAGCCGAGCACCAAGCGGCCCAGGTTGACCGGGTGCAGGCCGTCGGCATCCTTGGCCGGGTCGATCATCTCCAGCGCCCGCTGGGTGTCCAGGTGCGCCGGCAGCGGCAACTGGACGATGTAGCCGTGGCAGGCCGGGTCGGCGTTCAGCTCGGTGAGCACCCCGTCCAGCTGCTCCTGGCTGGCGTCGGCGGGCAGCTCGCGCCGGATCGAGGCGATGCCCACCTCGGCGCAGTCCCGGTGCTTGCCGTTGACGTACGCCTGGGAGCCGGGGTCGGCACCGACCAGCACCGTGCCGAGGCCCGGGGTGACGCCCCGCTCCGCCAGCGCCTTGACCCGCGCCCGCAGCTCGTCCTTGATCTCCCCCGCGGTGGCCTTGCCGTCCAGGATCGTCGCCGTCACGCCTGGATCGTCTCACGGCCCGGGGTGGCGGGAACGACGACAGGCAATGGTGACGATCTGTTACGTGGGTTTCGTCACGCAGAGTTATCATCTGCGGATTTGGCCACACACCGGCTGGACCGAGGTCGTCCGGCCCGGGCGGATCGGGGGCCGCGCCGGACCGGACGACGCCTCAGAGCTGGGCGAGGTTGAACGCCCAGATGCCGCGACCGTGGGTCGCGACGTACACCGAGTTGTCGATCGGGTTGTACTCGACGTCCATGCCGACGGTCAGCGGCAGGCCGGAGCCGAGCCGCTGCCAGTCGGTGGCGCCCGGCGCGCGGTAGAACGTGGCCAGGTCGGTGGCGAGCACCAGCGCGCCGTTGGACAGCTCCTTGATCGAGCTGGCCGGCACGTCCGGCAGGTTCGCCGAGACGTCCTTCCAGGTCGCGCCCGCGTCGGTGGTCTCGAAGACGTGACCGAAGCCGGCGCCCGGACCCTCGGTGAACCGGCGGGAGAACCCGTTGACCGCGAGGAAGGCGTGCGAGGCGTTCGCCCGGTCGATCCCGACGCCCTGCACGAACCGGTTCGGGAAGTCACCCGGCAGGGTGATCTGGTGCCAGCTCGACGGGTCGTTGACCTTGCCGACCGCGACGCCCCGGGCGAACCCGGCGTTGTTGCACGGGCCGCACCAGCCGACGTACGCCATGCCGCCGGAGACCGCCACCGAGGTGGCGGTGTGCCCAGCGCCCAGGTCGAACACGTTGGTCCAGCCCTTGCCGTTCTGGATCGCGTAGCCGTTGGTGTTCACCCAGACGTGCTGGCCACCGGCGACCCAGACGTTCGCGTCGTGGTCGTCCGGCGCGAACGGCGCGATGAACCGGGCCGGCTCGTCACCCGGCGCGTTGGTGTACGGCCGAATGTCCCGCGAGGTGGAGTCCGCGAGCGTGCCCGAGCCGGTGTTGGCGTTGCAGTTCTCGGTCACCCGCATGGCCAGGTTGGTGTACTCCTGGACCTGCCGGCAGCCGTTCGCCGGGTCGGCCTGCGAGTCGCCGCCGTCACCGCCGAAGTGCGAACCCATCACGGTGTCGCCGGGGCGCAGGATCGAGGTGCCGTTGTCCTGCAGACCACCGGAGACGATGGTGCCGGCCTTGGCCGGGTCCTTGCCCACCGCGACCGAGTAGTACTGCAGAGCGTCGATGGTGCCGTCGTTCAGGCTCTGCCAGTCGGTGGCGTGGCCTTCCTTGTCGGTCCTGCCGTTGATCGGCCGGCGGTACACACCACCGTCGTTGCCGACGTAGACGAACCCGTTGCCGACCGCCACCGAGTGCTGGTCGGAGTGGGTGGTCTTGTTGCACTTGTTCTGCGCGTCGTAGATGCTCCAGCAGGAGAAGCCGAAGTTCCAGTACGGACCCACGGTCTTCCAGGTCGCGCCGGCGTCGGTCGACTCGTAGACCTCCTCCAGACCCGCCCAGAGGTGGTTCGGGTTGGCCGGGTCCACCGCCAGGAACTGGTTGTACCAGGCCTGGATGCCGGGGCCGTAGCCCTTGCCGATCACGGTCTGCTTCAGCGCCGAGCCGGAGTTGCCCAGCTTCGACGAGTCGGCGATCTTGTTCCACGGGCCGGCCGGGTTGCCGGTGTTGGAGACGTAGATGCCGTCCAGGTAGCTGTTCACATTGCCGACCGGCTTGTTGAGCAGCTGCGGCGACTGGTTGATCGCGTACAGCTTGCCGCCGTCGGCGGAGAAGGCGAACGTCACGTAGCCGATGTCGTCGGCCGGCATGGCACCGGTCGGGTTGACCTTCGTCCAGCCGCCGGCGGTGTAGTCGGCGGTCTCGTAGAAGCCGTTGTAGGTGTCACCGGAGCGCCAGGCCGAGGCGACCACCACGTGCTTCGGGTTGCGCGGATCCTGGGCCACGTCGTTGACGATGTTCTTGTACGCGGCGTTCGCGGTGCCCGCGTTCGCCCCGCCCGGCAGGTAGCTCGGGTTCGGCGCGAACTCCAGCTTCCAGGCGCCCGAGGTGCTGCTCATCGCGTGCGAGAACAGGCCCCGGTTGGTGGCGACCCAGACCTTGCCGTCGAAGAAGCGCAGCTTGTTGATGACCGTGCTCTCCAGCTCGGTCCCGCCGACCCGGTCGGTCGCCTTGAACGTGCCGGACTTCGGGTTGGCCAGCCGGTAGACGCCGGCGCCGACGTACGAGGTGCCGCCGGTGTTCGCCTCGCCGGTGGCGTACCAGAGCGAACCATCGCCGGCGAGCACGATGTCGCCGCTGGACAGCGTGGGCAGCGCGTCCGTGATCGGCGTCCAGCTCCCGCCGCCGGTCGAGGAGCGCCACACGCCGCCGTCCGCGCCGGCCGCGTACACGTAGCCGCTGTTGTCCGCGGCCAGGCCCGTGATCCGGCCGGTGACCAGGCCGGCACCTCCCGAGGAGTTGGACGCGTAGTCGCGGTAGCGCGGGTCGTCACCGTCGTACTTGATGTTGGTGACCTCGTGCCAGGTGCCCTTGGTGGCGGCGAGCCCGTTGAGCTGGCTCAGCGCGTTCGAGTACGCACCCGGCGAGACGATGCCCGGGGCGTAGCGGGCCTGGGCGAACTGCTCGGCGATGGTGCGCGCCTCGAAGGCCTCCTCGCCGGCCTCCTCGGACGACTCGCCGGCCGCCATCTCCATGAACTCCCTGGGATGCCAGGGCATGTTGGCGCCGGGCTCGTCGGCCAGGCCGAGCTTCTCCTGCACCTCGTGGTTGGTGGCGACGACGCCACCGAGCGCGGCGGTGAGCACCAGCGCGCCCGCGATTGTCGCCGGCTTGCGCCAGCGGGACTTCGACATGTGAATCCTCCGGATTCAAGGGGTCCCCGAGCGGTCTGCCCGGGTGGGAAACCATGGACCGACGGATGGCGACCATGGCGCTTCGGTGATCGGACGGCGACCGTCCGCAATCGACACTCAGCCGGCGGGTCACACCCGACAGGCGGTGCGGGTAAGGGTCAGGCCAGGGCCGGCGGAGCCCGGCTGGGCAGGCTGCCGCGTGGCGGCAGCGACACGGCCGGCTGCCCGTAGCGGGTCGGGGCCACCACCGGCTGCGGGGCGCCGCCGACGCGCAGGGGCGCGGCCGGGAGGAGATCGTCCGGTCCGTCGCTGGTGACGACGCCGGCGCGGTGGTCACCGCGGGGTCCACCGGAGACTTCCGTCCACAACTCCGACGGAGCGTCGGGAGGCGTGAGGCGCGCGCCGACGGCTCGGGGGTCGCCGGAGGGCGGGGTGGGACGCCCCGGCGTAGTGACCGGTGCGTCGACGACGGCTCCAGGTCGCGGCGCGGCGTCAGACACGCCGAGCTGGAGTCGTCGCCCGGACCGTCCATCCGGAGGAAGAACGGACGGGCCGTCGTGGACGATCGACCGGTGCGCGGCGGTGACCACCGCGCCGGGCTCGAGAGTCTCCCCGCAGCAGGGTGCCCCCAGCCCGGCCAGGACGAACGCCAGCGCGACGACGACGGCGGCAAACCGGTCGAGTACGCGCATGGGCAGGCCTGTCGGGAGAAGGGGAGGCAGCTCGGGCGGCGGCGCGGTGGCCGCGGGCGGGGAGAACGGGGAGGGTCGATCGCTTGCTGCGGGACAACGCTAGCAACAACTTTCACAGCCCGGCAACGGGAGAGCGGTCGTACTTTCGGCTGGTCAGGACAGCCGACGTGACAGCGCCTTCCGGCCGCGACCCGCTACATGAAACGGGGGCGCGGCCGCGTCGGCCACGCCCCCGTCGTCCACCTCGCTCAGTGGAAGAAGTGCCGGGTGCCGGTGAGGTACATGGTCACGCCGGCCTCCTTGCAGGCCGCGATGGTCTCCTCGTCCCGGATCGAACCGCCCGGTTGGACGATCGCCCGGACGCCGGCCGCGATGAGGATCTTCGGGCCGTCGGCGAACGGGAAGAAGGCGTCCGAGGCGCACACCGAGCCGCGGGCCCGGTCGGCGCCGGCCCGGGTGACCGCGAGCTGTGCCGAGTCGACCCGGTTGACCTGGCCCATCCCGACGCCGACGGTGGCGCCCTCCCTGGCCAGCAGGATCGCGTTGCTCTTCACCGCCCGTACGGCCCGCCAGGCGAACGCCAGGTCCCGCAGGGTCGCCTCGTCGGCCGCCTCGCCGGTGGCCAGCCGCCAGTTCGCCGGGTCGTCGCCCTCGGCGTCGATCCGGTCCCGCAGCTGCACCAGCACACCGCCGGTGACCTGCCGCCACTCCGCCGGCAGCGGCGCGAACTCCGGGGCGCGCAGCAACCGGATGTTCTTCTTGGCCTGGAGGATCTCCACCGCGCCCTCGTCGAAGCCGGGGGCCACCAGGACCTCGGTGAAGATGTCCGCGACCTGCCGGGCCAGCGCCACGCTGACCGGCCGGTTCACCGCGATCACCCCGCCGTACGCCGACACCGGGTCGCACGCGTGTGCCTTGCGGTGCGCCTCGGCCACGTCCGCCCCCACCGCGATGCCGCACGGGTTGGCGTGCTTGATGATCGCCACCGCCGGCTGCTCCGGGAAGTCGTTCGCGGCCCGCCAGGCGGCGTCCGCGTCGACGTAGTTGTTGTACGACATCTCCTTGCCGTGCAGCTGCTCCGCCTGCGCCAGGCCGGCCGGGCTGGCCGGGTCGGCGTAGAGCGCCGCCGCCTGGTGCGGGTTCTCGCCGTAGCGCAGCACCGCCTGGCGGCGCAGCGACAGGCCGGCGAACTCCGGCCACCCGTCGGCGGCCGGCGCCACGGTGGTGGCGAACCACTCGGCGACCGCCACGTCGTACTCGGCGATGTCGGCGAACGCGCGGGCGGCCAGCGCGCGGCGCTGGGCCAGCGTGAAGCCGCCCTCGGAGAGCGCGGCCAGCAGCGCCGGGTACGCCGCCGGGTCGGTCACCACGGCGACCGAGGCGTGGTTCTTGGCCGCGGCCCGGACCATCGCCGGACCGCCGATGTCGATCTGCTCGACGCACTCGTCCTGGCTCGCCCCGGAGGCGACCGTGGCCTGGAACGGGTAGAGGTTGGAGATCAGCACGTCGATGCCGGCGATGCCGTGCTCGTCGAGCTGGGCGGCGTGGGCGTCCTTGCGCAGGTCGGCGAGGAGACCACCGTGGATCTTCGGGTGCAGGGTCTTCACCCGGCCGTCGAGGATCTCCGGGAAGCCGGTCACCTGCTCGACCGGGGTCACCGGCACGCCCGCGCCGGAGATCGTCGACGCGGTGCTGCCGGTCGAGACGATTTCCACCCCGGCCTCGTGCAGGGCCCGGGCCAGCTCGACCAGGCCGGTCTTGTCGTAGACGCTGACCAGCGCCCGCCGGATCGGGCGGCGGCCATCCTCAGTGGCACTCACGGAATTGAGACCTTTCTGCCGGTGATCGTCCAACCTTCACGAACCAGCCGACCGACCTGCTCGACGAGCTGGCGCCGCTCGGCCTCCTTGATGCGCTCGGTGAGCGTCTCCTCGTCGTCGCCGTCCAGCACCGGCACGGCGACCTGGGCGACGATCGGGCCGGTGTCCATTCCGGCGTCGACGAAGAACAGGGTGGCCCCGGTGATCTTCACGCCGTACGCGAGCGCGTCCCGCGGGCCGTGGATGCCGGGGAACGCCGGCAGCAGCGTGTTGTGCGTGTTGAGGTAGCGGTCGCCGAACGCGGCCAGGAAGTGCGGGCCGACCAGCTTGAGGAAGCCGGCGCTGATGACCAGGTCCGGCTCGTGCTCGGCCACCCGCGCGGTGAGCGCCTTGTCCCAGTCCTCGCGGGTCGGGTGGTCCTTCACCCGCTCCACGAAGGTGGGTACGCCGGCCGTGGCGGCTCGGTCCAGCCCGGCGATCCCGTCACGGTCGGCGCCCACGGCGACCACCCGGGCCCCGTACCCGGGGTCGGCGGTGGCGTCCAGCAGCGCCTGGAGGTTGCTGCCGGAGCCGGAGACGAGGACGACGAGGCGGGCGACGGACGCGGGCTCGGTCACGGGGCAACCCTATCCGGCAGGTCGGGAGGTCCAGCGCTTGGGCGGCGGCCTCGCGTGATCTCCGGTGTGGCGCCGGCACGATACGCTGCCGTCGCCCGGTGTCCGGCCCATGGTCGGCCGGGCGTCGACATCGTGACCTTGGTCCCGGGCCCGTGTGCCGCGGCGTCCCGGTGCTGGGCGGAATGATGAGCGGCAGCAACCGACCACGGACGTCGACCCCCCAGTTTGAGGAGCACTGAGCAATGCAGCCCGGTTACCCCGGTCAGGACCCGTACGGCCAGCAGCAGCCCCATCAGGACCCGACCTCCCCGCAGTACGACCCGTACGCCCAGCCGCCGCAGGCCCCCCAGTACGGGCAGCAGCCCAACCCGGGCCAGCCGTACGGGCAGGACCCGTACGCCCAGCCGCCGCAGGCCCCGCAGTACGGGCAGCAGCCGACCTCGGGCCAGCCCTACGGGCAGCAGCCGACGTCGGGCCAGCCCTACGGCCAGCAGCCGACCTCGGGCCAGCCCTACGGCCAGCAGCCGACCTCCGGACAGCCCTACGGCCAGCAGCCGTACCAGGACCCGTACGCGCAGCAGCCGTACGGCGCCGCGCCGCAGTACCCGACCGCCGGCTACCCGCAGGGCCAGGGGCAGAACAACAACCTCGGCCTGATCGGCATGATCGCCGGCATCGCGTCCATCGTGCTCGGCCTCTGCTGCCCGCTGATCGGCATCCCGGCCGGCATCGCCGGCGTGGTGCTCGGCGTCATGGGCCAGAAGAAGGTCCAGTCCGGTGAGGCGAGCAACGCCGGTCAGGCCAAGGCGGCGCTGATCTGCGGCGGCATCGGCATCGTCATCGGCATCATCAACGCGATCGCCGGCGCCGCGATCAACCTGAGCAACCTCGGTTCCTGACCCGAGCCGCCAGGAAGGGGCGCCGGCCCTGCCGGCGCCCCTTCGCCGTCTCCGTCTCCCGGGCACGGCCGGGCTGATCACGGGAGTCGAGTGGGAGTCTTCGCTGTCGCCGACCCGAACTCCCTGATCAACGCGATTCGGCGGCAGGCGAGGTTGCCGCGCAGCAGGGAATCG
>NZ_JAPDPH010000181.1 GCF_026013475.1 Micromonospora yasonensis | reverse complement strand
GGGGGGGGGGGGCCCGGCCCCCCCCCCCCCCAAGAGGGGGGCGGCGGCGGCGGGTCCGCCCACCCCCCGCCGGTCCAGCACCGTGACGCCGGGCAGGCCCGCCGCCGCGCGAGCCGCCGACGCATGGTCGCCGCCGGTGGTCAGCCACCACTCCTGCACCGGCCGGACCCCGCCCCGGTCCCGGACCAGCCAGTCCGTCGCGGCGGGCAGGTCCAGCAGCACGCCCTCTCCGGCGGTCGACGGCACCGCGGCCACCTCGCCGACCAGGGTGACCGGCAGCGACACGCCCGAGAGCGAGAGGGTGACGGTGTCCCCGGTGTGCAAGCTCAACGCCTCACGTACCCCGGGGGTCATCAACGCGGGCACCGGTGAGTTGTCGCCGGCCGGCACCACGGCGAAACGGGACGAGGCCTGGTACGCGAACTGTCCGCCCGGCAGCAGATCCACGTCGTTCACGGCCGACAAGCCGCCCGCCTCGGCCGAGACACTGAGTCTGCCGTTCGGTTGACCGTTGGTCGCCGTCCAGGCATCGCCGAGCTGCGCAGGACGGGCCGTCCCGTCGGCACCGACCAGTCGCAGGTCGCCCACCTTCAACTGGTACGCCCGCCCGGCCACGTCACCCCCGTCGACCTCGAATCCAGCCAGCCGGAGGTTCCCGCCGTCGGGCAGCGGCACGGCGAACGGCGCCGGGCGGCCGTCGCTGTTCGTGCTCGCCACCGGCAGCCGGTAGGCCAGCCCGTCCGCCCGGATCAACAGCATCGACACGGCGATCTGGTGCGGCGACACGGCGTCGCGCACCGGGGTGCGGATGGTGCCGGTGAGCGATCGGGTGTCGGCGGGCAGCTCGATCCCGATCGGCGCCTGCCGGGCCCGGACGAGCCGGTCGAACAGGGCCCGCGCCGGCTCGTCGGTCAGCCGCCTGTCCAGTCGCACCACCGTTGCCGCCGCCGCGGCGTCGAGGCTCACCACGGTGGCCGGCAGGTCGGCGCGGCCGACCCGGATCTCGTCCCGCCAGGCCGGTAACGCCCGCTCGACGCCGGCCAGGGTCCGGAGTTGCCCCGCTCGGCCGATCGGGGCGATTCCGTCGCGCTCGGTGAGCCGCAGATCGGCCCCGACGGTGTGGTCGGCCTGGTCGACCACGGAGCGTTGGCCGGTGGCGACCAGCGACCAGGCCAAAGTGCTGCCACCGACCGCGAGGGCGAGCAGCAGCACCGGCCCGGCGTGTGGGCGACGGCCCGCCTGCCACATGCCGAGGATGGTTGCCGTCCACAGCCTGCGGTCGATGAAACGTTCGGCGATCCGGGTCGCGGGTGGGAGCAGCCGCAACGCCACCACCGCACCGGCGAGCACGCCCAGCGTCGGCGCCGCGACCAGCAGCGGGTCCACGCCGAGCCGCCCGGCGGCCCCGGCCACCGGCGAGGAGTACTGCCGCAGCTGCGTCCAGGCCAGCACCGCGAACCCGACCAGCACCACGTCCACGCTGGCCCGCTGCACTGTGGCGGACCGGTCGGGCCGTGACCGCGCCGCCATGTCGGCGACGTACGTCCCGGCCCCGCGCAGCGTCGGGGCGACCATCGCGACCAGGCAGCCGCCGGCGGCGGCCAGCGCCACCACCCAGAGCAGGGTGGGGCTGCCGGCGGTCAACGCCAGACCACTCGGACCGCCACTGCCCACGCGTCGCAGTGCCTCTCCAGCGAGCAGCGGCCCGAGCACGGTGGCCGGCAGGACGACGAGGGTCGCTTCCCTGGCGGTGAGGGCGGCCAACTGCCGCCGTGCGGCGCCCCGGGCCCGGAGCAGCGCGTTCTGGTTCCGCCGGTCCTCGTGCAGCAGCGCGGCGACCAGCACCAGCGCGTAACCGCCGAGGACGACGATCAGCAGCACGGGGGTGGCCAGCGAGGACCGCCCCACCAGGTCGGCCCGGGCAATCCGATTGAGCAACCGGTCCATCGCGGTGACGACCTGCGCGGAGGAGCCGAGCCCGGCCGCTTCGGGCACCTCGCTGACGGCGTCGGTGAGTGCTTGCCGCACGTCGAGCAGCCGTCCGTTCCGAGCCGCCGCCGCAAGATCCGGCTCGATCACCCACCAGGCGGAGACTGAGCTCGGGAAGGTCGCGGTGAAGTCCGCCGGGTCGAGCACGAAGGGCCCGTATGAGGTGTCGGAGTCCACGGCGCTGCCCGCCCCGACCCCGGGCGCCAACTGCCAGTACGGCTGCGCCGGGTCACGCGGTCGCCACGTCCCGACGAGCACCACCTCGCTGGCCCGTTCGGTGCTGCGATCGAGCACGGGCAGGCGTTCGCCGACAGTCATCCCCAGCGCGCCGGCAACCTTTTCCGGCAGCGTCACCTGCAATGGGCTCGACCCGGCGGAGGGCCAGGTGCCGGCAGCCAGTTCGGCGTGCGCGGGCAGGTCGTCCAAGGTTGCGAGGTTGGCGAAGATGGGGTCGTCGTCGACCCGGATCCGCGGACCGAGGTCACCGGTAAGTTCCCGGCCGCCGCCATACCGTGCGCCGGTGACGGTGACCGGAGCGCCGCCGAGGCCGGCGGCGAAACCCTGGCGGATCGCCCGATCGCGGGCGGCCAGTTCGGCGGCGTCCCGGCCCCCGGAACCAACGACCAGCAGGCTGCGCTCCTCGAGGGAGGCGCCGGCGAGCAGCGCCCGCTGGCCGGCCTCGACGGCCCGGCGGTTGTAGTCGGAGAGCCCGGTGACCAGCGCGACCGCGACCAGGGCCGCGACCGCGGCGGCGAGCAGCAGCCCGCGCGCTTCGACGGCCCGCCTCCACACCAGCTTCATCCGACGTCCTCCCCTGCCCCGGGCGGGGCGATGTCACTGGGAGACCACTCGGCGGTCGGGAAAGGTTCGCACGCGTTACGTGATCGTTATCGAGGCCGGTGGGCGTTGGGCGGTCAGGCGCGGGGGCGGTCCCGGTCCTTGGAGGGCTGCACCCGCTTCGGCTCGCCGGGCATCTTCGGGTACTCCGGCGGGTACGGCAGGTCGCCCTGCCCGGCGGCGGCGTCCCGCTCGGCCCACTCCAGCAGCGGGGTGATGTCCCAGGGGGCGTCGTCGATGCCGGCGTGCGGGTCGCCCCGTTCGGCCAGCCGGGCCGGTACGGTGCCCAGGTCGAAGTCGTCCGGGTCCACCTCGGTCAGTTCGTCCCAGTCGACCGGCGTGGAGACGGTGGCCCGCGCGTTGGCCCGCAGCGAGTACGCGCAGGCGATGGTCCGGTCCCGGGCCATCTGGTTGAAGTCGACGAAGACCCGGCTGCCCCGCTCCTCCTTCCACCACGCGGTGGTGACCAGCTCAGGGCGGCGGCGCTCCAGCTCCCGGGCCAGCGCGATGGTGGCCCGGCGCACCTCGACGAACGTCCAGCGCGGCTGGATGCGCAGGTAGACGTGCACGCCCCGGCCGCCGGAGGTCTTCGGCCAACCGGTCACGCCCAGCTCGTCGAGCAGGGCCCGCAGCTCACCGGCGGCGGTCACCGCGTCGGCGAAGTCGGTGCCGGGCTGCGGGTCCAGGTCGATCCGCAGCTCGTCCGGGCGGTCGACGTCGGCGGCGCGTACCGGCCACGGGTGGAACACCACGCTGCCCATCTGCGCCGCCCAGGCCACGTGCGCCAGGTCGGCCGGGCAGAGCTCGGCGGCCTTCCGGCCGCTCGGGAAGGCGATCTCCGCGGTCTGGATCCACGGGGGTACGCCCCGGGCCGGCACCCGCTTCTGGAAGAACATCTCCCCCTCGATGCCCTCGGGGAAGCGCTGCAGGGTGGTGGGGCGGTCCCGCAGGGCGCGCATGATCCCCTCACCCACGGACAGGTAGTAGTGGAAGACGTCCGCCTTGGTGAAGCCGCGCTGCGGGAAGATCACCCGATCCGGGCTGCTGAGCCGCACGGTGTGCCCGGCGACGTCGATCTCCTCGACTGCGGCCTTGCTGCCAGCCATTGGGCGACCATATGCGATGCCACCGACGCCCGGCGTACCGTTAACCGGTGAGTCTTTCCGAGAGCGAACTGCCCACCACCGAGGACGAGTGGCGGGTCCGGCTGAGCCCCGAGGAGTTCCGGGTGCTCCGCGAGGCCGGCACCGAGCGGCCGTGGACCGGCGAGTACGTCGACACCAAGACCCCCGGCGTCTACCACTGCCGGGCCTGCGGGGCGGAGCTGTTCCGCAGCGAGGACAAGTTCGACTCGCACTGCGGCTGGCCGAGCTTCGACGACGCCATCCCGGGCGCGGTGAAGGAGATTCCCGACAACACCCTCGGCATGCGCCGGACGGAGATCCGGTGCGCCCGGTGCGACAGTCACCTGGGGCACGTCTTCGAGGGTGAGGGCTTCACCCCGAAGGACACCCGGCACTGCGTGAACTCGATCTCCGTCCGGCTGGAGCCGAAGCAGGGCTGACCGGGGCACTCAGAGCCGCAGGCAGCTGCCCTGCTCGTCGATCGCGTCGGCGGAGTCGTCGTCCAGCCAGACCCCGCCGGTCGCCAGGTAGCGGAACCGGTACTCGCCCGGAGCCAGCCGGACGGTCACCGTACGGGTGCCGTCCCGGCGGGTCACCAGCTCGTGCCGGCCGGGCTGCCAGTCGTTGAAGCAGCCGACCACGCTCACCGTGCCGGGCGGGGTGTCCCGGGGCAGGCAGAAGGTGACCCGGGTCTGGTTGCCGAAGAGCTTGTTGCGCTTGATCACGGGGTCCTCCGGGGTTCGAGGGCGGTCACCAGGCCTAACGCGCGACACGCCGGGGGCGACTCGCCGTCGAGCGGGACCAGGTTCGCCCGTTTCGGTTGCCCGGATGTGTCGGCTGCTCGACGCTGGGGTGACGTGTCCATATCGGGGGGTTTTGTAATGGCTACCTGCGAGGTATGCGGTAACGACTACTGGGGAGCGTTCGAGGTCCGCACGGCCAGCGGCGCGACCCACACCTTCGACTGCTTCGAGTGCGCCATCCACCGGATGGCGCCGATCTGCGAGCACTGCCAGACCAAGATCGTCGGCCACGGCGTCGAGGTCAACGGCCGCTTCTTCTGCTGCGCCCACTGCGCCCGGGCGGTAGAGGGCGCCCAGGGCGCCGAGGTCCGGGACGCGGTGGGCGCCCGCCCCTCCTGACGCGCGCCCCACCGCTTCGGGCGGTGGGCCGTAAGGATGCGGTAAGGGCCCGAGCGCCCGGAAGCTGGTTAGCATCCCGCCATGCCCGCCACCAGATCGACGCTGCTGCCGCTCACGCTGACCGCCGTCCTCGCCCTCGCCGGCTGCGGCGGGGCGGAACGCCCGACCAGCGAGGCCGCCCCCGCCACCTCGGCCGCGCCGGCCGGCACGCCCAGCGGGACGGCCGCCGCCACACCTGCGGACACGGCCAGGCCGGCGGGCACGACCGCCCCGGTGCCGGCCACGCTGGACTTCACCGCGCGCACCATCGACGGCGGCTCGTTCCGCGGCGGCAGCCTCGCCGGCAAGCCGGCCGTGCTGTGGTTCTGGGCGGCCTGGTGCACCCGCTGTCGCGGGGTCGCCGACGACGTGGCCGCGCTGCGGCGGGACAACGCCGACCGGGTCAACCTGGTCGGCGTGGCCGGCCTGGGCAGCGGCGCGGACGCGATGCGCCGCTTCGCCACGGACACCGGCATCGCGGCCTTCCCCAACCTGGCCGACGACGAGGGCGCGGTGTGGCGCCGGTTCGGCGTCACCAGCCAGGAGTGGTACGTGCTGCTCGACTCCTCCGGGAAGGTGGTGCACTCCGGGGCGCTGTCCCAGGCGGAGCTGCGCCGGCGGGTCGCCGGGCTGTCCTGACATGTCCGACGCCCCCTACGGCCTGGCTCTCGCCGCCGGCCTGCTCGCTGCGGTGAACCCGTGCGGGTTCGCGCTGCTGCCCGCGTACCTGTCGGTGCTGGTGCTCGGCGAGGGCCCGACGGCCGCCCCCGGGGCGCTCGCGCCGGTGGGCCGGGCACTGGCCCTGACCGGCGCAATGACCGCCGGCTTCGTCGCGGTCTTCGGTACGTTCGGGCTGCTCGCCGGGCCGGTCGCGGACGCCGTGGCGCAGCGCCTGCCGTGGGTGTCGGTGCTGATCGGGGCGGCGCTGGTGGTGGCCGGCGGGTGGCTGCTCGCCGGCCGGCAGCTGCCGGCGCTCACCCCGCGCCCGGCGGCCGGCCCCGCGGTCCGGGCCCGGTTCGGCTCGATGGCGCTCTTCGGCGCCGGGTACGCGGTCGCCTCGCTCGGCTGCACGATCGGCCCGTTCCTGGCCGTGGTGGTGGCCGGCTTCCGGGCCGGCAGCCCGGCCGCGGGCGTGGGCCTCTTCGTGGCGTACGCCCTCGGCATGGGGCTGGCGGTCGGCGCGGCGGCCCTCGCGGTGGCGCTGGCCCGGGAGTCGTTGGTCCGGCGCACCCGGCGGGCCGCGCCGCTGCTCGGCCGGCTGGCCGGCCTGCTGCTGGTGCTCACCGGCGGCTACGTGGCCTGGTACGGCTGGTACGAGGTCCGGCTGCTCGCCGGTGGCGACGCCGGCGATCCGGTGATCGACGCGGCCGGCCGGGCGCAGGGCGCGCTGAGCGGCTGGCTGGCGGGGCTGGGCCCGTGGAAGGTCGCCGGCGTCGTCGCCGCGCTGGTCGGGGTGGCCGCCGCCGGCACCCTGGCCCGCCGCCGGGCCACCGCCGCCCGGGCCGCCCGGGGCGGCGAGGTGGACGCGACCTAACCTTTCGGGATGCCTGTCGAGTCGCACGTCGCCACCTTCGCCGAGCTGGACGCCCGCACCTTCCACGACCTGCTCCGGTTGCGCATCGACGTGTTCGTCGTCGAGCAGGCCTGCCCGTACCCCGAACTGGACGGCCGGGACACCGAGGCGGGCACCCGGCACCTGTGGCTGACCCGCGACGGCGCGGTGCTGGCGTACCTGCGGATCCTGGCCGACCCGGACGGGGTGGACCGGATCGGCCGGGTGGTGGTCGCGCCGGCGGCCCGCGGCGCGGGCCTGGCCGGCCGGTTGATGAGCGAGGCCCTGGCGCTGGTCGGCGACCGGCCGTGCGTGCTGGAGGCGCAGAGCCACCTGGTCGACTTCTACGCCGGGCACGGCTTCACGGTCAGCGGCCCCGGCTACGTCGAGGACGGCATCCCGCACACCCCGATGCGCCGCTCGGGGCCGCCAGGTAACACCACGATCGATTCCCGCGCTGTCCACTGGGACACGTCGAAGGGAACTAAAGCGTGAAATTTACGGGGATCCGCTGGACCAGCCGCCGGGCGGGCATCGTGGCAGCGACGGCGGCCACCGCCGTGGCCGGCACGGTCGGCCTGGTCGCGGTCAGCTACGGCGACGACGGCGCGGAGTGGGCCGCCGGGGACGGGCCGGTGACCACCGCACTGCACACCGTGGACTTCCCGGCCGCCACCGGCCGCGAGGTCACCGTCCCGCGTCGGGACACCGACCGCTTCGCCATGATCGGGGTGACCTGGACGAACCCGAAGGCCACCTTCCGGGGCACCATCTCGGTGCGCACCCGGGCCGTGGGGGGCGGCTGGTCCGACTGGCAGCCGCTGGAGCTGGACAGCCACCGCGGGCCGGAGTCGGGGGCCGAGGCGGGCCGGGCCCGCGGCGGCACCGACCCGCTCTGGGTCGGCGCCTCCGACGGCGTGGAGGTGCGCGCGGTGGCGGCCAGCGGCGGCACCAGCGACCGGCTCCCCGCCGGGCTGCGGCTGGAACTGGTCGATCCGGGCCAGCCGAAGCGCCGCAAGGCGGGGGCCGCCGGGCGGGCACCGGGAAGCCGGGACCGACTGCGGCCGGTCGCGCAACTGCGGGCGCTCGAGCCGACCGCCACCGATCCCGCCGCGACCGACACCACGGCACCCGCGCCGACCGACACCACGGCGCCGGCCCCGACGGACAGCACCGCCCCGGCGGAGACCACCGCCCCGGCGCCCACCGAGACCACCGCGCCGGTCGAGACCACCGCGCCGGCCCCGGCCACCACCACCGCGCCGGCGCCCACCACCGCTTCCCCCACCGCCGCGCCGAACCCGGTCCCCACCCCGAAGGTGGTCACCCGCGCCGGCTGGCAGGCCGACGAGTCGATCGTCACCGACCCGCCGACGTACGGGAAGACGGTGAAGGCGTTCTTCGTCCACCACACCGCGGGCACCAACACCTACAGCTGCGCCGACTCGGCCGCGATCGTCCGGGGCATCGAGGTCTACCACGTCAAGAGCAACGGCTGGAACGACATCGGCTACAACTTCCTCGTCGACAAGTGCGGGGTGGTCTTCGAGGGCCGCAAGGGCGGCATCGACAAGCCGGTGACCGGTGCCCACACGTACGGCTTCAACACCGACACCGCGGCGATCGCCGTGCTCGGCACCTACATCAGCTCCGGCGTGCCTGTCGTGGTCCAGGACGCGATCGCGCACGTCGCGGCCTACAAGCTGGGCCAGTACGGCAACGACCCGGCCGGCACGGTCACCCTGGTCTCCGGCGTGAACGGGAAGTATCCCCTCGGCCAGTCGGTGACGTTCAACCGCGTCTCGGGGCACCGCGACGCGGTCGCCACGGAGTGCCCGGGTGACGCGCTCTACGGCCAGCTCGGCGGCCTCCGGCTGAAGGCGGCGACGATCACCGGGTTGGCGCTCACCGGGGTCACCGGCGGGAAGTCGGGCACCACCTGGTACACCCGGGGAACGTCCACCGTGTCCTGGTCGGTGGGCACGCCCAGCGCGCTGATCGCGAAGTTCGAGGTGCTGCTGGACGGGTCCGTCGTCGCCACCGCGGCGGGCACCGCCCGGTCGGCCGCGGTCACCGTCGGCGCCGGCGCGCACACCCTGCAGATCCGGGCCGCGCACCGGCTGGGCCGCACCGCCACCACCGCCGCCCAGACGGTCGTCGGCGACCCCACCGCGCCGACCTTCTCCGCCAAGCCGGAGGTGGGCCTGCGTGGCGGGACGGTCAACAGCACCTCGGTGCCCGTCACGCTCTCCTGGCGGGCCGCCGACAACGCCGCACTGCGGGCGGTGTATCTGACCGCGCCGAGCGCGATCACCTACGGGCCGACCACCACCAGCGCGTCGGTCCTGGCGAAGCCGGGGGTCGCGACGACCTGGTCGATGAAGGCGCTGGACTGGGCCGGCAACTCGGCCACCGCCTCGAACAGCCGCACCCCGATGCTCTTCCCCGAGTCGTCGGCCTCGCGCACCGGCACCTGGTCGACCACCTACAACACCGCCCACCTGGGTGGCAAGGCGCTCACCAGCACCGCCAAGGGCGCCACCATGAAGCTGTCCTTCACCGGCCGGTCGGTGTCGTTCATCGCCACCCGCTCCTCGACCTCCGGCCAGGTGTACGTCTACCTGGACGGGGTGAAGGTGGCGACGGTGGACCTGAAGGCGAGCAGCACCGCGTACCGGCAGGCGGTCTGGACGAAGAGCTGGAGCACCAGCGGCGCGCACACCATCAAGATCGTGGTGGTCGGCACCAGCGGCCGGCCCCGGGTCACCACGGACGGGTTCGGCTATATCAAGTAGCGCCACCCGACGGCGACGGGCCCCGGAGCTTCCTCCGGGGCCCGTCGCGTCTGCGCGGGTAGCTCAGACCAGGCAGGTGACGATGTCGGCGATCGGGCGGCGACGTCCGGTGTAGAAGGGGATCTCCTCCCGGACGTGCCGGCGGGCCCGGGCGGCCCGCAGGTCGCGCATCAGGTCGACGATCCGGTGCAGCTCGTCGGCCTCGAAGGCGAGCATCCACTCGTAGTCGCCGAGGGCGAAGGAGGCCACCGTGTTGGCCCGTACGTCCGGGTAGCCGCGGGCCATTTTGCCGTGCTCGGCCAGCATCTCCCGCCGCTCGGCGTCCGGCAGCAGGTACCACTCGTAGGAGCGGACGAACGGGTAGACGCAGAGGTAGGCCCGGGCCTCCTCGCCGGCCAGGAAGGCCGGGATGTGGCTCTTGTTGAACTCGGCCGGCCGGTGCAACGCCATCTGCGACCAGACCGGGGTGAGCGCCCGGCCCAGAGTGGTCCGGCGGAACCGCAGGTACGCGTCCTGCAGGGCGTCACTGGACGACGAGTGCCACCAGATCATCAGGTCGGCGTCGGCGCGCAGCCCGGCCACGTCGTACGTGCCCCGGATGGTGACGTCCTTGCCGGCCAACTCCTCGAAGAGCGACTCGACCTCGTCGACGACGTTCTCGCGCAGGGACGGGAGGGGGCTGGTGGCCCGGTACACCGACCACATGGTGTAGCGGATGGTCTCGTTGAGCTCCCGCAGCCGTGCCGCGTTGGTCTGCTCGGTCATGCTGCCGATCCTCCCAGTGCTGTGATGATCTCTTCGGCCGCCGTCTCGCCGGAGCGGACGCAGACCGGGATGCCGACGCCGTCGTAACCGGCCCCGGCCAGGGCCAGCGTCGGGTGGGCGGCGCGCAGGGCCGCCCGTACCGCCGCCACCCGGGCGAGGTGACCGGGGGTGTACTGCGGCAGGGCGCCGCCCCAGCGCTGCACGTGCCCGGCCACCGGGGTGGGCAGCGCGCTGCCCAGCACCTTCGACAGCTCCCGGTGCACGGTGGCGACCAGTTCGTCGTCGGTGCGCTGCAGGGACGCCTCGTCGCCGTACCGGCCGACGGAGGCGCGGACCAGGGCGAGCCGGTCGGCCCGGCGCAGGTGCCCCCATTTGGTGGTGAAGAAGGTGGACGCCTTGATCAACAGCCCCTCGGTGGCCGGCACCAGGAAGCCGGAGAGTTCCGGCAGCTCCGGCTCGGGCAGGGCCATGGTGACCAGGGCGACGCTGGCGTAGTCCAGCCCGCCGACGGTGCCGGCCACCTCGGGCGCCGGGCCGGCGAGCAGCCGGGCGGCCGGGCGGGCCGGCACGGCGAGCAGCACCGCGTCGGCCTCCACGTTCGACAACTCCAGCTCGGCGCGTCTGCCGCCGCGCCGCGACCTGGAGCCGTCGTCAGGGTCGCGGGTCGGGCCGACGGTGAGCCGCCAGCCGGCCGGGCCGCGGTGCAGCTCGCGGACCGTGGCGTCCCGGCGGATCGTCGCGCCGCTCACCCGGGCCGCCGCCTCGACCAGGGTGGTCAGCCCGCCGGCGAGGGTGCCGAAGACCGGCGCGCCGGCGGTGCGGGGTGCGGCGGCCTGCGCGGCGCGGACCGCGCCGACCAGGGTGTGCTCGCTGCGGGCCGCCCGGGCCAGGGCCGGCATGGTGGTGACCAGGGAGAGGTCGTCGGCCCGGCCGGCGTAGACGCCGCCGAGCATCGGGTCGACCAGCCGGTCCACCACCTGGTCGCCGAGCCGGTCGCGGACCAGCGCGCCGACCGCGACGTCCTGGTCCGGGCCGAGCAGCGGCCGGCCGGCGTCGCGGTCGGCGTCCGCCGCCGGCTGCGCCACCGCCGCCACCTTGTCCAGATCCCCTGGTACGCCGACAAGGGTGCCGCCCGGGACCGGGCGCAGCCCGCCGTCGACCACGAGCGCGGCCTGTCCGACCGTCGGGTGCACGATCGCCTCGGCCAGGCCGAGCCGGCGGACCAGGGCCACGGCTCCTGACTCCGCGCCGGTCGGGTCGCGCATCAGGAACGACTCGGCACCGAACTCGACCGGGCCGCCGGCCAGCTCGCCGGTGTGCAGCTTGCCGCCGAGGCGGCCGGACTGCTCGTACACGGTGATCTCGGTGCCGGCGGGGGCGAGGTCACGCAACCAGACGGCGGCGGCCAGCCCGGTGATCCCCCCACCGACGATCGCCACCCGCCACGGTCGCGCCACGGTCCCTCCTCTATTCGACCGGCCGCGCGCTGAGCTCGTGCACCAGCGCGACCACCCGGGTCAGCACATCGGGGTCGGTCTCCGGCAGCACGCCGTGACCGAGGTTGAACACGTGACCGGGGGCGGCCCGCCCCTGGTCGAGGATCCGGCGCACCTCGGCCTCGATCACCGGCCAGGGGGCGAGCAGCACACACGGGTCGAGGTTGCCCTGCACGGCCTTGTCCGGGCCGATCCGGCGGGTCGCCACGTCCAGCGGCGTACGCCAGTCGACGCCGACCACGTCGGTGCCGGCCTCGCTCATCGCGCCGAGCAGCTCGGCGGTGCCCACCCCGAAGTGGATCCGGGGCACGCCTGGCGACCGCTCCGGCTCGGCGCGTCTGTCGCCGCGCCGCGACCCGGAGCAGTCGTCGGCCAGGCCGGTGAGCACGTGGGTCGAGTGCGGCAGCACGTAGCGGCGGTAGTCGGCCTCGGAGAGCGCGCCCGCCCACGAGTCGAAGAGCTGCACCGCGGAGACCCCGGCGTCGACCTGCACCCGCAGGAAGGCGAGCGTCACCTCGGCGAGCCGGGCGCAGAGCGCGTGCCACAGATCGGGGTCGCCATACATCAGCGCCTTGGTCTTGGCGTGGGTCCGCGACGGACCGCCCTCGACCAGGTAGCTGGCCAGCGTGAACGGGGCGCCGGCGAAGCCGATCAGCGGGGTGTCGCCCAGCTCGGCGACGAGCTGGCGGACCGCCTCGTCCACGTAGGGCACGTCGTCGCGGCCGATCGGCCGGATCCGGTCGACGTCGGCGCGGCCGCGCACCGGCTCGGCCACCACGGGCCCGGTGCCGGCCACGATGTCCAGGTCGACGCCGGCGGCGGCCACCGGGACCACGATGTCGCTGAACAGGATCGCGGCGTCCACCCCGTGCCGGCGGACCGGCTGGAGGGTGATCTCGGTGACCAGGTCAGGGCGGCGGCAGGACTCCAGCATCGGCACATTGGCCCGGATCTCCCGATATTCGGGGAGGGACCGGCCGGCCTGGCGCATGAACCAGACCGGGGTGTGCGGGCCCGGCTCGCGCCGGCAGGCGCGGACGAAGGGCGAGTCGGCCGGCCCGCCGCGGCGGGGCTGTCCGTCTCGGGCGGCAATGCCCGTGGTGTCGGTGGTCATCGCGGCCATCGTGCCACGCGCCCGAACGGCGCTCGCGCTCACCATCACCTTTTGTGACGTGAAAGGAAGGGCCCCCGGTTAACGCTTGCGGTATAGGAAGGGCCCCCGGTTAACACCGGGCGCCGCTGTCACATGATCGTGACCGCCGCCCGGCGTGCCGTCGTCCGGTACGAGTGGACTGCGGCATAGGCTGCCGGCATGGCCCCCCCGATCGCGCTCCCGGAAACCTTCGCTCGCGCGGTCGCCGGGTTGCGCTCGGCGACCTGCCGCCCCGAGATCGTGCTGGAGGAGGTCGGCGCGCCGCAGCGGCTGGCCCCGTACGCGTTCGCGCTCTCCGCCGGCGTGCTGCGGGACGAGGACGAGGTGGCCACCGGGCGGCTGATCCTGCTGCACGACCCGGCCGGCCACGAGGCCTGGCAGGGCACCCTCCGGCTGGTCACCTACGTGACCGCCGAGCTGGAGGTGGACCTGGCCAGCGACCCGCTGCTGCCCGGGGTGGGCTGGACCTGGCTGACCGACGCGCTGGACGCGCAGCACGCCCGGTACCGGGCGATCGGCGGCACCGTCACCCAGACCCTCTCCACCCGGTTCGGCGAGCTGGCCGGGCCGCCCACCGCCGGGGACATCGAGATCCGCGCGTCCTGGACCCCGCTCGGGGTCGACCTGGCCCCGCACCTGCTCGGCTGGTGCACCCTGCTGGCCTCGACGGCCGGGCTGCCGCCCCCCGGCGTGACCGCCCTCCCCACCCGCCGCCCCGCCGGCGCCGCCTGACCACGCCCCGCGCCCGCCTCCGCCGTGCGGGGTCGCGCACAACTTCGGGGAAAGTGCTGTCTCCGAGCGCTCTGAGGCAGCACTTTCCGGGAGACTGCGCAGCCCTCGACGCCCGGCGCCGGCCCGATGAGCGGAACGCGGACGGGCCGCGCCGGGTGACCGGGGCGGCCCGTGCCGAGCGGCTGCTCAGAGGTAGTTGTCGGCCTCGTCGCAGACCTTGTCCATGCCCTTGCTTGCCTTGTCGAAGGCGGCCTTGTCGCCGCGCGACGCCGCCTGCAGGGCGGTGGTCAGCTTGTCCAGGCAGGTGGCGATGACCTTCTTCTGCCGGGCCTGCTCGTCCCGGTCGTTCTTGGTGCCGGTCAGGTCCTGCTCGGTGTCGGCCAGCTTGTCCCGGACCGACTGGAGGTCGGCCTTCAGCTTGTCGATCTCCTGCCGGTTGGCCGCGATCGTGCCGTCCCGCTGGCTGACCTGCTTCTCAGCCTTGTCCAGCTTGCCGTTGGTGGTGACGTAGAGGCCGGTCATCACGCCGCCGAGCACGAGGAGCAGCCCGGCGACGATGGCGAGGACCAGGGCGGCCCGGCCCTTGCCAGCGCCCGCCCCCGGCGCCCCGTACGCCGACCCGGGCGGGGCCGACATCGGCTGGGG
>NZ_JAPDPH010000180.1 GCF_026013475.1 Micromonospora yasonensis | reverse complement strand
ACGCCGTCCTGGCGGCGCCCGGGCTACCCGCCTACGCGGCGGCGAAGGCGGGACTGGAGGGCCTGATCCGCCAGCTCGCGCTGGAGTACGGGCCGGCCGGGGTGCGGGTGAACGCCGTCGCGCCCGGCATGATCGGCGGAGCGGGCCTGCCGGACGCCGCGGCGGGCTACCCGCTCGGGCGCACCGGCACCCCGGAAGAGGTCGCGGCGGCGGTGCTGTTCCTGGCCGGGGCGGGCTTCGTGACCGGCGCCGTGCTGCCGGTCGACGGCGGGCTGTCCATCGCGTCGCCCGCCGCGTTTCTCCGCGACGACCTTCGGGCGAGGTGGCTGACGTGACCACGGCGGCCCCGCCCGCACGGCTCGACCTCGTCGGGCTGGGCGAGGCGATGGCACTCTTCCAGCCGCCCCCGGGGGCCGCGCTCGCGGACACGGCCACCGTCGAGGTCCACGTGGCCGGGGCGGAACTCAACCTCTGCGTGGCCGCGGCCCGGCTCGGCGCCGGCACGGGTTTCTGCAGCCGGGTCGGCGCCGACCCGCTGGGCGCCCGGGTGCTGGCCGAGGCCCGGGCCGCCGGCGTGGACACCACGCTGGTGGCGGTCGACCCCGACCACCCGACCGGCCTGTTCCTCAAGGATGCCCGGCCGGACGGGCAGCGGCGGGTGTACTACTACCGGCGCGGTTCGGCGGCCGCGCACCTCGACGAGGCCGACGGGGTCCGGTTGCTCGCCGCCCGTCCCCGGATGGCCGCCGTCTCCGGCGTCACGCTGGCGCTTGGCCCCGGCCCCCGCGCGGCCGTGACGTCGGTGGTCCGCACCGCCCGGCGGGCCGGTACGGCCGTGGCGCTCGACCCGAACCTGCGCCCCGCCCTCGGGCCGGTCGAGCGGCAGGCCGCCGACGTACGGGCGCTGCTCGGGCACGTCGACGTGCTGCTGCTCGGCACCGACGAGGCCGGCCCCGTCCTCGGCGTACGCGATCCGTCCGACCCGGACGAGGTGTTCGCCGCGGCGACCGCGGCCGGGGTGCGGGAAACCGTCCTCAAGGCCGGCGCGGACGGCTGCTACCACGCCGGTGGGACGCCAGACGCAGCGGTGCACCTGCCGAGCGCCGCGACGGTGGTGGTGGATCCGGTCGGCGCCGGTGACGCCTTCGCCGGCGGCTATCTGACCGCTCGGTTGCGGGGCGTCCCGCCGGCCGGCGCGGCGGCGCTGGGCAACGCGCTGGCCGCCGCGGTGGTCGCCGCGCCCGGGGACACCGCCGGCCTGCCCGACCGGGCGTCGGCCGCCGCCCTGCTCGACGGGGTGCTGCGCCGGTGAGCTGAGGGCCGCCCCGGACACCGGCCGCACGCGGCGCGATGGTGGCCGCGGTGCCGGGTCGCGCACGACCACCCGGCACCGCGGTGCCTCACGCGACCGGGCCGTCCTGGTCGATCACGTCCTGGCCGCCCGCGTCGGTGAGCACATCGTGGCCCGGGCCGCCGTACAGCCGGTCGTCGCCCGGGCCGCCGGTCAGCACGTCGTCGCCGGCACCGCCGAGCAGCGTGTCGTCGCCCCCGCCCCCGATTACCCGGTCCGCGCCGTCGCCGCCGCAGATGACGTCGTCACCGGCCAGGCCGACGATCTCGTCCGCACCGCCCTTGCCGACGATCACGTCGTCGCCGGCCGTCCCGATCAGCCGGTCGGCCCCGTCGGTGCCGATGATGGTCGCCGGCCGGCCCTGACACAGCGGGGCGGTGACGGCCAGTTCGGCCTCGTGCGCGAAGCCGCCGAAGCCGTACGAGAGGGTCACGGTGTCGCCGAAGGCCGCGCCGAGCGAGGTCAGGTCCAGGTCGGCGGCGTACGTGGTGGCGTTCTGGCCGGTCTGCACGGCGACGAGCCGCTGCGGCGTACGGTCGTTGACGCGCACCCACACGTCGGCCCGGTCCAGTGCCGCCGGGTCGAGGTTGAGCGGCGCGGTCAGGCGGACCGTGGCGCGGGTTCCCTCGGGCAGTCGGTCGAGCGCCGCCCCGGTACCGTCGACCACCCGCACGGTGGTGGTGTCGTACGCGCGCCACGCCAGCGTTTCGTTCCACGCCGTGTTGAAGGTGACCCAGCCCTCGGAGTGGCCGATGTTCCCGGCACCGGGGTTGTAGGGATAGTGGGCGTTCTTGGGGCTGCCGTCGAGCACCCCGCGCGCGCCCTGCAGGCGGCCCGCCCCGCCCTGGTACTCCGAGTACCAGCCGCGTTCCACGCCCTCGAACCCCCACTGCGCGGTCGCGGCCCGGTAGGACGCGTGCCGGCCGGTCGGGTTGCGGCCGAAGATGTCGTCGACGTGGGCCACCGCGATCTGGCGGAGCCGGGCGGCCATCGGGTCGTCGCCGAGCACCCGCGCGGCGGCGAGAGCGGGCGCGGCAAAGCCGGCGACGTTGCCCGTCTCGTTGGGGTCACTGGCCGAACCGCCGCCGCTGAACGGCGGGATGGTCCACCGGTCGGCCGAGTACCGGCGGAAGTCCCAAAGGTTGTCGGAACGCTCGATCACCTGGCGGGCCCAGTCGCGGATGAAGTCCAGGGTGCCGGGTGGGGCCTGGTCGGGGTGTGCCGAGAGCAGCCGGACCAGGCCGGTGACGAGGTGGTACTCCCCCTGCCGCTGGCCCTTGGTGACGGTCGGGTCCGTGACGTCCAGATGGTCGACGAGCCAGGCCGCCTGGCCCCGAGCCGCCGCGAGGTAGCGGTCGGCGTCGTCGCGCCCCTCCCGCTTGGCGACCTCGTACATCATCACGTTCGGCCACACCGAGTGGCCGGGCGGCAGCTCACCCTTGCCCGTGCCCACCTGCGTGTAGACCTGGAAGAGGTTGGCGGTGTGCGGGGTGTTGTCGTACCAGGCGAACCGGTCCTTGCCCTCGTCGCCCCAGATCGGGAACAGGTAGTCACGGGCCCGCTGGTAGACCTCGTATGGGATGTACTCCCGCAGGTAGGGGTAGGCGTAGAGGAACGCGGCGAGCTGTTCCTTGAGCAGGGTGTGGTTGACCTTCCCACCGAGGTAGACCTCCACCGCCCAGTGGATCAGTCGGACGATCTCCGGTGTGTCCGGCGGCAGTTGCACCGGCAGTCCGACGTACCGGGCGTCAGGATCCTTGATCTGCGCGAACGCCGACGGGTTCGCCAGGTACATGTCGATCAGCGAGGGAAGCTCGAACGACATCTGGTGCGAGTCCCGCCAGCCGACGCCGTTGGCGCAGTTCTGCGCGTCGGCGCCGCCGTAGACCATCCTGCTGAAGTCGCCGTAGTAGCAGCGCACGTCGGTCATGAACTCGACGGCCCGGCGGTAGGACACCCGCTCGATCCAGTCCGCCCCGATCCCGAACGGCACCGACGTGCCGGTGCCCGCCGATCCCTCCACCACCACCGTGAACGGGCCGGTGTCCGCGGGATCGAAGCCGGTGAAGTCGCCCACCTGGCCGCGTAGCGTCCCCTCGTATCGGACGGCCCCGGCCGCGTCGGTGACCCGGAACCGGTCCCCGTCCACCGCCCGCGGCGCGGTGACCCGCTTGGCCTGGCCGAGGTTGTAGCCGCTCTGGTTGACGAACACCGGCTGGTCGGCGTCCGGTTCGCCGGGCTCGGTCCAGCCGCAACCCGCTGCGGCGGTGGGATGGTCGGCCGGCACGCCGTCCAGGGCGTTCACCACCACGCTCGCGAAGGACGCACGGGCGTGGTAGACCCCCAGCCCGATCGTGCCGCCGGCCGCCGGCGAGTCGACGACCGCCACCCGCTGCTCGTCGAGCTCCACGACCGAGATGTCGTTGGCCCGCCGGATGACCAGGTCGTGCCATTCCCCCTGGCGCACCGGCGCGGCGCCCCGGCACACCGTCCTGGTCACCGGGCGGGAGATCTGCACCCCGGACCAGCCGGACAGCTGTGCGGCCAGGTTGTTCTGGGTCACCGAGTACGGCTCGCGGAAGTCGGTCAACAGGGAGACCGTGGGTGAGTCAGCGACCGCCTCGACGCGGACCCGCGTGCGCAGCTCGTACGCCGCCGGCAGCCCGACCGGGGTGACCGGGGTGACGTACCGGCCGGAGGACTGGGTGCGGGTGTCGACTGTGACGTACGGGAATTCGGCGTTGGTCGTCGTCCATTCGCCGAGCGATCCGGTCAGGGCACGCCACCCGGTGAGCCCCGCGGTGAAGTCGTCGAAGAAGAGCTGCGGGGCCGCCGCCGCGACGCGGGCCGGGTCGGCGGGCGCCACCGCCCCGGCTGACAGGGCGGCGCCGGCCACCAGGACGAGCGCCAGGGCCGCGGCGGCCCATCGGCGGGTCCGTCTGGTCAAGGAGGCCTCCTTGCGGGACGGTGGGCGGTGAATCGATCAGTGCAGTTCGTCGTACAGCTCGAACTCGAAGACCCGGGCGACGTTGACCGGGTCCCGGGACGGCCTGCTGATCGACAGCCGGAGCTGCCGGGTCTCTCGCGGCTCGAGCAGCACGTCCACGCTGCGCTGCGTGTTCTCGACGACCGATCCGACAGTCACCCACTCGTCACCGACCAGCGCCTGAACGGTGAAGTCGGCGAGCCGCTGGGAGTCGTCCGGGCCGCTGTTGATCCGCGCCAGCTTCGGGATCGTCACTGACGGCAGGGTGACGGTCAGGGTCGGACGGGCATCGCCCACCGCCGAGAGCCACCGGCTCGACGTGCTGGTCCGGTCGCCATCGACCGCCTTGTCCGGGCTGTACGTGGTGTTGTATGTCGAGGAGGCCGTGGCGGGGGCGCGCAACGCGAGATTGGCACCGACCCGGTAGACCTGCCGGCTGATCGGCTCCGAGTAACCGATCGCGCCGGACGTCGACCGCGTCGCCACCCGGATCTCCACGGCCGCCGGGGTAGCCACCGTGGAGAGGTCCAGTGTGGCGGAGAACCGGTATCCCTGCGCCTCGGGGGTCGCGGTCCATTCCGGCGCGCCGGCGACCCGCCACTCGACCCAGCTCGTGGTCTGCGTCCAGTACGCCCAGCTGAGCGTCGGGGCCAACAGCTCACCGCCGATGGCGAAGGTACGCGGCCGGGGGCCGAGCGGGTCGTCGGCGAGGTCGACGTCGATCGCGAGGACGGCCAGGTCCTCGCCTTTCAGCTGCACGTGCCAGCCGCCGTCGGTCGCGTCGACCCGTCCCGCGAGCACCTGCCAGGCACCCCACGTGGCGCGCTGGCCCGGGGACAGCGCGCGCGGGTCGAGTCGCACGGTGGTTTCGATCCGCTCCGGGCTGCCGTTCACCAGCATCAGGAACAGCCGTTTCCCGTTCGTGGCGAGGGCGGTCAGGTGTTCCACGTTCGGATCACCTGTGTCGACCAGGCCGGCGGGCTGCCACAACCGGGCCGCCTGCCCGTAGACCGAGCCGTCCGCGAAGCCGTACGGCGCCGAGGCGCCGACCTTCGCGGTCATGTACCCGCGCGGGAAGGTGATCCGGTCGTGCGACCGCAGCCGCGCCTCGGCCAGCAGATAGTCGATCATCCACCCCATGTGCCACCAGCCGTGCCACGGGAACACGCCGGCGCCGCCGGGGCCGGCGGACCAGTAGTACGACGGGATGCCCCGGCTCTGGTCCACGAAGGCGTCCCGCCCCCGGGCCGCCGTCCGGGCCATGTCGAGAAAGAGCTTCTCACCGGTGAGCTGGTGGAACCGGACGAAGGCGCCGGTGTGGCAGCAGAGCAGGATCGGACCGGCCCCGTTGGCGCTGCCGGTGAAGCCGGCGTGCTCGAAACCGAGCCCGGCCTGACTGGTGCGCCACTGCGGCATCTCCTCCCCGTGGAAGACCCGGGAGTCGGTGCTCGGCGTGGGGTGGGTGTAGACGTGCGTGGTGTAGAGCCGCGCGGCCTCGATCGCCGCATTCACGTACCGGCGCTCGCCGGTGGCCTCGCCGAGTTCCAGCAGCGCCTGCGCGGCGAAGACGACCTGGAAGTCCCTGACCAGCCGGACGTCGTCGCAGACCCCGATGAAGCTGCCGGTCGCCACGGCGTTGGCGATGAGCCAGTCGGCGCCGCGCCGCGCGCCGTCGAGATACCGGGCGTCACCCAACGTCCGGTAGGCGACCAGCAGGCCGTACCAGGTGGCCCGCAGGTCCGGCACTTCCGGGTAGATCTTCACCGTCGGATCGGCGCGCAGGTAGCCGATGTCGAAGCTGCCGTCCGGGTGCTGCCAGGAGAGCAGCTTGTCGGCGGCGAGCCGCAGCCGGTCGCGCAACTCGGTGTCATCGGGCTGGAAGAGCAGGATGTTCCCGACGTCGGCGAGGGTGTAGAAGGTGGTGAAGATCGGGGAGACGTAGTCCTGGTTGAAGGGGGCGGTGTTGGCGCGGTAGTTCTCGCTCACCCACCGGCCGTCACGGGCCGAGTAGTACTCGCCGAGCGCCGCGCCCTGGAACGGGCCCGGCTCGGTCTCCTGCTGGGCAAGCTTGAAGTTGCGGGCGTACGGCAGGCGCTCATGCTCGATGACCGGGTCTCCGGTGAGCGCCCGCATCATCCACATCGCGCCGACGTCGGAGAGCTTGTCGCTCTCCGCGCCGAGTTCCAGCCCCTTGAAGGTCCAAACGTGCCAGCGTGAGGAGGGGCCGGCGACAAAGTCCTGCATGACTGCCAGCCGGTTGACCAGCGACCGCTTGTTGCGGGCCAGCCGGAGATAGCTGCGCAGGTCGTAGACGTCGTAGACGACGTGCTTGAACGCGTCGAACCAGTCGCCCTCCCGGAGCAGGTACCGGAAGCTGAACTGGAGCGCCTGGCCGGCCGCCACCAGGGAGCCGGCCTGGCCCAGCACGGGGTGGTGCGCGGTGGGCAGGAGTTCACCCCGGCGGTCCACCGTCGACAGGCCCAGTTGCCATCTGCTGTGCGTACTGGTGTCTGACTCCCATGGGTCACGGGCGGTGCCGGGAGCGGCGACCACGCCGAGGGTGATTCCGCCGGTGGTCTCCACCAGGGTGGTGGCGGTCGTCGCGGTCCGCTCCCGCGCGACCAGTGGGCTGGCCGGCACGCCAATGCCGTACCGGTAGCCGAGATCCTCGCGCGACTGGATCGCGGTGCCCGTCCAGTAGCCAGGGATCACCCCGCGCCGCAGCTCGTCGGGCGCGACGGCGGCGAGCGCGGGTGACATCAAGGAGTAGTAGGCGGTGACGGCCGGCGCGAAGGTCAGCGTGACGACCACGTCGGACGCGGTCGGGTCGAGGGCCCACTGGGCGGTCAGCGTTCCGGCCGGAAGCGCCGCCTGGAACGCGATGCCGTCCGGGGTACGCCAGGCCCGCTCGGGATAGCAGCGCACCTCATCGCCGACCGGCTTGGTGGCGGCGTCGCCGGCGGACGGCGCGGTCGTCGAGGTGAGGAGCCGGTACTCGCCCGTCACCCCGGACAGCTCGCGCCAACCTGCACGGCCACGTACCCGGACCCGCTCCACCACCCAGCCGGTCGTACCACGCCGCCAGTCGAGGCTGAGCCGGTCGTTGCCGAGGTTCACACTGTTGGCGGTGATGTCCTCGCCTTGGGCGAACGCGGGTGCGCTGGGCAGCAGCGCCGCAGGCAAGGCCGCACCCACGGAGCCAAGTCCCAGGATCTTCAGGAAGTCACGTCGTCCAGTGTCCATCTCAAGCTCCTTCGCGAGAGCGCGTTGTCATCAGGGACGGGAGTTCCGCCGCGCAACCCGGCGAGCACACGCTGGGCGGCAACCAACTTGCGGATAGGCGCTGCCGACATGCAGGTAGCGGAAGTTTGCTTGCGATAGGTGAGAAGTTAATGCGCATGCTGCATGTCGTCAATCGGTTGATAGCCGAGGCCCTCTTCATCCCGGTCGATTCGGTGCCAGTGGACGGAAACCGGTCGCCCGTTCGTCGCCCGGGAGCGCACCCCCGTCGCCAGGATCCAACCACTCACCGCAACGACATTGCAGAACGTGAATGTCCACTGCTAGGCATGTGGTACATCGTTCCGGCGGACACGAACACGACCTTGCTGGAGGTACGAGTCATGCCCCGTCCACACCTCTCCCCCGGGCCCCGCGCCGCGACGCCACGCCGGCCCGGCGTCGCGCTCGCCGCGGCCGGCCTGCTCCTGCTGGCCTCGATCGGGGTGGTCTCCGCGCCGGCAGCGGCCGCCGGCCCCACCTTCGCCGCGGACGCGGCCGGCCCCACGCTCGCCGCAGGCCGGGCGGCCGATGACACGGCCTGCTCCGCCAACGTCGACGGCACGGCCGCCTTCGCCCCGGTCCTGTCGCTCGACCTCCCGACCCAGGCGAGGTGGCTCAACCAGGCCCCGCCGTACACCTTCGACCACACCGACATGCTGGCTGCCGGCTTCGACCGGGTCGGCTACTGCCTTGAGCTCGACGGCCCGGCGGGCCCGCAGTGGGTGTGGACGGCCATGGAGCCCTTCACGACGGACGCGCACCGGCTCGGGCTGCCCACCCGCACCGGCGAGATCACCCGCCAACGGGTCAACGACCTGGACGTCGCCACCAACGTTCCCGGGGTGACCACGGGCACCGGCCTGGCGGGCTACCTGGAGATGTGGCCCAACACCTACAGCGCGGGCTCGTCCCGGCAGATCTCCGGGGCCTCGTCCACGCTCTACGACGCCGACGACACCGTCAACTCCTCCGGCGGGTACGGGTCGTTCCAGGTGCACCAGGTCGGCGCCGGCCGGCCCTCGCCGGTCGCGCCGCGCACCGTGTTCGCGGTCAACACCTTCACCTCGACCGGCGCGGCGCTCTCGCTCGGCATCGGCTCCGCGCCGACCGGTCATCCGGACTGGACGTTCGCCGGGAACGCCGGCACGTTCACCCAGCGTCGGCTGACCGTGTATGCCCGGTCCTCCGTGCTGACCCTGGACCAGCACCCGCAGGACCGCCAGTTGTACCCCCGGGACGCCGCGAACGGCGCCACCGTGCCGGTGTCCGGCGTGGTCACGGATCCGCGGGTCAAGGCCGTGCAGCTCCACATCACCAGCGGCGACGACGAGTGGACCGACACGGCCGAGGTGACCGACCGGCGCGACTTCTCGTTCCGCCCCCGCATCGACGCCGCCTTGCGGGAGTACCGGTTCGAACTGCACGCGCTGGGTGCCCAGGTGACCCGCCGAGTGGCTGTCTGGGAGGGCATCGTGGCCGGCGACGTCTATGTCATCCAGGGCCAGTCCAACGCCGTGTCGGCCACCTACAATGGCTCCTCAGCCGGCGAGGAGTCGCCGTTCATCCGCAGCTACGGGTCACCCACGGCGGATCCCGTCCTCTCCGCGGCGGACCGGCACTGGAACTACGCCGGCAGCGAGGTCACCAACCAGCCCGGCTCGATCGGGCAGTGGGGCATCCGGATGGCCCGGCGCATCACGGACACCTACCAGGTGCCGGTGGCCGTCGTCAACGGCGCGCACGGCGGCCAGCCGATCTCGTTCTTCCAGCGCAGGGACGCCAACCCGGACGACATCGGCACCAACTACGGCCGGCTGCGCCAACGCCTGGCGGGCGCCGGGGTGCTGGGCGACGTGCGCGGGCTGCTCTGGTACCAGGGTGAGTCCGACAACGACAATGCGGCCGTACACGTCGCCGGCTTCACCGCGCTACTCGACGACTGGCGCGCCGAGCTGGGAGCCGACGTCGCCGGGGGGACCCGGTACTTCGTCTATCAGGTGCGCACGTCGCCGTGCGGCACCAGCACCACCGGCGCGCTGCGCGAGGCGCAGCGGCAGATGGGCGACACGCTCGGCGTGACCCTGCTGTCGACCAACGGGCTGTCCGGACACGACGGCTGCCACTACGCCTGGGCACAGGGTTACCGGGAGATGGGCGACCACACGTTCGCGGTGGTGGCCCGCGATCTCTACCACGGGCCCGGCGAGGGGGTCGCCCCGCCGAACCCGAGCACCGCAGCGTTCTCGAACGCCGAGCGCACGGAGATCACCATCCAGTTGCGCAGCGACGACCCGCTGACGGTGGAGCCGGGTTCGGCCGCGGACTTCCGGGTCAACGGGACCACGGTCACCGTGACGGGGGTCGAGTACCTCGCCGGCGGTCGGCTGAAGCTGACCCTCTCCTCGCCGGCCGACGGCGCGACGGGGGTGAGCTACCTCGGTCACCTGCGGGCCGGCCCCTGGATCGTCAACGCTGCCGGCGCCGGCCTGCTCACCTTCTACAACCTGCCGATCGCCTGACCGGCCGAGGCAGGGCGGACGCGGTCGCCGGCGGCGACCGCGTCCGCCCTGCCGCCCTCCCCACGTCGCGCCGAGGCTCTTCGCCTGATCGATGGCTGCCACTACGCTGAGGGCATGTCTGACGATCTTTCGCAGCCGGCCGACGGATCGGCGCTGTCCGGCGTCGGCCTGCGCGGCATCGACCACATCGGCATGGCGGTCAACGACCTGGACGAGGCGATCAGGCGGTACGAATCGCTGTTCGGCATGCGCTGCCTGCACATCGAGGAGAACGCCGAGCAGGGGGTCAGGGAGGCGATGCTGTCGATCGGGCCGGATCCGGCCGCCGGTCGGCTCCAGTTACTCGCCCCGCTGAGCCCGAGTTCACCGATCGCCCGCTTCCTCAGGCAGTCCGGCCCCGGCGTGCAGCAGATCGCCTGGACCGTGGACGACGTCGAGAAGACCTCCGCCGAGCTGCGCGAGCGCGGGGTGCGGCTGCTCTACGAGCAGCCGCAGCCCGGTACGGCCGGCTCCCGGATCAACTTCGTGCACCCCCGCGACGCGGGCGGGATCCTGGTCGAACTGGTCGAGCCGGCCGCCGACTGACGGTGGTACGACAGGGGTCCCGGCGGATCGCGGCGATCCGCCGGGACCTCCCCGGAGCGTGCTCAGTGCTGACCGGCGCGGGGTAGGACACGGCCCAGCCAGCCGGGCAGCCACCAGTTCCCGCGGCCGATCAGCCGCATCAGGGACGGGACCAGCAGCAGCCGGACGATCGTCGCGTCGATCAGCACGGCCAGGGCGAGCATGAAGCCCATCTGCTTGATCTCGAGAATGCGGGTGAACATGAAGGACGCGAAGACGACCACCATGATGGTCGCGGCGGCAGTGATCACCTTGGCGGTACGGGTCAGGCCGAGCTGGACAGCGGCCCGGTTGTCCCCGGTCCGGTCCCACTCCTCGCGCATGCGGGAGAGCATGAACACCTGGTAGTCCATGGAGAGGCCGAAGACCAGGGCGAACGCGAACAGCGGCAGGATCACCTGGATGAAGCCGGTCCGGTCGACGCCGAGCAGGCCGGCGGCGTGTCCATCCTGGAAGACCAGCACCGCCAGGCCGAAGGCCGCGCCCGAGGTGAGCAGGTTCATGAAGATCGCCTCGAACGGCAGAACCAGCGACCGGAAGGCGATCAGCAGCAGCACCCAGCTCGCGGCCAGTACCGCGCCGATGACCAGCGGCATGGCCCGCGAGCTCTCGTCGGTGATGTCGACGATCTCGGCCGGACCGCCGCCGACATGCGCGGTCAGCCCGGTGCCGGCGAACGCCCCCTCCGCCTGGGTGCGCAGCTGGCGTACCAGGTCGGCGGTCTCGTCGGTGTCGGCGCCGTGCCGGGGGCGGATGGTGATGACGGTGGTGTCGGCGTCCTTGCTCACCAGCCCGGCCAGCGCGGCACCCGCCGTCCGCGCCGCCGCGTCGAGATGGGCGGTGCTGTGCCCCTGGGCCTGCGCGTCGAGGACGCGGGTGACGCTGACGACGTCGGCGACCTCGCGGTTGCCGCCGGCCTGGTCACTGAACCGGGCGACGGCGTCGAGCTGCGGGTCGCTGAGCCTGCTGCCCGTGGCGGAGACGACCACGGTGATCGGGGTCAGCACGCCCGGCGCGTACGCCTCGGAGACGACCGTGTATCCCTTGCCAGCCGGCGATCCGGCGACGGCGCCGGCGCCGAGGTCGACCCCGTACCGGAGGTGGAAGACCGGGATGGACAGGGCGCCGAGCAGGACGGTGCCGAGCGCGGCGATGAGCACCGGGCGGCGCATGACCACGGCGATGGCCCTGGCCCAGACGGAGTGTTCCGGGTCGGGATGTGCCAGGGATCGACGGGCCCAGGGCAGCGCGAGCCGGTTGATCCGGCCGCCGAGCAGGCCGAGCAGCGCGGGCAGCAGGCTGACCGCGACGAGCATCATGACCAGTACGGCGACGCTCATGCCGACCGCCATCGAGTAGACCTTGGCCGAGCGGACCAGCCAGAGCCCGGACAGCGAGACGACCACGGTGACGCCGGAGAAGAGGACGGCCTGACCTGCGGTGGCCAGCGTCCGGCCGACGGCCCTGGCCCGTTCCTGCCGGCCGGTGTCGGCGGCCCGGGCCAGTTCCTCGCGGAACCGGGTGACGATGAAGAGCGTGTAGTCGATGCCCAGCGCGATGCCCACCATGCTGACCGCGGTCTGCACGAAGACGTCGAAGCTGGTGAAGTGGGCGGCGATGCCGAGGGCGCCGAACGCGGACAGCACGGCGACGATGCCGAGGGCCAACGGGATGGCGGCGGCGACCAGCGAGCCGAACGCCAGCAGGAGGACGATGGCGGCGGCCGGGAAGCCGATGGTCTCGGCCATGGAGAGGTCCTCGTTGCCCTGCTCGACGGCGGCGGCGGCGAGCGGCGAGGCGCCGGTGAAGTAGACCTCGACCTGGTCGGTGCCGAGGTTCCCGGCGATCTCGCCCAGTGGCACGGCCTGATCCTGGAGCTTCTTGTCGTCGCCGTCGAGGGTGATCGGGATGAGCACGGTACGGCCGTCCGGGGCGAGCAGCCGGTCCGGGGCGCCGTACGGGTCGATCGCCTCGCGGACGCCGGGGGCCTGGTGGTACCGGTCGACGGCGGCGCCGACCACCTGGCGGAACGCCTGCTCCTGGGCGGTCAGCGTGGTCGAGTGCAGGACGACGAAGTCCGTCTCGCTGGGAGTCTCCGGGAACTCGTCGGCGATGAGCTGGTTGGCCTTCGCCGAGTCGGAGCCGGTCACGGCGTTGGTGTTGCCGGTGAGGTGGGCGGTGAAGTAGCTCGCCGAGACGAGCGCCCCGGCGAGCAGCAGCAGCCAGACCAGGATGACCTTGACCGGGTTGAGCGCGGTCCAGACGGCCCAGCGGTAGAGGCGACCCTCCTCGGGTTTGCGGTCAGCGCCGCCGCCCTTGCTGGTGCGCGACAGAGTCTCGGTCATCGTGTCCCTTTCCCGGCTGGTGGCGGGTGCCCCGGCCGCCCCTGGTGCTGAGGTCGGCCGCCGACGCCGGCCTCGCGGCGCCGGCCAGCCTACCGTTCCGAAGAAGATGATCTATGGAACCTGGGCGCGTGTGTCGGCTCAGGTGAGCACCGGTCGGGAACCGTCCCGGTGCGCCCGGCTGCGCCGGTTGTCCAGGTGCACGTAGACCCGGTGCAGCCAGCGGTCCCGTCCGTCGAAGCGGGGGGTGAACTCGGTGCGGCCGTGCAGCACCAGCCGGTTGTCGATGAGGGCCATCGAGCCGGACTGGAGCACCAGCGAGGTGGAGACGTCGGTGAGGACCCCCTTGAGCCGGGCCATCACCTCGCGCGCCTCGTCGTCCAGCGCGGCGGTGGCGTTCAGGTCGAGGCAGATGTTCGGGTCCTCGGGGCTGCCGGTCAGCACGGCGTGCGGCCTGGTCCGGTCGCCCTGATGGAACGAGGGCGGCGGGGCGGTGATGAACCGGGGCTCGTGCAGCACCTTCCGGTCGGTCTCCTCGAGCAGCGGCAGCGCCTGCCGGATGCAGGTGACCAGGGTGCCGGCCCGCTTGGCGTGGTCGTTGCGCAGGCAGAGCAGGCCGACGTAGTCGGGGCGCTGCGGGTGGAAGGCGTTCTCCACGTGGAACTCCAGCGGCACCGACCCGGCGTTGCTCTGCGTCCCCTCCAGACCGGGCACCGGGACCACGTTCTGCACCAGGGCGCCGGTCTTCTCGTCCCGGTAGGCGATCACCTCGCCGAGGTTCAGGCCGATCAGCATGGCCACCACGGCCGGCACGGTGGTGGCCCGCTCCACCGACTCCCGTACGTTCGGGGTGGCCGGCAGGTCGTCCTCGCCGAACGGGAGTCCGGTGAGGATCAGCGATCCGGCCGGGCCGGCGTCGTCGCGGAAGGTGCGCAGGATCTGCCGCAGCCGCAGCGGCAGCCAGCAACTCGCCTGCCGGGCCTGGGCCACCCAGCCCACGTCGTCCAGGAGCGCCGGCGGGGTGGCGACGAGCTGCTCGGCCAGCTCCCGCAGGGCGTCACGTTCGTCGTCGGTGAGATCCAGCGTCAGCCCCGGCACGGTGCGGGTCGGCTGGTCGAGCATGGTCATCGGTTCGGTCCTCTCGTAGAGCTTGCCGGGTTGGCCCTGCGGCAGGGCCGGCGTTCGCCTGGGTCCGGCCCGACAGCCGGTCCCGCGACGGCGCGGAGTGGCCGGTCGGTGGGTGGTCCGCG
>NZ_JAPDPH010000018.1 GCF_026013475.1 Micromonospora yasonensis | reverse complement strand
CCAGCCCCGCCACGGATGGAGTACCAGTAGCACCTGGGTCAGGTCCGGGTCGAACACCCAGACCTCGGCTCCTAGCGGATCGACCGGACTGGCACCGGCGGCCGCCAGCCAGCCGGCAACATCGTCGAATTCGACGCGTGCGAGGCCAACGTCGCCCAACGCGGCCTCCAGCGACTGCCGCTGCGGCTCGTCACGACTCACGGGCCGGAGGCTAGCGCGAGAGTGCGACACTGCATGGCCCAGGATCTCGGGGCCCACCTCATCACGGTCGGTGACTGCCCTCAAGGCCCGGCTGTCGTGTCCGTCCACGAGGAAATTCCCGTGTCCGCTGTCACCAGTCACTCTCGGCGGGAAGCTCCCGGCCGAAGTTGCTGTACCAGCCGGGCGCGGCGGTGATCCACGCGGACAGTGCGTCGAGGAACTGGTCAGGTAGCGGTTCCCCTGGTCAGCCCGTCCGTGGTTGTCGGGCAGCGTCGGCGCTTGTGGCAGTCTTGGCTGTAGGAATGGCTGTACGGCGACAGGATGTGGCCGCCATGCTGTCGGAATGACGGCGGAACGTCCGATCATCGACCTGGATGACCGTGGCCGTGGACGCGTCAAGCCGGATGAGGGTCCGCGACGCCGCAGACTGATCAACCGAGCGGCGAGCGCCTACACCATCGGGGCGTTCGTCCTTGGCGTAGCGATCGGCGGTATCGGCATAGCCGAGGTACAGAGCTCACGCAACGCACGAACGCGGGCTGCCACTGTCGCGGTTGTCGTCATAGCCAGCTCGGCAAGTGACGGCGGTGAAATCTCCGGCAGCATCGCCCAGTTCAACGCGCAACTGACGGTGGTCAACGCTGGTCCGCAGCCGGTTACGGTTCGCACGGTTGGAGCACGCCTCCCCGGCACAGTGATCGATGCCACCGCTCCGTTTCGCCGGTTGCGTCCTGGCGAGGTAGGCGTGATAGACGTCCAGGTTGTCGTTCACTGCTCCGTCAAGCCTGATCCGGTGCCGATGCGCCTGTCGGTTGAGACGGCCGACCAACGAACCCGTGAGGTGATCTATCCCATGGCGTACATCGGCAGGCGGCGTGGTGGGACGCGCACAGGTTGGCGTCCGGGGCGGCGCGGGTGGTGGAGCTGACCGGCGAGTCGCGCTTGGCGCAGTCGAGGGTCGCCGATCGCCGCCGTACGCCGGCCTGCGCCACGGCACTGATCGGCTTCGTTTTCCACGCCAGCCATGGCGCGCCACTCGCTGCCTCATCCTGACCCGCCACGGTGCCACCTCGCCGCCACTGAAGCGAGCGATAGTCTGCGGGCTCGTCGCCCATGCACTGCCGGCTGGCCCATCGGGCAGGCGCCGGCGGTTCGCCCGCCCAGCTGGCAGGTCCGCACCGAGCTGCCCGCACCACCAGCGTCGCCTACGTTAGCCGGCTCGACCTGCTCGATCGGTTGGATGGTGCACCGTCACCCCACCGACAATAACACCAATCCATGCTATTGAAATTGCCGACCGCAGGGTACAGGATGGACATTAACGATAGCGCCGGTTGGTGAAATTGCTGGGAGGTGGACGGCGTGGAACGGGCCATGGAGCAGGCCAAACGGCCGGTGACCGGGCTGGCCGGCAGATACGGGCATCCGCTGCACCCGGCACTGGTGGCGGTGCCGATCGGGACGTGGATCGCCAGCTTCGTCTTCGACATCGCCTCACACCTGATCCCGAATCCGGGGTTCTTGACCCAGGGCTCGCGGTGGCTGATCGCACTCGGGGTGCTCAGCGCGCTGGCGGCAGCGATGTTCGGGTTCCTGGACCTGTTCGCCATCCCCACGGGCACCAAGGCGTTCCGGACCGGCCTGGTGCACATGTCGATCAACCTGGGCGTCACCGTCCTGTACGCGGTCGGCTTCATCATCCGCGGCGGAGCAGCCGCCGGGCCGGTGGGCTGGATACCGCTGGCCCTGTCCGCCGTAGCTCTGGCCGGGTTGGGGGTGGCCGGGTATCTGGGCGGGAAGCTGGCCTACCACTACGGCGTGCGGGTGGCCGACGAGGCGACCCAGGCAGCCGGCTACACCCGCACCACCACAAGCAAGTCCACCACTTCAAAGGAGGAAAGGGTCTGATGGCTGTCGCCGCACTGATCACCTGGCTGGTCACCGCCGTCGGCGGGTTCGTCATGCTGGGCATCTGGATCTCCCGGGGCGGGCACCGACCCGACAGCGGCACCCGGCTGGCCCCCGGCCTGGTGCTCGGCCACTTCGCCCTCGCCGCGATCGGCCTGGTGCTGTGGATCGTCTACCTCGCCGTGGACAAGACCGCTCTCGCGTGGGTGGCGTTCGGGCTGCTGCTGCCGGTGGCACTGCTCGGGTTCACGATGCTGGCCCGCTGGATCCCGGCCCGCCGCGCCGGCACCGCCGAATCCCGCTTCCCGGTCCCCGTCGTGGTCGGGCACGGCCTGTTCGCCGCCACAACCCTGGTCCTGGTGCTGCTGGCCGCCCTCGGGGTAGGCAGCAGCTGACCTGACGGTGACCCCACTGCGGGCAGTCCGACAACGGCCGCGGCCGGGACCCGGCCGCGGCCGAGGACACCCGACGGCGTTCCTGACCGCCCTCGGCGCCAACCTGGACTCCGACAGCCTCGCCGACACTCCGCGACGGACAGCCCGCGCCTACGCCGAACGCGGGTAAGACCGGGACGGCTTCACCGCAAGGCGCGGCAGCAGGTGCACCCAAGAGCGCTCATTTGAACGGACACCCTGCTACGGATGTTGGTCGACCGGGCCGGCCTGACCGCGGCGCTGTGGGGCGCGTTGGCCCGGATCGCGTCGGCCGGTGAAAGGACGGCCGACCTCAGGGTCGCGAATCGAGGAATCGAGCGATCGAGCCGGCCAGAGCTTGGGGGTCTTCAAGCATGGGTAGGTGACCAGTGTCGAGGTTGTCCCCCCATGCGTGACCGAGCCGCTGAGCGCATCGTCGTTGTAGCGCGATCGGCAGTTCGCGGTCCTGAGCGGTGAGCACGTATCCCCGCCAGCCGTTCCACGAGTGATGGCTGGTCTTGTCGCGATACAGACCGGGTGACTCGGGGCTGAAGTCTGCGACGAGGCGGTCAGCGGCCTGGTCATCGAGACGGTGCGCGAGGCGGCGGTGGATCACGGAGGCCGGTGGACGGGTCCCGGCGAGCCGCATCGCAACGTTCAGCACCCACCGGTTCGGTGCCGGCATCGCCGAGATGAACGATCCTGCGGGCTTGGGGATCACGGCAGTCACCGCCAGAAATGCGCTGACACGTTCGGGCGCGAGCCGGGCGACCTCGGCGCCGATCACGCCACCGGCCGAATGCGCGACGATCGCGAACCTGCCCGTAGGCGCGGAGCCGATGGCCGCCTCGGCATAGTCACGCAACCGAGCCTCGGCGCCGCGAGTCGGTCGAGCAGCGACGTGGACCTCGTGAGGCCAGCCCATGAGCTGGTGGACGTCATCCCAGATCCAGGCCGGAAGCCCGGCGCCGCTGATAAACAGGATCGGGTCGCGTGGAGCACTCATGGCGGCATCGTCACGCGCAAGCATGTCACGGGTATGTCACCATTTTCGAATGAACCGCACAGACCGGCTTTACGCGCTGAGGGAGGAACTGCGGCGCGCCGGCCGGGTCGGACGGACCGCCGAACGTCTCGCCGAAGTCTTCGAGGTCAGCGTACGGACGATCAAACGTGACATCTCGGCCCTGCAACACGGTGGTCTGCCCGTCTACGCGCGCCCCGGACCCGGCGGAGGCTATGTCGTCGACAAGGCCGCGACACTGCCGCCGGTCAACTTCACTGACGCCGAGGTCTGCGGGCTCGCCGCGGCCGTGGCAGCCCACCGCGGGCAGCCCTTCGACGGCCACGCCCGCGCCGCGCTGGTCAAGGCGCTGAGCGTTATGGATGTGCAGGCCCGACAACGCGCCAACGTCGTGAACGACCGCGTATGGATCGACCACACCGACACGCCGCGTGACGCCCGGACCCGTCACACGATCGAGCGAGCTCTCCACGAACAACGCGTCCTCGTCGTGCACTACCGCGACACACACGACAGGCAGACCGTGCGCCACGTCGACCCGGTGCTCCTCGCCCGCACTCGAGGACAGTGGTATCTCGTCGCAAACTGCCGGACCCGCAAAGCGATCCGCTGGTTCCGCCTCGACCGGGTGCTCTCCGCGCACTTGACCGGCGAAGCCGCCGCCAGCATCCCTGTCGAGGCCGTCGGCATCCCACCCGCCACCGCTCAAGCCATCGCCGACCTCTGACCCTCGTCCAACGTCACAGGCTGGTCGAAGACCGCCCTATCCTTGCTGGAGCTTCTGGTGGGACTGATCTCGGCGGCGGCTGCCGGCGACGTTCCCGCATCCGTCTAGCGGGCTGTCCAACCGAACGTGAGCATGACAACTGCCGCTGGCGCAGGAGAGCCAATGCCGCGCAGCATCCACACTGATACAGCCAGCTCGGCTGTGGCCAGGAGTCGAACGAGGGCGTGCGTTGCGACCTCCGCGCGACGGCGAACGGAATGCCTGGTGGCACGTCGGTCGCGTCGGTGCACGTGCGCGGGAGGTCGGCGGCGCCCGTCAACGCCCACGCCGCCTCACCCGAGGCGATGCAGTGCAGGCACAGCACATCGACCTGGCTGCCGTAGATCGGCCCGACAATACGGTCTTGGGACGAGCCAGCAGGGCAGAAACGGCGCCTTCGTTGAGGGTGCCAGCCGGCGGCGGTCAACCGGGGACGGCTCGGCGGATCTAGACAGAGGTGATGCGCACCGCGTCGGCGATCACGTAACCGGTGCCGGTCGTCCACCGGCTCACCCCGACCACGTTGTAATCACCGGCAGCGAGGGTGAAGGTGCCGAGGACCATCCACTGGCCGCCGCCTGTACGTTGGTCGATGTTGACCGTCCGGTTACCGCTGGTGGTCACGATCACGTGTGGCGTAGCGGCGTTGTAGCCGGCGTTGCTCGGATACCAGACCTCGATGCGGTAGCTGGCGGTGGCCGGAATGTTGACCTTGAACCATGCCGGGTCGCTGGCCGCCACGGGGGTGGCGAACCGGTAGTCGGTGCCGTAACGCTGCGTCGAAAACGACGAGGTACCCCAGTTCGCGCTCGCGGTGAACCGCCCCGCCGTAGTGTTGTCCACGATCGCACTGAAGCCGCCGACGGTCACCACCGCGCCCACGCTCGCCACGCTCTCGTTGTGCAGGCGGTCCAGCGCGCTCACGTGGTAGGTGTACGTACCCGCCGCCGCGGGCTTGTCGGTGAACGAGCCGGTCGTGCCGGTGGCCCGGACGGTGGCGATCAGGTTCCTGGCATCGGCAAAGGCGCAGGCGTCGGTCGGGCCACTGCCGCTGACCCGGTACACCGCGTACGACGTCGACGTCGCCGATCCGCCGGCCTGCCAGTTGAGCGTGACCCCGCCGGTGCCGGACACGGCCGAGGTGATGGAGGGTGCCGCCGGTGCCGTTCCGCCCAGGTGGGCGGCGACCGGGATCAGCGCCGGACGACTGTAGTGGTCCGCGACCATCCGACTCACCCCACCGAGCCGGTCGGCGCGCACGTCCTTCGCGCTGAACTGGATGTCGCCGAGAACCTGTGGATGGTTCCGGTTGAGCAACAGGTGGTCGCTCAGCTCAGCCGGGTCCTGCCACGCCGGGTCCTGGCCGGTCGCGCCGAGACGGTAGGTGGCCTGACCGATGAAGAGTTGGACCCGGGTTCCGGCGACCACGTTGGACCACCACGGAACCAGGACCGCGTAGTCGGCGGCGCTGAACCCGATGTGCCAGTAGACCTGCGGCGTGATGTAGTCGATCCATTGCTGCTTGACCCAGCGACGGGTGTCGGCGTAGATCGCATCGTAGGACTGCAGCCCGCTGGTGGCCGAGCCCAGCGGGTCGGTCGACGAGTTGCGCCAGATGCCGAACGGGCTGATCCCGAACTTCACCCAGGGCTTGACCGTCTTGATGCGCTGGCCCATCTCCTGCACCAGCAGGTTCACGTTGTTGCGCCGCCAGTCGGAGATGTTGCTGAATCCACTGCCGTAGGCGGCGAACGTTTGCTGGTCCGGGATCTGCTCGGTGCCGGATGGGTACGGGTAGAAGTAGTCGTCCCAGTGCACGCCGTCGATGTCGTAGCGGGTGACCGCGTCCATCATCGCGTCCTGGACGAACGCGCGCACCATCGGGAGGCCCGGGTTGTAGTAGAGCCTACCGCCGTAGGAGAAAATCCAGTCCGGATGCTGGCGGGCCGGGTGGCTGGCGACCAGCCGTGACGGGTCGTTGTGGGTGGCGACGCGGTACGGGTTGAACCAGGCGTGGAACTCCAGGTTCCGGGCGTGCGCCTCGGCGACCATGAACGCCAACGGATCGTACCCGGGATCCACCCCCTGGGTGCCGGTGAGCCACTGCGACCACGGCTCGTACGGCGAGGGCCAGAAGGCGTCCGCGGTGGGCCGGATCTGCACGACCACCGCATTCATGTTGCGCTGCGCGGCCAGGTCGAGCCAGGAGCGGAACTCGGCCTGCTGGGTGGACATGCTCAGGCCTGTGCCGCTTGGCCAGTCGATGTTCGCCACGCTGGAGATCCACATGGCTCTGAGCTGCCGCTTCGGGGTCGCTGGGTTGGTCTGGCAGGCGGTTGTCCCGAACCCTGGCCGGCTGCTCGCCCCGGCCGGTGCCACAACCGTCAGGATGCCGGCAGCGGTCACCGCGGCGACCGTCGAGGCGAGGGTACGAAGCCACAGAGTTCGATGCGCGCCCATGGTAGAAAATTTTCGGCAGACCATGGACTGGATGCAAGACTTCTCCAGCCCCAACTTCAATCGGCGGTAACACGAATCCGCCAAGGAGACGATGTGCCGGCGGCGCGTCCTGGTCAGATCAAGCTCATGGCCCGACCCACGGTCAACCGCAGGATGGGCATGGACTACAACCGGCCGCTGACATCAACAGTCGGAATGCGTCGCGGCCGACATCCGATAGATGTCGGCCGCGATGATTATCGAGAATCGGAACCCACGACGACCCGCTGCCGTGGAAGGCCTCCGTTGCCGGCCATCGACTGCCGGCGCGGGTGGCAGCGTCTCAGACTTGGGTTACCCGTACCGCGTCGGCGATCACGTATCCGGCAGCGCTGGTCCAGCGGCTCACGCCAACCAGGTCGCGATCGCCGGCGGCGAGGTTGAAGGTGCCGAGCGAACGCCACGTGCCGCCATTGGCACGCTGGTCCACGTACACCGTTTGATTTCCCGCGGCGGTGAGGATCACATATGGCGTGGCACTGTTGTAGCCGGGGTCGGCCGGGTGCCATACGTCGATCCGGTAGTTGCCGGCCGCCGGGACGTTGACCTTGAACCATGCCGCGTCGCTCGCGAGGACCGGGTTGGCGTACCGGTAATCGGCCCCGTAGCGCTGGGCGGAGTACGTCGAAGTGCCCCAGTTGGAGCTTGCGGTGAAGCGGCCCACCGTGGCGTTGTCCACAGTGGTGCTGTATGTGGGCGGCGGGGTGCTGAGCCCAAGGTAGTAGGCGATGCCCTGGGCATGCCCGGTGGCGGTGGCGGTAATGAAGTCGGCGCGCTTGAGAAGGTTCGCGTCGGCAACGGTGTCGATGAACAGGTTCTCGGTAAGGACAGCTGGCATGTTGGTCTCACGAAGCACGTGGAAGTTGGCGGTCTTCTGACCCCGGTCGGTGACTGTGGCGACCGAACGCATGCCCGCCAAGACCTTCGGGTGCAGCGCGTTGTGCAGGTTGATCGTCGCCGCGTCCGCCGCCGGGTATCGGTAGCTCTCGAATCCAGTGCCGCCGCCGGAGTTGATGTGGACGCTCACGAACAGGCCAGCGCCCCACGCATTGGCGTCGTTGGTGCGGTCGGCGAGGCTAACGGTGGCATCGGTCGTGCGGGACATCCGCACATCGACGCTCCAGTTGGCCTGAAGGATGCTGCGCAGTTGCAGCGCGATGCTCAGGGTGAGGTCCTTTTCCTGTAGGCCGTTTCCGACCGCGCCGGGGTCGGTGCCACCGTGCCCCGGGTCGAGGTAAATGCGGGGGACCGCGGCCTGTGCTCGGCCGGCAACCATGGGCGCGACCATAGCGCCGGCTGCGGCGGCCAGCAGGGTACGGCGCCGCACGATGGATTCACTGAGCATGAGCACCTCTCAGCTGGGATGGGATTGTCGGTTACCTGCCGGCCTGATCATGGATCTATGCAGGCAGATTTGAGCCGGGCTTCCTTCGGGAGCCCTCCCTGGCGCGGCCCATCATCGAGCCGCCGAGCGTGTCGCCCGCGCGCCACTGTCTTCTGTCGCTCGCAAACGCCCCGCCAGATGGCGCCGAGTCGTTGGCGGCACATCCGCACTGGTGACGGGATCGCCGAGCAGAAGCCCGGATGTGCGGTAACTGGGCCTACTTCTTCGCTGGCAAAGGCCGATGCGTTTGGCGCGACCAGGGTCCCCGCGCTGGCCCGGCTCGGTCACCGAGCCGGTGACGTCGCCGAATTGCATCGTCCATTAGCCACGGTGCGTGGCCTGCTTCCCCTGCCTGGTTCATCAGACGTCTGGGGGGTACGGCCGCAACATCGCAGCAGGTGCTGCGGGCACCGCTGGCACGCGTTGGCAGTCCACCGAATCGTCACGGAGCGACTATAACGAATGTCAATGGATTAGTGAAGGATGTTTTCGATCTCCGGCGTTGATCTTGAAAATTTCCTACGCCACGTGGCTGTGTGCACAGGGCCTGCGAGGTACAGCCCGGCAAGGTGACCACGCCGATGCTCTGGCCCCCAGAGATCAGCTCGACCAACGACTTCACCGGACCGTCCGCGCACAGCACAGCGTCGGCCAACTCGAAGGAGACAGGTCACCCTTGACCGGCCCGCTCCTTCATGCATGACACAGAGGGAAGCCAGATGACGATGGCGACGCGGCGGTGACGGGAGCGGTTGCTGCTGCGGATCAGCCGGTCAGGCACGCGGTGGGCTGGCGGCCGACCGGCGGCCCCCATGCGAGGCGACCAGGGCATCAGCCACGATCGCGGCGTCCGCCTCGGCGACGTCGGCGGGATACTCCGGCAGGAGGTCGTCCCAGACGACCAGCCAGGATCCGTAGAGCTGCGCCTGACCCTCCGGCCGGGCGAAGAACCAGACATGCAGGTGAGCGCCGCCGTCGCCGATGCGGTAGACGTGGGCTCGCGAGATGTGCGGCAGAGCCTGCACGTGGCGGACGATTCGCGTGGTCAGCAGTCCCAGCTCCGCGGCGAGATCGTCGGGGAGATCCGCCATGTCATAGTGATCGCGCGGGTACAGCATCAGTACCAGCGGCACGCCCACTCCCGGGACACGGGCCAGCCGCCAGCGATCATTGAACCAGATTCCCTCGTCGCGCTCCTGGCAGTTCCGGCACTCCGCCGGGTCCTCGCCATGTCGGGCGGGCTCGGGCAGCACCGGCGGGCGCAGCGGCGCGACGCGCAATCCATCTTGTTCGAACGGGCTGATGTCCCATCCCGTCATGCGCGCCAGCGGAAGCCGCCGCTCGCTGTCCGCGACGGCCACCGCGTGGTCATAGAACTGGTCCGGACGCAATGCCATGGGGCGAAGACTAGTACAACCAAGATCCCATCGCGATTCATCGCTACTACGTGGCCTGGCTGCCACGGCCCGACGCGTGGCCACACGCCCGACGGCACGGATACGCAGTGAGAACCCACTTGTCGGCTATGAGCGGAGCCGCCAGCGCCAAGGAGGCTCACGCGCTGTGACGACCGTCCGTCGGCCGGCGCACCTACGGCGGCAGATCCATGCGCCCCGATCCAGGGCCCGGCAAAGTCGTCAGGTGATGCCGAGTAGGGCCAGCGGGCGAGTGCTGTCGCGGGCGTAGTGGCGGTTGGCGGCGGCGATGTTGGTGACGCCGGCGGTGCGGAGCGCGCCGATCGCGGCGTTGCGCAGGGCGGCCATGACTTGTGGTCCCGTGCCGGTGCGGATCTGAGAGCGGTCCTCGTCGTAGGTGACGTCGCGGACCCAGTGGACCTTGTGCTCATTGACCAGTGACCACGGATCCAGCCGGCGAGCTGGGCGGGTTTGGCTTGGTGGACGCGGAGGTCGGTGATCGCGTAGACGGTCTCGGTGGTGAACCGTTTCGGCTGGTCGTATGTCACGAACGCTGAAGGAGGGGTCGAGAGTGGTGTAAATCCGCGTGCTCACCCCTGCTCACGTTCAGACAGAACGATCCTCACGTCCCAAGGGCGCGCCCAACATCCGGAGACTTTGTCCATGAGTGTGGCGATTGCTACGTGAGCACCAGCTGTCCGAGTTCCTGGGTGCATCGGGTGAGCGCGACGTAGAGGCCGTTCCAGCCGCGTGGTTCAGCGGCGATGCCCTGGGGGTCAATGAGTAACGTCGCGTCCCATTCCAGTCCCTTGGACTGGGTCGCGGTGAGCACCGGCACATCGCTCAGCACGGCTAGGAGTTCGGCGATGCGGTCGGCGGGGGCGATGACGCCAACGGTACCGCCATGCCACCGTTGCTGCAGCTGTCGCACAGCTTGGGCGGCGGCGCCGGCAAGCTCGGCGGGCGTGATCGTGAGCACCCAGGGGGCGATGCCGGAGGAGCGTACCGCCCGTGGTGGCGTGTTGTGGCTGCCAGCTTTTTTCAAGACGGGTTCGGTGAGGTCCATGACCTCACGCGGGGTCCGGTAGCAGATGGTCAGTTCCGCAGCGGCCCAGCGGTCTCCGAAAACAGCCTGCACCGCTTGTGCCCAGCTGGTGTGCTGGTGTGCTGCCTCCGCCTGATCGATGTCGCCGACGGCGGTGATGGAGCGACTGGGACAACGCCGTAGGACCATTTGCCACTGCATCTCGGACAGCTCTTGCGCCTCGTCGATGACGACGTGGCCGTACACCCAGTCGCGCTGCCGGCGAGCATGGTCAGCGACGAACTCGCCCTGTGGTTGCGGGGCCTCGACCTCGCCCAGCAGGTCGGCGAGGGCGTCGAGCAGGGGGATGTCGCTCGATGCCCACAGTGCGGGCTCGACCGAGACGGCGGTGATCTCCTCCATGGACAACTGCGGGGCAAACCGGGCTAGCAGGGTGCGGTCGGCCAGGAGATCACACAGTAGGGTTTCGGCGTCGAGGGTGGGCCACCATGCCTCGATGAACCGGGCGATGGTGGCGTTCTCGGCGATACGATAACGAAGGCTCTCTATCTCTTCCTCGGAGAGCATTCCGTCGACGTCACTGCCGGTGGACCTCCTGTCGAAATGGTGGTCATGCTGCATTCCTTTGTCGACGCGGGCGAGGATGTCCTCGAAGCCCTCCTCCATTTCGTTCATCAGCGCCTCGCGCTGCTCGACGACGGCTTCGGCAAGGATGTGGTGCAGCTGCTCGGCGAACGCCGTGCGGGCGCGGTGGTACGGGCGTCCCTGCACCGCCGAGGCGAGCGCCTGTGCCACTGTTTCGGCTGTGATGACGTAGAACTCGCCCTCCCAGCGCAGCTTCAGCTCACGGGGCCGGGGGAGCAGCGACGTGACGTAGTTTTCGAGCGCGGGTTGCCAGAGGGCGCGGCCCTTGATTTCGGCGAGAAGCCGGCTCTCGTCGCGGCCCACGCGGATCTCGGGCAGCAGAGTGTCGCAGGTCGCCGAGACGACGGCGGTCTCACCGAGCGCGGGCAGCACCTGGGCGATGTACTGGAGGAACCGCGGCGAGGGGCCGAGGACCAGGACCGCTTGGTCGGCCATCTTTGGGTGGGCGAACAGCAGGTAGGCGACGCGGTGCAGGGCAACCACGGTCTTGCCGGTGCCGGGACCGCCCTGAACGATCAGCGGGCCGGTCGCCTCGGCCCGGATGATGTCGTCCTGTTCGCGTTGCAGCGTGGAGATCGCCGTCGACATGCGACCGGTGCGCCGCTGGTCCAAGGCAGCCAGTAGAGCGCCTTCACCGACGAGTTCCGCCGTTATGGTCCCGTCCAGTGGCTCGTCGTCCACGCCGACGACGGCCGATCCCGTCGTGCGTATGTGACGGCGCCGTGCCTGACCTTGTGGGTCGACAGCCGTCGCGGTGTAAAACGGCCGAGCTGCGGGAGCGCGCCAGTCCACCAGCAGCGGCTCGCTGTCCTCGCCGTCGTTGCGGAGACCGACACGGCCTACGTGTCGTACGATGCCATCAAGGCCGTCGAGGCGGCCGAAGACCAGCCCTTCCCGTGCTCGCCGTAGCTCCTCGTACTGCTGGCGGAGCATGCGCCGCCGCGCCCGTTCCAACGCGTCCAGGGCGTCTGACGAAAGCTCGGCCTGTAGGTGGTCGACAAGCCTGTCGCGCCGGGCCGTGGCCAAGTCGAGAAACTCTTGTTCCTCGGCAACCGCGGATCGGCGCGCAACGCCCTCTGCGTTAGAGGTTGGCGGTTCGCCGTTTGGTGTTATTTCGCTGACGCCAGCAGTGCCGTTGTTCAGAGCAAAATTCCGGCGCATTCGCAAATCCTTGCATTGGTGCTTTCCCTCGGCCCGGATGAGCCACAGGTATTCCGGCGGCAAGCATAGAGTTGGTTTCTCCTCGTCGACCAGGAACCCTCTCGGCGGAGATAGGAATCTCAATGCCTTGCAGTTCGGAGCCGCTTGTGGCCTCAGAGCCAAAGCAGTTAGTTGATCTTCGTTTGGCCTGGTGAGGCGGGTATCTCGCGGGGGCCCAAGGGCGGTCACGGGCGCGGTCTTCCTAAGTAGACGATGGAGGTTCTTCACGCCAGTCGTCGTCTACAAAAGAAGGGCGCTCGTGTCAGTCTCCCATGCTGTCGTCGGTGTCGTCACGGATGAGGGTGGGGAGGTCGACACCGGGCAGGTGGCGACGCTGGCGGCCCTGTTCGGGCAGGTCAGCGATCCGCGTAAGGCACGGGGCGTGCGTCATCGGCTCGCGGCGGTGTTGACCGTGGTGACGCTGGCGCTGTTGTGCGGAGCGCGGAACTTCCGGCAGGCCGCCGACCGGGTGGCCGAGTTGCCGCAGCCGTTGCTGGCCGCGGCGGGTGCCCGCCGGCATCCGGCGCTCGGGTTCCGGATCGCGCCGGGTCGGGACACCCTGCGCCGGCTGGTCGAGGCCGTCGACGCGGCGGTGGTGGACCGCCTCGTCTGCGCCTGACTGGCCGAACGGCTCGACGATCCCGCCGGGGTCGGGCTGTCGCTGGACGGCAAGACCGTCCGACACTCGGGCGGCACCGACATCCACGTGCAGTTGTTTTCCGCGATGCGGCATGACACCGCAGTGGTCATCGCCCAGATCCAGGTCCCGGCCGACACCACCGAGGTCACCCAGATCGAAGCCCTGCTCGACCCGATCGACATCACCAGCATGGTGGTCACCGCGGACGCCGCGCATCCCAGCAGCGGCACCGCCGCCTACCTGCGGCAACGAAGCGCGGACTACGTGTTCACCGTGAAAGGCAACCGGCCCGCCCTGCTGGCCGCGATCACCGACCGGCTACCCGCGGCGACAGCGGCGACCAGCGCCCACACCGACACCGAACGCCGCAGCGGCCACCGGATCACCCGCACCATCTGGATCGCAGCCGCCACAGGCATCGACTTCCCCGGCGTGGCCGTGGTCTTCCGGCTCCGCCGTGACGTGTACGCCCCCGACGGCCAACGCGTCAGCAAGCAGATCGTCCACGGAATCACCAGCCTGACCAGCACGGCAGCCGAGATCGCCGCCCACGTACGCACCCACTGGTGGATCGAGAACAAGATCCACTGAGTGCGGGACGTCCTGTTCGGCGAGGACACCCACCACGCCTGGCTCGGCAGCGTCGCCCACACCATGGCCGCCCTACGCAACCTCGCGATCGCCCTGATCCGGCTCGCCGGACACTCCAGGATCAAACAGGTCATGGAACGCCACCACGCCGACAAGATGCTCATCCCCGCCCTGCTCAACGCATCCCGGCCATGATCAACAGACTTTGCTTCGGCTCTGCGCCCCAACCTTGAACAAACCGGTTCCGCGCGACGCGCGATTAGGGTCTGCGCATGCGGGATGACATCATTCTGCAGCTCGACCGCGCAACCGCCGAAGATCTGTACGTCGCGCTGCACGAGGCCGGAGAGCACATCGCGGCTGGCGCAGCGATCACTCCGCCCACCGCCGAGGAGTCCGAGCGGCTGGGTACTCTCCTGCGGGACCTGGGCCACGCCCTTGGCCGTCGTTGCTCTCCGTACTGCGACCATCTTTAGTTGGCAGGGGGTCTAGGCGGGGCCGGGGCTGTCGTGGCGGTCATCGCTCTTCACGGCCTCGGCCGCGATCATGCTCCGGGCCGCCGGGAGTCGAGCAGAGCAATCCTGCATGATCCGGCCGTACGTCGGTAGCTGGCGTCGAGTAGCTCGTCGACCTCGTCCCAGTCGGGGTCGCCGGTCAGGTCCACCCCGATCCATCCGTAGGCGCCGAGGTAGGCCGGCACGAAGCAGCGGTCTTCCTCCAACAGCGCCGCACGCTCGTCGGGATCAACCAGCACGAGCACCGAATGTTCATGCTGCCGATAGACGCCGTCGACTTTCACTGATCCCCCGTAGTAGGCGAAGACCTTGGTGGTGAAGAAGGCGGGATGTCCGTGGGAGATCTTCTCGGCCGCGTCAGGGAAGGCCAGGGCGAGCGCCCGCAGCCGGCTCAGGAGCGGATCTGCCTCGTCAAACACGATGGGGTGCGGCATATCAGAAGGTAAGCACACGGTCGACGGCTGCGGCGTCCTGCCGGCGGTAATTTGCACCAGCCGCCGCGGTCGACCTGTGGCTCGCACGGCGCCATCATCGCGGCCAGAAGCGGATGCGGAGTGGTTCGCCGAGGCAGAGACGTCCATCGCGCTTACGGGGCGCATGGCGCCGGCGGAAGGTTTCTCCGCCAGCCCACTACGCTACGGCGAGCGGCGACGTGTCCGCTGGCGCCGTCAGCTGCACTGTCTACCGCCCATCGGCAAGTAAGTCGAAGCTGCCTGCACCCATGCCATGGGCTGGACGGTTGTCTCGTTCCGAGCCGAGGGCGGCGGGTGGCGAGTCAGCGTGCGGCTTGCGTGACGGGGCGCAGCCGGCGCCGCAGCGCCACCACGCCGAGGGTGCCGAAGTGGGCGACCGCGAGCAGGAGCAGCACCACGGCGTCCCAGAAGCCCGCTGTGCTGGGTCCGGCGGCGACTTTGGCAGTCGCGTCCCGGACGAAGCTGATCAGGAGCGGTAGCCCCAACAGCAGGAACTGCCCGACGAAGATCGTCACACCCAACACGAGGACCAGGGAGTACCAGCGCACAATCCGGAGTTCCCGGGCCGGCACCGAGGACAAATCGTACGGCTGCGGTCGGCGCACGAGGCGGGCGAGCTGGTTGCCGACGTACTGCCAGGTGTCGGCCATCAGATTACCGAGCCGCAGCCAGGTGACGATCACGTAGTACACGTCGGTTCGCATGAAGAACGCTAGTTCGAGCAGCAGAGTGACCAGACAGAGGAAACCGATTGCCCGGATCGGCTGGCTGTCCCATCCCACCAGTTGTGCCAGCAGGCTCAGCAGCAGCGCGCTCATCGTGAACGTCATGCCGGCCAGGTACGGGACGTACCGCTGACGCCGGGGCAGTGACCGTACCGCCGACATGTCGGTCTCGGCGACGAGCAGGTGCAGCCGGTTGCTGACCCGCAGCACTCCGGTGCAACCGCGTGCCCGTACCGCGAGCAGATGTGCCGCTTCGTGGGCGAGCAGCAGGCCCCAACTGAGGACTGTCAGGGCGACCGCGTCCGCAGCGACACCGAGACCAAGCCGGCCGTCGGTGCCGGAGGGAATCAGGTCCGGCCGCACCGCCATGAGCACCGGGACGGCTACCCACACCATGGCCCAGACGACCAGGGCGGGCCCGCTGACGAGCCAAGCCACGCGCTCGGCGGGCACCGAGCTGAGCAGGCGCCAGCCGCGCATCTGGGGACCCGCCGGCCCCACCGGCTGGGCAACCGCCTCGGCTTCGACGCCTTCATCTCCCGCCGGGCGTACGAAACCGCAGTCAGTCAGCGTCGCGAGGAAGTCGTCCAGGTCGGGCGGCTCGCCGTACCGTTGCGCGAAGTTTGCCGAGACCTCGGCCAGAGTGAGGCCGCGCTGCATGTCCTGGATCAGGGTGATGCCCGGTTCGGGCAGACTGACGAAAACGCCGGTCTCCGGGCGGCCGACCTCGGCTGCCCCGTCCTCGATTTCACCGATATGCAGCGGGTAGAGCGTGGCGGTTCGCTCATCCTGTGCGGGGGCGCTCACCCTGCCACCTCCGTCAGCGGCGCCGGCACCGGAACACTCCCGGGGCGGAGATGCCCGCATACGTCGCAGTCCGGGTCCTTGACGCCCTCGTTGAACCGGATCTGCATGGTCTGCAAATCGAAGATCAGCTTACGGTTGAGAATGGTCGGTTCGGCCACTCCCGTCAGCAGCTTGACCGCCTCCAGCGCCACCAGGCTACCGATGAGTCCCGAGACAGGAGCTGTGCATGGATTGACGGTGCGATCGCCGACGTGCTCCATCGCGTAGCGCATGATGGCCCCGTATCCCGGTACATTGGCGTGAGCACGACGTTGTTCACACGCGAAGCAGGCGGTCACTCCTGGCGAATGCAGGAACAAGTTGACAGTCAAACCGTCGTTGGCGCCACGGACCCATGGCACCTGCTCGGTCAGCGCCGCCTCGTTGAGCCAGTCATAGATGCGGATCCGCGGCCGGTCCGCCGCACAGATCAGCAGATCGCGACCCTGCATGCAGGCGCGCGCGTCGTCGACGCCACTGACTCGCCGGTTGATTGTCGAAACGGCGACGTGCGGGTTGGCTGCTGCCACTCGCCGCGCCGCGGCCAGCGTCTTGGGCGAACCGACATCGGCGTCGGTGTAGAGGACCTGCCGGTTGAGGTTATGCAACTCGACGTTGTCGTCGTCGATCAGTAGCAGGTCACCGACGCCGGCTGCGGCCAGGGCCAGCGCCACGTACGAGCCCAGGCCGCCGATCCCGAGCACGGCCACCTTCGCGTCGTGCAGCCGGGCTTGGAAGTCGTAGCCGGTCAGTGGCGGGTGGTGGAAGAACGAGAAGAACTCGGCGTTGCGCCGGTAGCGCTCGACCTCGTCCGGCCTGAAGATGGCGGGCGGCATCACGGCCGCGTCGTCGAGGTAGCCGGCGTCCTCGAGCATGGACACTGCCGTCTCGATCTCCACCGCGGTGATCTCGGGATCCCTGGCTCGCATTTCCGCGATGAGTTCGGGCATCGACCGTGTGCCGTCCAGCAGCTGGAGGAGTTGCCAGACGTGGCGTTGCTCGTCGTCTTTGATCTCACCGGCAATGCCGAAATCTGCGCCACCGATACGGATGGTCCCATCGTCCAGCGGAATTGGCGGAAACATGCTCTTTATGCGGGGTCTGTCCATGTCGTCCTCCTCAACACCGCGACGTCTGGGCGGGCCGAATTCGGCCCGCCCAGGCAATTGGGGTAGATCAGCAGTCGGTGCAGCCGCAGCAGCCGTCGGCGGCGGCGGTGGTCTCGATGCGCTCGAGCTTGCGGACCTCGATCTTCATGCGAATCCCCTCTCTCTTTCCTGCGCCAGTCCGATGTTGGCGCCGTATGCGGAAGGTAGCCACAGCCGTCTATTAGGTAAAGGCCTATGTCGCGCGGCTTACATCTGCCGAACGCATCAACATCGGCCGGCGGCACCCAGTCGAGCAGCCCCACATAGGCGTTATTGAGGACAGACGCGCCACAAAAAATATTGTCACCTCGATTCCACATCAGCCGACAGATTTCGGGAGGGGCAAATCGGCCGATATCGGCCGCAGATAGTCAAGGTCGCCCCGCGTCGCGGGCGAGCGAGGCGACTATCAATGAACCATTAAGCGCCAGAAATCCGAGACGTGCGTATTCCAAAATCTAGGGATGTTTGTGCTCATGGCGGAAACTCTTTGAAGTCAGAAAGGTCAATGTCTGCGCTCATTGCGCAATCCCCTGCATCCAAGCCCAAGGGTCTGGTCGCTCAGTTCCGCATCAACATGAGCCAGCTGGGGATCGATCCGCAACGGCTGGCACACCGCCGGCGTCCGGTCACCTTCATCGACCTGGTCTACGGAGGGCGCACCTACGCCAACTTGTTCCTCCTGCTATGGCGGTGGATCGCCGAGGAGAACGCGCCGTGGGCGGTGGTACGCACCAAGCTGCGGTTCGTCGGCATCATCGTCCGGACCAGGACCAGCCCGAACACGTGGCGCTGGCACCAGGCCGCCCCATGGGCAGCGCACCTGCCGCGTAGCGCACTGATCGGGATATCCCTGGACGGCGGCGTGTGGAGCTACCTGGGCGACCAGCAGGCCAAGACCACCCGGTCGTTCCCCGTCGCGCGATGGCTCGACCAGGACGCCAACCGACCTGACCGCGACCCGAAAGCGTTGGCGGCCCTGGCCGAAGCGGTCGCCGTGGTCGCGCACGGCCGCTCCGCCGAGGGACGCGCCGGCCTGGTCGCCGCGATCACCGCGGAGCCGACCATGCGCGAGGCATGGCTACGGTCCCTGGTCATCGAACTACGCCGGCCAGCATCCGTCGATCAGCAGGAGAGGTGACCGCGATGGACCTGCTGCCAGACCGACGCGCTGCTCGACATCATCGCGGCACCGCGTATCAACACGATGCGCGGGCATCACCGGTGCCCCTTTTGCCCGGAACCTTCGGAGGGTTCGATGCTCTCTGTGGACCATCCGACCGGCGCCCTCTTGCTGGGACACACTGAAATCAGAGTGCCGTCAGGGCGGGGCGTAATATTCGCCGCGCCCTCGCTCATCTGGCATTACGTCACCGCCCATTTCTACCGGCCGCCGGCCGAGTTCATCGAGGCCGTCAAGCAGTACGACCACGGCTGGACTACCGAACCGAGCCCGTGGATACCCCACCATGCCCAGCGCATCAGGTTCGACTGAGCTGCGGGCGCTCGTGGCGCGCTCATAGAGTGCGCGGCAACCGAAGGTGCATGGCCGCCACCAGCGGCGACTCAGGTAGGTGATCGAGTCGACGCCTGCCGGCGTAGGGTCACCCGGTGACCGTCTACGACATCGCCGCCAGGCTACCCACCATTGACGTGCTGCGGGAGCGATGCAAGGCACTGGCCGTGCTGGAACGCATCATCGACGGCGGGGAGCCCTACTACGTCTACATCCCGGCATGGGGCAAGGATGAGGCGGCGCTGATGAGCAACGGCAGCGGTGACGAATGGGCGGCCGTCTTCACCGCAGACGGCGCGTTCATCCGGGTCTTCGATCACGAGTCAACGATGTCGCCGTACGGCGATCCGGACCACGAGTTGTGGCCAGGCCTGACTGACGGCATCCCGGTGGTGTTGTGCCCGCAACTGGAGGAACCCGCGTTCTGCGATGAGACGGGGCAGTTCATCGCCACCGCGGTGCTGTGGCGGCTGGCCGGTGACGACCGCTGGCACGCCGGAGAAGGCATTACCTTCCCACCGCTGCGCGGATCGTACGACGGTACCGGGCCGGACGGTTCCGGCATGCTCGAGATCCTGTTCGACGACATCGTTGACCGGTTCGTCGAGTTCGCCAGGGACTACTACGAGATCGAGGTGGACCGGGGGGTTGTCGAGCACGTCGTCGCGCACCGGCCGCTCAGCGACGCCGTGATACAGGCGCTGAACCCTCACCTCACCGTCGCCGATCTGTGCAAGGACGTCGCCACGATCGGTTACCCGATCGCCGGGACATAGCGGCACCCTCGGCTCGCGGAGCGCCTGTCATGCGCCGCGGCGCCTGGCTGGCGGCAAATGCGTGCGGTTTAGGCGGGTATGAAGCGGACGTTGGCAAAGGTTGATCTGACGGTGCCGATGCCGGCGGCGGGTATCGCGCCGCTGCCGAGAGCTGCGGGGGTCTCCGCGACGAGATGTGAACGGACTATTCGGGAGGGCCTGCTCATGGGCATGGAGTTGATCGGACGCCGCCTGTCGGCCAATGAACTGCAGGCGGTGCTAAACGATCCGACGACGGTTGACACGCTGCTCTACGGCGACCTCGACGACGATGACGCCGAGATGCCCGAACCCGAACTGGATCTGAACAAGTCCTGGCACGCCCTGCACTACCTGCTGACCGGTACCGCATGGGAGATCGGTGACGGCGCCGGTGCGGCGATCCTCGGCGGCGAGGAGATCGGCGAGGACGGCGGCTACGGACCGGCACGCCTTCTCGACGCCGAAACGGTCCGCGAGATCTCCACCGCGCTCGACACGCTGGACGTCGACACGTTGCGCGCTCGGTTCGACGTCAACGCGATGATGGCCGCCGACATCTACCCGAATGTGTGGGATCGCGGCGCCGGCGACTTCGACAGCGTTTTCGCGCCAGCCTTCACCGACCTGTGCCGGTTCTACCGAGCGGCCGCCGCCCATGACCAAGCGGTACTCCTTGCCATTACCTGATCCCTGACTGGGGCGCCACCAATCGGGCGGGCCGGCCGCAAACTGGGCCGCGCTGACCACCGAAGCGCCGGCGGGAAACCGGTATACACCGCCTGCGGTAGAAGAGTGAGCTGCGGTACGTGGCGGCCCACTGATCCTGCTCTTCGAACTGGCGGTGTGGCTGGCCTCGAGGAAGCCCGCCGCTGTCAGGCGCGGACGGCTGGTTCGGTGGGCTTCGTGGTGGGGCTGTCACTCGGTCCACCGTCGGCTGGCCCGGCCTGTGCTGCGTCGGCAGCGCGGGCGGGGGCTATCGCCTGCAGCCGACGGACGTCTCGGCTCGCCAGCATACCGAGGACGGCGAGCACCACCAGCGTGGCGAGGATCAGCAGCGTGTCGCGGGTGCCGATCGCTGCGGCGAGTGGTCCGGCCGCCACCTGGCCGAGGGGGATGGCGACCCAGGATCCCAACATGTCGTAGGAGTAGACGCGGGCCAGTCGGTCGGCCGGGATGTGCTGCGCGATCGATGTGTCCCAGGCGACGGCGAACTGTTCGACGGCGATGCCGACCGCCAATGCGGACGCCACCAACACGACGATGGTGGGCGCCAGGGCCAGCCCCAACAGCAGGAACGACTCGGCGAACATGCAGGCGACCCCGAGCAGCAGCAGCCGGCGTACCCGGATCCGCAGGGCGATCAGCCCGCCCACGACCATTCCGGCGGTTTCCGCGGCCAGCACCAGGCCCCAGGCGCTACGGCCGATCGTCTCGTCGGCGACGGCCGGGCCGAGCACGTTCACGCCGCCGGCGAGAGCTGCGTTGAGGATCATGAAGCCGAGAACCACCACCCAGACCCAGGTCCGCTCGGTGAACTCGGTCCAGCCCTCCCGGAGGTCAGCGGCGATGCTCGTGCGGTTACTCGTCGCCGGCGGGGCAGCGATCCGGACTCCGGTGAACGCCATGGCCGCGATAGCGAAGGTGAGCGCGTCGACGGCGAGCCCCCAGCCGGGCCCGACGGCGGCTACCAGGAGGCCACCGAGCGCCGCGCCGCCGATCATGCCCGTGTTGATGCCGAGCCGGATGAGCGCGTTGGCCGGCTGGATCAGCTCCGCCGGCACGGTCTGCGGCGTCGCGGCGGCCGAGGCTGGCTGGGACAGGGCACTCACGATGCCGTTGGCCGCGCCGAGTGCCAGCAACAGCGGGATTGTCGCCGTGTCGGTGAGCACCAGGATGGCCACCGCCGCCTGGGTCAGCGCACCCAGCACGTTGGAGCCGACCAGGACCAGCCGGCGTGGAATCCGGTCGGCCACCACCCCGCCGAAGAGCACGAAAAGCACGGTCATCAGCGATCTCGCGCCGACCACCAGGCCCAGGTCGCGTACCGAGCCGGTCAGGTCGAGTACGGCGAAGGCGAGCGCGATGGGAGCAACGCCGTTGCCCAGCATGTTGACCATCCGGCCAGCAGCCAGGTATCGAAACGCGCCATACCGCAGCGGTGCCAGCATCAGTCCTCCATCCGGAACAGGGGAACGGTCAACATGGAGCAGATGCAGGTCGCCGAGCCGATCGGCACCCAGGCCGCCCTCGTGGCTGGGGGTTCCATGCCCCGAAGGAAGGTGGTGGAAGGAATCCCCGTAATGATCAGCCTTCAGTGCGGTTCGATCGAGCCATTCTCTCAAGAGCAGAAAGGCGGTGCGGTAGACCCGTTGGCAGCCGACGTCGGCGCACTCATCTCGGTGCGTCGGATCAGGAAGATGCCGCCGGGTCAGGCAGGCTCGCGACGAGGAGCGTCACGGCTTCCTCCGCTGCGTTGGCCTCACCAACAAGCTGGCCATAGCCCGCGGTGAAGATCTGATACGGAGGGCCACCGCAGACGATGAAGGGCAGTTTATCGCCGGGGTCGGTTGGCCACGGTGGCGGCGCCGTCCTGTAGAACCGCAGCGTTCCATGGGTGGGGAAGGGAAAGAGCGCGCGCAGAGTCGGGTGTTCATAGGCGGCCCTGATCACTGGATCACCCGACCACCAGCCGGGCGCGCCGTCGACGAGCTCGCGCCAAGTCTCGTCAATTTTCGACGTGTCTTCCATCGAGGCATCCTTTCACCTGCCACGTCACGAGTTGAGGGCTCGTGGTCGGCGGAGACGCCCTGAGCTCGGCACGAGCGTGCACGTGGGGCGCGGCCGACGACGGAGCCGGCTTACGGACAGTGATGGGCATTCGGCCAGCTCGCGCACACGGTCGCGGCATGACAGTACGTTTCTCAGGAGGCGTCGAACCATGGTTTGCCAGCTGCCCAGTGCCGTACCCACCCGGCGAACCCCGGGCTGGCGGTGGTGTAACCGAACTCCGCCCCGAACGGAACGGCACCCTCACCGCTGATGTTCCAGATGTGGCCGCGATGCCGGCCGGTCACTATCAGGTGCCAATACATCCCACAGCCGTCCGTGCCAAGCACCACCGATCCATGGTTGAAGACTGGGTCGAGCAGCGCCTCGATCTCCTCGTGGGGCCGGGGATCGTCCTCCCAAAGCCACCCCTCAGTCAGCGGAAAGGGCGCGCTCAGGTTCCGCACCGAATGATCGTCGCCCCAGTCGTCGGGCATCTCCGCGACGCCCACAAGGCCGTAGTCCGGCGGTCCGGAGAAGGATCCGTCCGTGATCTCGGCGACGAACGTCCGGTACGGCTCCGGCAGAACAATGCCGTGCTCTGCCTCGAAGGCGTGCACCCCTGCCCAGCCCAGAGCCGATTCGCCAGCGTCATCCACGCCGAAGGCGGTACGGAGCTCGATGAGGTCGTCCGGGTGGGCGTACTCGGTGTTCATGCCGCCGTTGATACCACGGTCCTTGCTTCACGGGATACCGGCAGAGTCGACCGTCCTGCAGCGGATTCGACGGCCGCGCGACCAGCGGCAGATCCGGATGTCTGATCGAGGCGTATCGGTGTTCAGCCGGTACCGGCCTGCGAACGGTAGGTCACGTGTGGGGTTGGCTGGCGATGCCGTCCAGGATGGTGATCAGGTTGTGGTGGAAGGTTTCCTCGGCGTTGAGGTGGGCGCCGTCGATGACGAGCCGGGCGATGGTGGGGTAGCGGCCTGTTTCGAGCATGCGTGTCAGGTAGGGTCCGAGGGCGGCCTGCCAGGCGGACACGTCGGTGCCGGTTGCACGGGCGGTGCGGCGCTCGGTGATCTCCCTGCGGAGCGCTCCGACGATGAACGCGTTGAGGGCGCCCACAGCCCGCTGGAGATCGTCGATAGTGTGCACGCCAGGGGCCTGGCTGAGCGCCGCCGCGGTCGATTCGCCCACGGCGAGCGCGTGAGGTCCTAAGTGTGGCCTTGCGCCGAGCAGGTCGACGAACCACTCATGATCAAGAGCGGCATCGCGGGTCCGGTGAACGATGGCCAGTACCGTGGTGCGCCACTCGGAGCGCTGGCCGGCCTCGGCGATCTGGGCATATACGGCATCGACCATCAGATCAAGCAGTTCAGATCTGTTGATCACGTAGTCGTAGAGCCGCATCGGACCGACACCGAGTTCTTTGGCGATCTTGCGTACCGATAGCCCATCGAGGCCGTGGGCGTCGGCGATCCGGATCGCCGTGGCGGCGATCTTCGCGCGGCTCAGCGGCACCGGCGCCGCCCGCGGCTGAGGCTCGGGCCGTTCCCAGACGGGCAGCGGTGCGCTACCGTACGGCGTATCCATGAGGTACAGCGTACGGTAACGGAGATGATGATGCGAATCGCGATCGCCGGCGGTGGCCTCGGCGGCCTGACGCTGGCCCGAATCCTGCACCGGCACGGCATCGACGCGGTGGTGTACGAACGCGAGGCAAGCCGATCCGCGCGATCACAGGGCGGATCGCTCGACCTGCACCCGGAGTCCGGGCAACGGGCCCTGGCCGATGCGGGCCTCGCCGGCCGATTCCGGTCCGAGGCACGGCCGGAGGGCGAGGAACATCGCATCCTCGACCCGGCCGGACACACCCTCGTGCACCACACGCCACAACCCGGCTCATTCTCCGGTCGCCCCGAGATCGACCGCAGCGCACTACGTGATCTTCTGCTCGATTCGCTCCCCGACGACGCCGTGGCCTGGCAGCACCAGCTCATCGCGGCGACGCCACGACCCGACGGAGGCTATGGGCTCATGTTCGATGGCGGCCACAGCGCCGACTGCGACGTCCTCATCGGCGCCGACGGCGCACGCTCGGTCGTCCGGTCGCTGCTGACCGACGCGACACTGTCCTCCGTCGCCACCTTGGTAGAGCTCAGCATCAGCGACGCCGACCGGCGCCACCCGGATCTCGCCGAGCTGGTCGGCCCCGGAAACCTCTGGTGCATCGGCGTGAACCAGATCCTGGCAGCACAACGCCTCGGCGACGGAAGCATCCGAGTCGGCATCTCCCTACCCGCGGACGATCGCCCCCTAGACACCTACCGCAGCGAGCGCGCTCTGCTGGACATGTTCGATGGCTGGGACCCCAGCCTCACCGCACTCATCGAAGCCGGCGACAGCCCGCCGACCCCACGCAGGATCGAGGCGATGCCCACCGGTACACGCTGGACCCACCAACCGGGCATCACCCTCATCGGTGACGCCGCGCACCTCATGCCGCCGGTCGGCGAGGGCGCCAACCAAGCCATGCTCGACGCCGCCGAACTCGCCGCCGAATTTGCCGCCAACCCCGCCGACCCTGACTCGGCGATCCAGACATACGAGGAGGCGATGTTCACCAGAACCCACCCGATCGCCGAAATGTCCGCACGAGTCCAGGCAATGATGCTGTCCCCCACCGCAGCCGACGACATCATCCGCTTCTTCACGCCACAGCCCACCGAGCCGGCCCCCGCAGATTGACAACACGCAACGCAGCCGGCCTCGCATAGCTTCGGGCGGCGCAGCAGCTGCCGTAGCCGTTCCCGGCCGAGCGATACCCGCCGTACAGGTTGCGGGCCAGCTTGCTTGGATTGGGCCGCCTTGATTGCCGGGCTTTTGGGAACCCGTAACCCGCGATGATCAAGGCCGTCAGGTTCGCAAACTCGACAGTTCCGGTGACGGGCGCGCTATGGGTCGAGGTTGCTGTCTACCAGGCGGGTCAGGAAGGCCTCGACAGCGTCGGCCTCGTCGGCTGTCAGCTGTCTCCCGAAGTGCTTCACGATCTCGCGCAGGTGGGACCTGGAAGCCCGTTGGTAGAGGTCGTGGCCGGTCGGGGTGAGGACGGCGTGGACGACACGGCGGTCGGCGGGATCGCGTTCCCGCCGCAGTAGTTCGGCGTCGCACAGCCGGTCGAGTAGGCGGCTGATGCCGCCGGTACTTCGCTGTCGAGATCGTCGACCATGCTGCCGACGCTCGCGCCCTGGTCAACCGTCTGTTGCCCACCGACAAGACGATCTTCACCTCGTCCAGCGAGACGCTTCGTCTGTCCGGGCTCGACGACGACATCAACACCTCGGGCCGGTTCAACCCAATGCGCCCGAAGCTCATGAAGCTTCGGGACGAAGGACGATTCGACGAGATGCGCACGGCGGGCGCCGCGCCCGACGTCGTGGTCGGCAGCGTCCACGCGGTGACCGAGGACGGGCGGCTCCTCGCCGCCTCCGGCAGCGGAAGCCAGCTCAGCCTCTACAGCTTTAGCGGGCCCAGAGTATCTGGGTCGTCGGTGCCCAGAAGGTCGTTCCGGACCTCGAGACCGCCCTGCGGCGCATCGAAACCTACTCCTACCCACGAGAAGACGTCCGATTCCGTGCCTTGACATCAGCGGCGGGGGCCATGCGCACCGCGGCCTGCGCGACGTCGACGCGCAGGGCGAGGCCAGGCATCCAGCCCAGGGCGCGCAGCAGCGGTCGGGCGGTCACCCGACCGCGGCATCGCCGGCGGGCGACGTCAAACAGCACGGCGCCGGAGGTCTGGTCAGCGGGCGGCGGCAGGGCCGGCATGGACGCCGGCTGCGTCGGCGTGGCCGGCAGCGGGGTGGGCACGAGCGCCTCGACGAGATGCTTATCGGGCCAGCGAGGAGAGGATCGTCGACGACTCACGGCGGTCCCCGCCAGGGCCGCACCAAGGATGCGTCCGCGGTCATTCATCAGCCTTGATTGATGGATGACGATGATTACCCCAAGAAGACCATCTATGGAATACTGTCGATTACGGCGTCGGCAGGTCAAGAGCCCCGGAGTACAGCTCGCGGGCTTCGAAATAGATGCCGGCGCCCGTGTCGGAGCGCCGGTGGCTCGCCATCGAAGCGCCACCGACTGGTCATACCGGCTTCGACAAGAGATCATCGGCAGCTTCACGGACAGCACTTAGGGTTCTCTACGCCTCCTACCGGGGCGAACTCTGCGCCGTTCTCGTACGGGAGGAAACGCCTCATGTCGAAACGCGTAGCCCGCCTGCTTCCTCTCCTCACCACGGCCGTCCTCGCCGCGAGTTCCCTGACGTGGCCGGCCGACCCGATCAGGGCAGCGGACACGGCCCTCGCCCCGCCCGCTGCCACCGGAATCCCGCCCGTGTCCGACGCGGAGACCGGCTGGGTGATGAAGACCCTCCACCAGATGACCTTGGAGGAGAAGGTCGGCCAACTCTTCACCACCCGGGTCTACGGCGAGACCGCCGACACCACCGATCCGGCGGCGGTCCAGATGAACCGGTCCTTCCTCGGCGTAGACAACGCCGCACAGGCGGTGGTGCGCTACCACCTCGGTGGCTTCGTCTACTTCGCCTACGCCGGCAACACCCGCTCCCCGGAGCAGGTCGCCGGGCTGTCCAACGGCATCCAGCAGGTCGCTGTCACGCAACCATCCCGGGTGCCGCTGCTGCTCAGCACCGACCAGGAGCAGGGCGCGGTGGTACGGCTCGGCCCGCCGGCCACCCAGTTCCCCGGCAACATGGCGCTCGGCGCCGGCCGCAACGTCGACGACGCCGGCACCGCCGCCCGGATCACCGGCCAGGAGTTGCGGGCGGTCGGCATCAACCAGGACCTGGCCCCGGTGGCGGACGTCAACGTCAACCCCGCCAACCCGGTGATCGGCGTACGGTCGTTCGGCGAAGATCCGACGCTCGCCGCCGACATGGTCGCCGCGCAGGTGGCCAGCTACCAGGACGCCGGGGTCGCGGCGACCGTGAAACACTTCCCGGGCCACGGCGACACGGCCGTCGACAGCCACAGCGGACTGCCGGTGATCTCCCATTCCCGGGCCGAGCTGGACCGGATCGACCTGCCGCCGTTCCGCGCCGCCATCACCCGCGGCGTCGACGCGATCATGACCGCGCACATCGTGGTGCCGGCGCTGGACCCCTCCGGTGACCCGGCCACGCTGTCCCACCCGATCATCACCGGGCTCCTTCGCGAGGAGCTCGGCTATGACGGTGTCGTGGTGACCGACTCGTTGGGCATGGCCGGCGTACGGAAGAAGTACGGCGACGCCCGGGTGCCCGTACTCGCACTCAAGGCCGGGGTGGACATGCTGGTCAACCCGCCGGTGATGCAGGTGGCCTACGACGCGGTCCGCGACTCCGTACGCAACGGGGAACTCCCCGAGAGCCGAATCGACGAGTCGGTGACCCGGATCCTGCGGCTCAAGTGGCGCCGCGGGATGGTGGCCGCGCCGTTCGTCGACCCCGCGGCGGTCTCCCGTACCGTGGGCACGCAGGACCACCTCGCGGCCGCGCAGCGGATCTCCGACCGCACCACGACGCTGCTGCGCACCGACGCCGCCACGCTGCCGATCCCGGCCGGACGGCGGGTGCTGGTGACCGGGTGGGACGATCCGGCGGCGCCCGCGACGACCCAGGCGCTGGGCGCGGCGCTCGGGCGGCACGGCCTCGCGACCGACGTTCTGAGCACCGGCGTGAATCCGTCGGCCGCGCGCATCGACGCGGCGGTGGCGGCCGCCCGCCAACACGACACCACGGTGGTGCTGACCAACCGGGCGACCGGTGACGTGGGTCAGCAACGCATGGTCGCGGCGCTGGCAGCCGCGGGAGTACCGCTCGTCGTCGTCGCCGTGCGCGACCCCTATGACGTAACCGCGTTCCCCGACGTGTCCACCTATCTCGCCGCGTACGCCTTCAACGACGTCGCGATGAACTCGCTCGCCGGTGTCCTTACCGGCGCGATCCCACCGGCTGGCCGGCTGCCGGTGACCATCCCCGATCCCGCGCGCCCGGGGGCTGCCCTGTTCCCGTACGGCGCTGGCCTGTCCACCCCCTGATCCGGAGGATCCGTTGAGATTGAACATTCGCCGCCGTTCCCTGCTCGGCGCCGCGCTCGCCGCTGTGCTGGCACCAGTGCCGCTGGCCACGCCGGCGGGCGCAGCCGCGCCGCCCGTGGCGCTGCGCGTGGCGACCTACAACATCCACGCCGGGGCCGGCGAGGACAACGTCTTCGACCTGGCCCGGACCGCCGAGGCGATCCGGGCGCTGAACGTTGACGTGGTCGGCCTCCAGGAGGTCGACGTCCACTGGGGAGATCGCAGCGACTTGGTCGACGAGGCACAGGAGCTGGCCGAGCGGCTGGGCATGCAGGCCTTCTTCGCGCCGATCTACGACTTCGACCCGCTGATCGCGGGCGCGCCCCGCCGGCAGTACGGGGTCGCGGTGCTCAGCCGCTACCCGATCCTCGAAGCGGAGAACCACGAGATCACCCGGCTCTCCACCCAGGTGCCCAACCCGGTACCCGCCCCGGCGCCGGGCTTCGCCGAGGTGACCGTCAACGTGCGGGGCGCGCACGTGCACGTCTACTCCACGCACCTCGACTACCGGTCGGATCCGACCGTACGGCGCATGCAGGTGGCGGACACCCTGCAGATCCTGGCCGCCGACTCCGGGCCGAAGGTGCTGGTCGGTGACCTCAACGCGGAGCCGGGGGCGCCCGAACTGGCCGCCCTCTGGCAGGACCTGCGGGACACCGCCCCGACCGGCGGCAAGACGTACCCCGCGATCAATCCAGTGCGAAGGATCGACGTGATCAGCGCCTCGCCGGACATCACCGTCGTGGGCACGGACACCATGGCGACCGCGGCATCGGACCACCGGCCGGTCGTGACCGACCTCCTGCTGCACCAGCGCGGCACCTGACCCGGCCGCCCGAGCGGCAACCGACCCGCCAAGGGGAGTGCTCCGGTCCCTGGGACCGGAGCACTCCCCCGGCCTGGCTCCCCGGTCAGCTGGGCTGGCCAGCGGCGGGTCGGTGCGGGCGCGATGACGGCGTCGCCGTCCAGGGCCGCCCAAATGCCAGCCAGCGGCGCTGTTGCGTGGCCGCCACCGAGGCCGACGTCCAGCTCTTCTGGGGCGAGCCACTCGACGGCGTGGCCGAGCGGCTCAAGCAGCTCAGCGAGAAGCTGGGACGCGAGCACGCCCCGCTGGAGTTCGCACCACGCTGGTACGGGACACCATCGAACAGGCCTGGGCCGACGCCGAAGCCAAGGTGGCAGAAATGGCGAAGGGCACGGGCGTCACCGCGCGGGACCAGAACTGGCAGGCTGCCGTCGGCCAGTGGCGCCTGCTCGACCTCGCCACACGCGGAGAGGTGCTCGACGGCAACCTCTACACCGCTCCCGGCAGGTTCGGCGGCGGCGGAGCGGGCACCACCTGGCTGGGCGCCTCCGCCGAGGACGCGGCAAGGTCGCTGCGCAGGTACCAGGGGCTGGGCATCACCCACTTCGTGCTCTCCGACACGCCCTACCTCCCGGGGATCAGGCGCCAGGGCGATGAGCTTCTGCCGCTGCTGCGCGGGTGAGCGCCACCAGCCAACGCCGCCCGTTTAGGACAGCTGCGACAGGAGTGGCCACGCCGCTCGGAGCGTGAGGATGACGCCGACGGCCAGGACCAGGCTGGCGGTGAGGATGGGAGTGGCGGTGGTGAGGCGGTCTGCCCAGTTCCCGACCCGGTGCTCGAGTCTGCTCGTCAGCCGTCGGTGCAGTCGGACGAGCAGCAGGCCGGCGAGGGTCAGGGTCGCGGCCATGCCGAGGCCGTAGGCGAAAACAAGCATGACACCGAACCAGGTACGGCCCAGCGCGACGGCTCCGAGCAGGACGATGAGCGCGGACGGGCTGGGCAACATGCCGTTCGCGATGCCCACGCCGATCAGTCCGCCGGTGCGAGGACGGCCATGCCGGTGGCGGTGGTGGTCGTGGCGGTGGTGATCATGGCTGTGGTGGTCGTGGCGGTGGGAGTCGCCGTGGCCGCCGTGGGCGTGCGTTCCCGAGGAGTTGTGCTGGTGTACGACTTCCTCAGTTTTAGCCGGCCCGGCGAGGACGAGTTCCTGCGGCTCCTTGCGGCGGGGCCGTGCGGTGAGGGCGCCGGCGAGCAGGCTGGCACCGATGCCGGCGATGAGGAGACCGCTAAGTGTTCCGAGCCAGCCGAGGACAGTTTCCCCGGCCAGAGTGGTCGCCGTGGTGAGCAGCAGGCCGACGGCGAGGACGCCGGCGGTGTGGGTTGCGGTGACGGTGGCGCCGACGGTGAGAGCGTCGCGGTAGGTGCCGCGCCGGCCGGCGATGTAGGCGGCCATGACAGTCTTGCCGTGTCCGGGCAACATCGCATGGCCGGCACCGAGCAGTAGTGCCAGCGCTACGCCGAGTATGCCGGCCAGTGGGGTCAGCCGGTCAGCGCCGGTGAGAGCGTTGAGCCGGTCACCGAGGACACCCATTGACCGGGTGATAAGTCCGGCGACAGGGACGGTGACTTTGTTGGCCGCCCCTGTTTCGGCGCCGGCGCCAGCCGTCTGCAGTCGCACCGATCGTTGGTTGAGCGGAGATGACAGCAGGTTGTTGGGATATTTGCGCAACTCGTCGCTGGTGCTCGTGGTCTGGACCGGGGAGTTGGTGATGCCGATGTCGTGGCCGGCGGCGGTGATCTCGTGCCAGCCGACGCGGTCGGGCCGGAAGCTGTCCTGAATGTGGATCGTGGTGGCCTTGCGAAGGTCGACGTTGGCGGTGAGGTGGCATTCGGTGCGGCCGGTAGCCAGGTTGGCGGCTCCGGGGCGGTAGGTGAAGGTGCTGGCGGTGACCCGCCAGGCGAGGGCCCGGTCGGCAGTTCTGACCGATAGGGCGTCGGCCACTTCCCTACAGGTGGCGTTGGCGTATGTGGTCTGCTCGGCGGGGGTGACAGTGCCGTCGCCGTCGCGGTCGACGCTGGCCTTCTGCTGCAGGGTGGGTATCTCCGCGTCGTCGAGGACTGCCAGGTCCTCGATCCTGTCGGGATACAGGTGCAGGCCATGGTAGTGGTTGACGCTGAAGTTCCCCAGCGGGTGGGCGGCGGCCGGACTCCCGACGCCTATCGCGATGGCCACGGCGGTCACGCTCAGCGCCGTGGCGGTGGCGGGTCGTCGCCGTGTCATCGGCCGCCGCCGAGGGTGTCCAGCAGGTGCCGCGCGACCGGCGCCTGGATGACGTCGAAGTGCGGGTTGATCTCCAAGGCGCGGCTCAGGTCCGCCCGAGCCTGATCGTGGTCGCCCAGCGCATGGCGGATCGCCCCTTGATGGTAGTAGAGGGTGGCGTTGCGCCAGCCGAGGCGGGTGGCCTGAAGGGAGTATTCGAGCGCTTCCGCGTTGCGTCCGTTGCAGTGCAAGGCCCAGGCGAGCGCGTCGGCGGTCAGGACGCTGTGGCGGGCGTTCCACTCCGCCTGCGCCTCGCTCAGCGCTTCGGCGGCCTGGTCGTGGTCGGCCAGGAACGCCGCCGCGGTGAGGTGGTCGGAAACGCCGTTGGCGGCGGACAGTTGCCGGACGGCGTTCACCAGGTCGTACTGCTGGCGGGCCTGGGTGGGCTGGCCGGTGGCGGCGAGCAGGTCACCGTACTCGATCAGCAGTTCGGGCAGTGGGCGGGCCTGCACGGCGCGGGCGTAGTCGGCGAGGGCGTCGGTGGTCTGGCCGAGCGCCGCTCGGGCCTTTCCGCGGCCGGCGTAGAGCTGCTGGTAGGTCGGGTCGGCGGTGATGCCGGCGGCGTACTGGCGCAGGGCTTCCTGCGGGTCGCCGTTGTTGAACGCGAGCTCGCCGAGATAGTAGCGGCAGAATGCCCGGTCGGCGGGGGTGGTTGCCTCGGCGAGGGCGCGGTTGAGGGCGTCGCGGGCCTCGGCGACCTGGCCATGCTGTTCGAAGTCGTAGGAGGCGCGGGTGAACGATGACACGCCCGGTTCGACGTCCAGCATCCGCTGCAGCTGCGTGCGAGCGCCCTCATAGTCGCCGAGCTGAGTGAGGGCGTCGACCAGCACGCCGTGGACGCTGCCTCCATGCGGGTTGAGCGCCTCGGCGCGGTGTCCCCAGTCCCGGGCCGCGGTGAAGTCGTGGCGGGCATTGGCCAGCGCGGCCATCCCGGCCATCGCCTGCCAGTTCGTGGCGCTCTCCAGCTCCAGCGAGCGCCGCAACGCGCCGTCGGCCTTTGGGTAGTACGAGGGGTCGGCGGTGATCCGGGCCTGTTGCACGTAGGCCGAACCGAGTTGGGCCCAGGTCACCCAGTCGTTGGGGAGGCGCTTGAGGCGCCGTTGCGCGGCCGCGACCGTGGAGTCCGAAGCGCTGCCGCCCGTCGTCGCACCGGGCAGCGCCGAGCGAGATCCGTGCTCTCGCGGCAGGTGTGTGGAGACGATCGGGGTGCCGACCAGGAGGACGACGCCGGCTAGCAGGAGCACGACGGGCAGTCGGGTCAGCGCGCCTGAGGCGGCGGCCGCCAGACGGCGTCGCAGGCCGGTCACGACCCGCCGCCGGACAGGGTGGCGTAGGCGACGAGGTTGTCCCGGTAGCTGCCCGCCCGCTGGTCGAAGACGCCGGTGCAGGTGATCAGCCGCAGCTCGGCATGATTGCTGGGGGCGTACACCTCGCCTGAGGGGAAGGTCGCCTTCGGGTACTCGCTGAGCCGGTAGACCCGGAATCGCCATACCTTCCCGGCGATGTCCCGGACTTCCACCTCACCGCCCACCGCGAGATCCCGCAGCCGGTAGAACACGCCCGGGCCGGTGGACGAGTCCACATGTCCGACGATCACCGCGGGTGGTCCACCCGCCTCACCGGGCATCGGACCACTGGCATACCAGCCAGCTACCTGATAGTCGGCGGGCGCTGGCAACGCACCATTAGGCTCACGCGCCAGGTCCACGAGCGTGGACCGCACCCCGATCGAGGGAATTGCCAGCTCGGCAGGCTGCGCGGGAGAGCCGGAGCCGGTCCGGCCGCCGCCTGCCTCAGGCGTCGCGGTCGGGACGGCAACCACGTGGTTGGCCGGCGCCCACACCGCATCCATCGGTGGCCGCACGGTCGCGGACCATTCCGCGCCTGGAGCCGTAACCAGGCCTGCGGCGATCACCAACAGCACCGCCATCGGGAACCGGCGAAGCGGCTGCCGCAGCGTCAACCACTTGCGCCCGCCGGCCCGCCCGTTAGTCCCCGCGCACATCGCGACAACCTCCTGTGACCTCGAACCATGGGGTGCGGCGCCGGCCACCCACGCAGGCCGGGCCGGCGCCGCACCGTCAGTCAGTTCCCGTCCGCTCGGGGACTCGTCACCGCCGGCCGGTTGCGGCGGCGCCCGAGCAGTAGACCGGCCCCGAAGAAGCCGGCCGCGCCGAGGCCGCCGGCGATCCGGATCCACGTGACGGCTCGCGGCGCGGTGCCGCCGGCGCCGCTGGGCACTCCACCTGACGGCATGCCGTCGGCGTCGATCTGGTTCACCGCCACGTTGCTCGGCAGCGCCAGATAGGGGAAGGTGTTCCCGAACGGCACGTTGTTGGTGTTGACCTCGTCACCGGCAGCGAGCGCAGGCACCAGTTGGCCGGTCTGCGCCGCGCCCTCGAACGCCTGCAACTCGATGTCCAGCACGTCATCGGTGAGACGTCGCCCGTTCGGGAAGCCCTGCAGGTCACCGCCGAGCACGCCGAGCCGATTCGGGTTGGCGGTCACGGGGACACTCATGTTCAACCGGAGCATCTCCGAGGGTACAAACGACGCCGCGTTGACGTCGGCGTTGAGGATCTGCGAGTTCAGGTCGGCCTGAATCGGCGCCTTGGTGTTGTCCAGGGTCGGCGCGTTCTTCGCGATGCCGGTCAGGAAGATCTCGGCGAGGTCGTTGCGGGGCATCGCCGGTGCCGGGATGTTGTAGAGCTTCTGGATCACCTGCGGCAGTTCCGGGTTGAGGATTCGGTTGATCAGCTGCTGGTTCTTGCTGTCGTCCGCCGGCGTGCTGGCGTTGAAGGCGTCCTTCTGGTTCGCGGCCGGCACCAGCTCGTTGACGAGCGGATTACCCAACCGGGACACCTGAACCTGGTCCCCGCCGGCCCTCGGCTCGCTGACCTGCATCCCCTGTTGCGAGGTGCTGCTCCAGATGCCGACGACCGGGTTCCTCGTGTCGTCCCCGTTCAGGGCAAGCGCCGACTTGGGCACCTGCAACGCCACGGTCTGGACGTTGTAGCCGGCCAGGGTGTCCTGCCCGCGCTCGGACAAGTTTCCGCCGTAGATGAGGTCGAACACCCGCAGATCCAGGAAAAATGGATCCTCGGTCTGACCTGCATACGTCTGACCGCCGCCTTCCACCGGAAGTATCGCCTGCTGTCGCAGCCGGCCGTAGTCCGGCATCGACGCCGGCCCCACATCCGACGGGGCCGCCGTGCCGTTCTGCACCAACACCCGCGACTCGCTGCCACGGATCTCGGTCAGCGTGTAGTTCTGTTTGAACAACAAGGTCGGATCGGTCAGATTGTTGACCACGCCGTTGTTGTAGAGGAACGTCGTGCCGTCACGCTTGTCGTCGTTGGTGAAGACCCACCGGTAGGTAATGTCCGCCTTCGCGTCGCCGTTGTTGTCGATGTTGATGTCATAGTGCGCGCCGGGCTTGAAGAAGTAGAAGTTCGGACCGCCGTTGGGCTCCTCGAACGGCAGCCAGTTCGCGATCAACGTGACCGTGTCCTGCTTGTCGGGGCTCACGAAGGCGTACACGTCGGTGTTGTCCACCTCCGGGTCACCCGCGATCAACGGCGCCTCCCGGTGACTCGACGCATCCGCCACCTCCGACACCAACCCCGCGCCGCCGGTTCCCGCGATCAACGCCAGCACGCCAGCGCTGGCATAGCACGCCCGCGCGCTGCGGCGCGAACTCCATCCGATACCGATCCGCACGCCCCACCCCCCCCATGATCAGGCCGCCCCTAGGCAAAACGCCGGGTACCTGGCTCATTCAAAGCACGCGAAGGGAGCAACGTGAGGGGAATTCACGAAAGGCGCGCCGTCGACGGTCAGGGAGTAGTAACGTGCTCGTCCGACACATCGTCACCCGATGCCGAGCTGCACACACCGGCAACCCGGACGGGGCCGGGTTCACGCTGTTCGTCCTCGACGGCGAGACCAACCAAGTGCCGCCGGACGCGACGGCGTTCGTGCACCGACACAGCGTGCTCATCCTCGCTGCCGAGGCCTCCTGGGCGGACTATGCCCTGCGTTGCCACGGCCGATCTGCGCTGGCCCGGTGAGCTCTACCACGCCATTTCGGCGAAACGCCTCCTCGGCATTCCGATCAGAATTTCCCGGATCCGACGCCTAAGAACTGGCGGCGGGCTTACCACCGTACGAACTACGACCGGCTGGTCCGAGTGAAGCGAAAGTAGGATCCGCGACCGACTTCTTCAGCTATCCACAAGGTTCGGCACCTGCCCGGCTGGCTGATCAAGCACTGCCTTTTCGCCGGCCCGGACGGCGAACGGCAGCACGTTCCCCGGAGGTGGCAGCGGGCAGATGAAGGCATCGGAGAACGCACACGGCGGCAAGGTGACGCGGGTGAAGTCCAGCGTCACCGGGCCCGCCGCCGCCGGCAGTGGCAGGAGCAGAAACCGGGCCGCGCCGTAGCTCTCCTTTCCACTGGTGGCATCCCGGAACGTAATGTGCGCTTCACCCTCGTGGCCGGTGTACAGCGCGACCAACTCGGCGTGCTGGCCGTCAACGGTGAAGGCGAACGTGCCGACGACCGGGTAATCCACCAGCCGGTCGGAGTGGCTGTGTTCGGTGCGCACCGTCTGGTCGGCGTCAGCCGGGGTGAACTCGGCGGCCACCACCCAGGCGGGGTCGGGGACGTACGCGTCGATGCCGGCGAACCGGCGCACCGCCAGCGCATGCGGGTCGTACGTCCGTACCGCCAGGTCGGCGCCGCGGCGGATGATCTTCAGCTCGACGTCGCCCACCATGAGCCGCTGGTCGGGGCCCAGTAGGCCCTCAGCGATCGGTACGCCGCCGACGAGCAGGCCTTCGGCGCCGGACACCCGTACGTCGCTTCCGTCGGCCCACCAGGTGCCGGGTATCCCGTCGATCTGGGTGCGCCCCACCAGCCAGTGAGTGCCGGTCAGCGTGAGGTCGCCGCCCGGCGCCGAGACGGCCGCCTCACGGTCGGCATGCCACGTCTGCCACTGATCAACAAAGGTCACAATTCCTCCACCAGGTCGACAGGCAGCTGCGGGATGGCTGCCAGCAGGGCACGGGTGTACTCGTCGGCGGGGTTGGTCAGCACGTGCATGGTCGGGCCGCGCTCGACGACGCGGCCGTGGCGCATGACGAGCACCTCCTGGCACAGCTGGCTGACGATCGCCAGGTCGTGCGAGACCAGCACCAGCGTGAGCCCGAGCCGGTCAACGAGATCCTTGAGCAGGTCGATGATCTGCAGCCGGACCGAGACGTCGAGGGCGCTGACGGGCTCGTCGGCGAGCAGGATCCGCGGGGCCGGTGCGAGGGCCCGCGCGATGGCGATGCGCTGGCGCTGGCCGCCGGAGAACTCGTGCGGGTAGCGCCGTCCGTCTTCCGGGCGCAGCCCTACCGCGGTGAGCACCTCGGCGACGCGCTCGGCGCGGGCCGCCCGGTCCGTACCGATGCTCAGTGAGCGCAGCGGCTCGGCGACGATCGACGCGACCGACATGCGGGGGTTCAGGGACGACCGGGGGTCCTGGAAGACGACTTGGACCTGCCGGCGGAACGCGCGGTGTCGGACCCGATCGAGGGGTTGGCCGGCGAAGCGGATCTCGCCCGAGGTCGGGCGGTCCACGCCGAGCAGCTGCCGCAGCAGGGTCGACTTTCCGGCGCCCGACTCGCCGACGATCCCGAGGCTGGTGCCCGGCCGTACGGTGACGTCCACCGCGTCGAGCGCCGGGTGGATGCGGCCCGGGAACCATCGGGTGAGCTGATGCCCGCTGAGAATCGGTTCGCTCATCGGTCCTCCCTGCGTACGCTGGGGCGGGCCAGCCGGGTCACCCTGGCGGCGCTCGCGACGAGCTGCCGGGCGTAGTCGGAGCGGGGTCGGCGCAGCACGTCGTCGACCGGGCCGGATTCGACCAGCCGGCCCGTGCGCATGACCAGGAGATGGCGGGCCAGTCCGGCGACGACCGGCAGGTCGTGGCTGATGAACAGCAGCGCCACGCCGGTGTCCTCGATCAGCTCGTCGAGGAGGGTGAGGATCTGCGCCTGTACGGTCACGTCCAGCGCGGTCGTCGGCTCGTCGGCGATGAGCACTCGGGGCCGGCAGGCGAGGGCCATCGCCAGGGCCACCCGCTGTCGTTGGCCGCCGGAGAGTTCGTGCGGCAGGGCCCGTACCAGCCGGGCCGGGTCAGGCAGGTGCACCCGGTCGCACCACTCGATCGCGCGGCGCTCGGCGTCGCTGCGGTTGAGGCCCTGGTGCAGCCGTAGCGGACCGGCGATCTGGCGGCCGACCGGCATCAGCGGGTCCAAGGCGGTCAGGGGCTCCTGGAACACGATGCTGACGGTGCGGCCGCGGACCCGGCGCCACTGCCGGTCCGGTGCGCCGAGGTGGTCCTCGCCGTCGATGAGGATGCGGCCGCTCGTGCGCATGCCCGGCGGGAGCAGTCCCAGCAGCGCCAGCGCGGTCAGCGATTTGCCGGAGCCGGATTCGCCGATGAGGCCGACCCGGTCGCGGGCGGCGAGGCCGAACGAGACGTCGCGAACGAGCGGTTGCCCGTTGAGCGTGATGGTCAGCCCGGTGGTCTCCAGGATGGTCATCGGTCGGCTGCCTGCCTTTCCTGCCGTAGCTGCGGGTCGAGGACTTCCCGCAGGCCGTCACCGAGCAGGTTGACCCCGACGACCGTGACGGCGACGGCGAGGCCGGGCAGCAGGACGTTCCACGGGGCCACGCTCACCGTCGACTGCGCCTCCTGGAGCATGCGGCCCCATGACGGCGCGGGCGGCGGAGTGCCGAGGCCCAGGTATGACAGCGACGCCTCGGCGATGACCGCGACGCCGAAGGCGAGGGCGGCCTGCACCAGCAGGGTGTGCCAGATGTTGGGCAGGACGTGCCGGACCAGGATCATCAGTGGCCCGGTGCCGCAGGTACGCGCCGCGAGTACGTAGTCCTGGGTGAACACCCGGCTCGCCGAGATCCGGGTCAGCCGGGCCACTTCGGCGGAGACGCCGATCCCGATCGCGCTGATCGCGACCGCGGTCGACGCGCCGTACACGGTGACCAGCAGCATCGCCAGCAGCAGGGTCGGGAAGGCGATCACGATGTCGATCACTCCGACGACGGCGTTCTCGACGAACCGGCCGGCGGCCGCCGCGAGCAGGCCCAACGGGACGCCGATGACGAACGCCACCGCGACCGAGGCCAGCCCGATCCACACCGCGGTACGCGCGCCGAGCATCAGCTGGGTGAATTGGTCACGGCCCAGGCGATCGGTGCCCGCCCAGTGCCGTGCGGACGGGCCGGCCAGCCGGGCCGCCGGGTCGGTGTGGTCCAGCCCGTACGGGGACCAGACCAGCGACATCAGCGCCAGGACGAGAATCGCCAGCAGCAGCGCCGCGCCGAGCACGAACGACGGCGAGCGCCAGCCTCGGCGTCGCCGGGCGGGGGTGTCGAGCGCCTCGATCGTTTCGACCGCTTCGACCAGAGGTGTGCTCATGTCCGTGCTCTCAGTCTCGGGTCGACCAGCCGCTGCACGACGTCCACGACGAGCCCCATCACCAGCACGGTCGCCGTCATGAGGAAGACCGTGCCCTGCACGATCGGCAGATCGCGGGACTTCACGCTGGCCAACAGCAGCGAGCCGAGGCCGGGCAGGGCGAAGACGCTCTCGATGACCACGGTGCCCAGCAGTGAGCTGGCCAGCAGGATGCCCAGGATCTGGACCACGGTTGCGGCGCCGTTGCGGGGTCCGTGCCGCCACAGCGCCCGCGGCAGGCTGTACCCGAGCGAGCGGGCGGTGCGCACGTACTCCTGGCTCAGCACGTCGAGCGTCGCCGAGCGTACGTAGCGCACCAGCACCGACCCCTGCGCGATGGTCAGCGTCGCCACCGGCAGGACCAGTGACTGGAGCGCGGCTCCTGGATCCTGCCAGCCGGTGCGGGGAAACCCGCCCGGCGGCAGCGCCCGCCACTGCACCGCGACCAGCCAGACCACCACGATCCCGACCCAGAAGATGGGCAGGGCGATTCCCAACTGGGCCAGCGTCGACACCGCCACCCCGAGCAGGCCCCGCCGCCGTACCGCCGCGAACACCCCGATCGGTACGGCCACGACGATCGACAGCATGAACGCGCTCAGCGCCAGCGGTACGGTGACCGGGAGCCGGCCGGCGATCTGGTCGAGCACCGGCATCTGGGTGAACAGGCTGTTCCCGAGATTCCCGGTCACCAGGTCGCCCAACCAGTGGCCGTACTGGGCCAGTACAGGCCGGTCGGTGCCGAGCTGGTGCCGGATGGCATCGATCTGGTCCGGGGAGGACCCGACCGCCAGCAGTGTGACGGCCGGGTCGCCCGGTAGGACCCGGAGCAGGAAGAACACCGCCGAGCCCGCGACGAACAGCGAACCGATCAGCCAGGCGACCCGACGGATGAGGTAGCTGAGCACTGCTTATCGCCTAGCGTTTGGTGATCGGCGCGACATAGAAGCTGTCCGTGGTGTTGTTCTTCTGGTAGCCGCTGACCGAGGTGCTGGCGACCTTGATGGCGGGGTCGAGGAACAGCCAGGCGCTCGCCGCGTCCTCGGAGATCTGCCGTGCCACCTTCTTCAGCAGGGCGGTCTGCTCGTCGGGCGTCGCCGCGGTCTCGGAGTCCTTGACCCACTGCTGCACCTGCGGGTTGTCGTACTGCCAGTAGAACGTCGGGTCGCCGTACCAGACCAGGTCGCGCTGGTTGACGTGGGTCATGATGGTGGCCTGGAAGTTGTGGTTCTTGTAGACCTTGTCGGTCCAGGTCGCGTCGTCGACGGGGTTCAGCGTGATGGTGATACCGGCCTGGGCGAGCTGGCTCTTCAGCCCCTGCGCGATGATGTTGACCGCGTCTGACGGTACGTAGTCGACGGTGAAGGACAGGCCGTTCGCGTGCCCGGCCTTGGCCAGCAGCTGCTTGGCGCCGGCCACGTTGTGGTCGTCGATGCTGGTCAGGTCCTCGTACCAGGGGTCCGTGGGCGGCACCATCGAGCCGATGACCTGGCCCCGGTCGGCCCACACCGCCGTCAGCAGCGCCTTGCGGTCGATGGCCTGCCGGATGGCGTGCCGTACGTCGGGGTTGTTGAACGGGGCGACGGCGTCGTTGAAGTTGAACAGCTCCTTCGTCGTCGATGTGCCTTCCACGATGGTGAACTGCGGCTGGTTGTCGAACTGGGTGAGCACGTCCGGCGAGGACACCTGGGTCACCAGGTCGAGTTGGCCGGCGAGCAGGGCGTTGTTCTCGGCGGTGGCGTCCTTGAAGAAGCGGTACACCACCTGCTTGTTGCTGGCCTTGGTGCCCCAGTACTTGTCGTTGCGGGTCAGCGTGATGGAGTCACCCTGCTTCCAGGAGGTCAGGGTGTACGGGCCGGTGCCGATCACCGTCGTCTCCGGGTTGCCGGCATCGGGCTTGGTGACGGCCGCGCCGGTGCTGGTGAGGTAGAACAGGAACGATTGCGACCGCGTCGACAGGGTGACCTTGACGGTGCCATCGTCCGACGCCTCGATCGTCTTCATGATCGAGAGGTTCTTCTTCCGGGCGCTGGTCGACTCGTCGGACGTCACCCGCTTGAGCGCGGCCACGACGTCGCTGGCCTTCAGCGGGGTGCCGTCGGAGAAGGTCACGCCGGGCTGCAGGTGGAACGTGTACACCGTGCCGTCCGGCGACACGTCCCACGACTTGGCCAGCAGCGGCTCGACCTTGCCCTCGTCGGTCAGCACGGTGAGCCCCTCGACGACGTTGCGCAGCAGCACCTGGGCGTGGCCGGTGTTGCCGCCCTTGACCGTGTTGAGCGTCGTCGGCTCGTTCAGCGAACCGATCGTGATCGTCGCGTCGGTGTCGGCGGCGCCCGTCGACCCGGGGCTCGTCGAGGAGCCGCAGGCGGCGAGCAGCACCGCGAGGGTGGTGGTGGCCGCGAGCGCGCCGAGCGTGCGCAACCGGCGTGCGAAGGGTAGGCCGGCCGAGGGCCTGCGGTGAGTGGTCATGTCCTTACTCCAGGCAGACGGAACCTGCGTCGCGCGAGCGCGGGACGCGGTGATTGAGGCTCACAAATGAGGGCGGATCAGACGTTGATGACAGCGCGCGGGCAGCGTGGCGCGGAAGCCACGGGCGCGGATCGGGGTGTCAGACCGTCAACAACAGCAGATGCGGCGCGCGGCGACGACGCGGACCGCGAGCGGGGTCCGGTCCAACGACGGCGCAGTGTTCACGCAGGTCAGGCTACATGATCACGCAGTTGGGGCGGCAAGCCGGCGATCGTGTCCTTTGCCACAGGTCCGAATCCTGTTCGCAGGCGGCGGTACAGCAGCGTCGACAGCGAGTCGGTGGACTGGGCCGGACCGCCCTGCGTGGTCACCCAGATCTGGTCGGAAATCATGAATCGCCGGATCAGGGACAGCACCAGATTGACCGTGATGGCAGGCGCCAGCAGCGGCCGGGCGACGTACCAGAACCTTGCCGCCGCACCTGCGGCGGCCAGCGCCCACGTCATGGCCAGGAGGCCGTTCGGTTGTTCGGCCGGTCCCCTGTACGTACTTTCCCTGATGGATGTTGGGATCAGGGTAGGGGCATGTCACGGGGAGCCGGGCCGTCGTAGTCCGCGAGTAGTGGTGGCGGTAGCGGGCCCTTGATCCGTCGCCCTGAGCCGCGCTCCTCCCATGCGTGAGCGAGGATGCCCACCGAGCGCGAGAGTACGAACAGGCCGCGGGCCAGCTCGGGCTCGAAGCCGAGTTCTCCGTAGACCACCGCCGTGGCACCATCGATGTTCATCGGCACCGGACGCGATCGGCCCTCGCTCAGCCGGCGCTCGATTTCCTGGGCGGCGCGTAGGTGGCTACCCGCGAGGTGTCCCGCCGCGACTCGCTCCGCCACTGCTTTGAGCAGTGGATCCCGGCGTGGGTCACGTGGATGGAACCGGTGCCCGAATCCGGGTACGTGGGCTTTGCGGGCTCGGAAGTCGGCGAGGACGTCGCAGACGGCCTCTTCGAGCGGAACGTCGGAGCGGGCGACCAGTGCGTCGAGCAGTTCCAGGCACTGCTGCCCTGCGCCGCCGTGCACATCGCCGAGCAGGTTGACGCCGGTGGCCACCGCTGCATTGAGACCGACCCCGCAGGTGGCGGCCATTCGAGCGGCCGCGATCGAGGGGGCTTGCGGGCCGTGGTCCACGGCGGCGACCAGGGCCATCTCGAGGAGTTCGGCCTGTGGCATGGACGGTAGCTCGCCACGCAGCATCAGGTAGGCCATGGCGGGGAAGGACACCGAGCCGATCAGCTGTTCGACGGGATAGCCGCGCAGCCGGATGACTCCCGGCTCGATGTCGGAGACCGCGGTTGACCACCAGGCGGTGGCGTCCGCGGTGGTGACTCGGGCGCGTGCTGCCGCGTGTGCGTCGGTCATACGGCTCCCTCCGCCCGGAGCCTGGCTATGTCCGCGGCTCTGAACCCGAGCTCGGCGAGCACCGTGTCGGTGTGTTCGCCGAGCAGCGGTGGCCGGCTGCTGGCGCTCACCGGGGATCCGTCGATGTGGGTGGGCAGGCCGAGCACCTTGAGGCTGCCACCGTCGGTTGCGGGGGACGGCACCTCGGAGACCAGCCCACGGTGAGTGACCTGGTGGGATGCCAGTGCGTCGGGGACCGATACCACCCGAGCCGCGGGCACCCCGCTGGTGGCCAGCAGCTCGTCCCACTCTCGGGCCGGGCGCTTCCGCAGGCTCAGCTCCAGCTCTTCCCGCAGGGTCTCCCGGTGCCGCTTCCGGTCCTCACGGGTACGGAAGCGTGGGTCGGCGAGCAGCTCCTCGCGGCCGAGAACGGAGCAGAGGGTCTCGAACTGTTCCTGGCGGTTCGCGGCGATGTTGAGCATGTCGTCGGCGGTGGCGAAGGTCCCGGAGGGAGCCGACGTCGGGTTCTCGTTGCCCATCGGCTCGGGTTCACGGTCGCCGATCAGGTAGTTGGAGACCACCCAGCCCATGGTGCTCAACGCGGCGTCGAGCATGCTCACGTCGAGGAACGCTCCCTGGCCGGTTCGCTGCTTGCGTACCAGGGCGCCCGCCACCGCGAACGCGGCGGCGAGGCCCCCGATCGAGTCGCACACCGGGTAACCGACCCGCAGGGGCGCGGTCTGAGCCGTTCCGGTGACGCTCATGATGCCGGACAGGCCCTGGATGATCTGGTCGTATGCCGGCCGCCGGCTGTCCGGGCCGGTCGAGCCGAATCCAGACACCGCGCAGTAGACGAGCCCCGGGTATTGCTCACGCAGCCGCTCCCAGCCGAAGCCGAGCCGTGCCAGCACACCGGGGCGGAAGTTTTCGATCAGCACGTCGGCGCCGGCCAGCAGTCGCTCGAAGACCTCCCGGCCGGCCGGGCTCTTGAGGTTCACGGTGACCGAGCGCTTCCCGGCGTTCTGAGCGAGGAACGAGATGCCGAGTCCCTGTTTCGACAGCTCGGCGTCGGCGCCCAACTGGCGGGCCAGGTCACCGGTGCCGGGCACCTCCACCTTGATGACGTCAGCGCCCAGCAGGGCGAGCTGGTAGCCCGCGAAGGGGCCGGCCAGCACGTTGGTCAGGTCCAGCACACGGACCCCGGAGAGCAGGGGTGCGTCGGTCACAGGAATGCCTCCACGCTGCCGAGCCCCTGGTCGCTGATCCGCCGGGCGGCAGTCACCACTGCCTCGACGTAGGCCGCGATGCGGTCGGCGGTGAACCGCGAGGTGGGGCCGCTGACCGAGAGGGCGGCGAGCACCCTGCCGTCGTGGGCCACGATCGGGGCGGCCACCGCGGAGGCTCCGAGTTCACGTTCGCCGTGACTGAAGGCGTACCCGGTCTCGCGTGTCGATGCGACCGTGCGGGCGAGGGCCTCTCGGTCGAGGCCTTCCGCCGCAGCGAGCCGCTCCAGCAACCCGTTCGGGGCACCGGTCAGCAGCACGCGCGCCGTCGCGCCGCGTGACAACGGCATCGGTACGCCGAGCGGCACGACGCTCCGTACCGTCGCGGTGCCCTCCTCCTGCGCGATCGAGACCCGCTCCGTGCCTTGCCGGACGTACACGTTCACGGTTTCACCGCACCGGTCGACGAGTTCGCGCATCATCGCGCGGGTGTGGTCCGAGACGTCCCACAGCGACGCTGCCAGATGCGCCCACCTGAGAAAGGCCGGCCCTGGCGCGTAGGTCGTCTCACTAGGCCGGAGCAGCAGGCCACGGGCCTCGAGGGTCGCGCAGACCCGGACCACGGTCGTCTTCGGCAGGCCGGTGGCGGCCACCAGGTCCCGGAGCGTACGGGTCGGGTGCGTGGTGTCGAACAGCGCCAGCACGTCGATGGCGCGGGCGATGCTGCGCACCCCACCGTCGTGCGGTTCCGTCTCGTCGGACCGGGCCATAACGCCTCCTGGATCAACTGCGTGGCGGTATGACCATACCGCCAGATGGTTTGAGCGAGTCAAGTCCGGCTAACGATTCGGCCTTCTCGATTCCCAAACCATTACGCGGTCCGAGGGGTTCACACAGCGGTTTGCTTGCGCTAGCGTGACGGCACTCACCCACCCCCACCAGCACCATCACCCCTGAGGAGGAAGGCCATGCGTGCGGTTCGGCGCCCGGCTACTCGACGTACTGCCGCGATCGCGGCGGGTCTGGCCCTGAGCACCGCCCTGGCGGCCTGCGGCCAGAACGCCGGCGGGTCGTCATCGGATCAGTACCCGTCCAAGACGATCAACTTCATGGTGCCGGCGGCGGCCGGCGGTGGCTGGGACTCCACCGCTCGGGCCATGCAGCAGGTCATCCAGAAGAAGAACCTGGCCAACAAACCGGTCGAGGTCTTCAACGTCGCGGGCGGCGGTGGCGCCACCGGGCTGGCCCAGCTCCAGAAGGAGAAGGGCGACCCGCACGCGCTGATGATGACCGGATTGGTCATGATCGGCGCGCTCACCCGGGCGAACTCGCCGGTCTCCCTGAAGAACACCACGCCGATCGCCACCCTCACCGCCGAGGCAGAGGCCTTCGTCGTGCCGGCGAACTCGAAGTACAAGACCATCCAGGACGTCGTCAACGCCTACCAGCAGGACCCCTCGTCGGTCACGTTCGGCGGCGGCAGCGCCGGCGGCTCCGACCACCTCGTCACCGGCCAGCTGCTGAAGGCCGCCGGCGCCGATCCGAGCAAGCTCAAGTACGTCGGATACTCGGGCGGCGGTGAGGCCACCGCGGGCATCCTGTCCGGCGACGTGGGCGTCGGGATCTCGGGCGTCAGCGAGTTCGAGAGCCAGATCGAGTCCGGAAAGATGCGCCTGCTGGCCATCAGCACCGCAACCCCTCAGGACATCGCGGGCAAGCCGGCCCCCACCCTCAAAGACGCCGGCTACGACGTCGACTTCAGCAACTGGCGCGCCGTGGTCGCCGCACCGGGCCTCTCGGACAAGGACAAGCAGGCGGTCACCGACCTCGTGGACAAGCTGCACGAAACCCAGGAGTGGAAGGACGTACTCAAGACCAACGGCTGGGACGACTTCTACAAGACCGGCGACGAGGCACAGCAGTACATCGAGGGCGAGACAAAGCGCGTCGAGCAGCTGTACAAGGACCTCGGGCTGTGAGTCACCCGAACCCGACGGACGGCGGAGCCCCTGGCCGCGGGGGCTCCGCCGTACGGGACCCGGAGATCGCGGTGCACGAAGCGGAGCCCGAGCAGCCGGGTGCCGAGGAGCACAGCGCGGCCGCGCGCTCGCCGGTCGGTCCGCTCCTGGTGGGAGTGGTCATGCTGGCCCTCGGCGTGCTCATGCTCAGGCAGACCTTCAACATCAAGGGAGGCGGCTTCGAGCCCAGCGGCCCGCGATTCATGCCTCTCGTAGTCGCGTCGCTGTGGGCGGTACTGGCGCTCATCTACCTCGGGCAGCAGGTCTCACGGCTTGTCAGGCGTGCCGACAACCTGCCGGCCGAGCGGTTCACCCACATGCTGGGCGCGGCCACCCTGGTGGTGTTGCTCGTGATCTACGCCTACCTGCTGGACCCGCTCGGTTACGTGATCGCCACCAGCCTGTTCTTCCTGGGCGCGTCCCGGGCCATGGGCTCCCGCCAGTGGTTCCGTGACCTGATCGTCGCGGTCGCGCTGTCACTGCTCGTGTATCTCACCTTCACGCGCGCCCTCGGCGTGCATCTCCCGGAAGGGGTTTTGGGCCTGTGAGCTCCTTCGCTGAGCTGCTCGGGGGATTCGGGACAGTCCTGTCGCCCGCGAACCTGTTGTTCGCGGTGATCGGGGTGACACTCGGCACGCTGGTCGGCGTGCTGCCCGGGATCGGCCCGGCGGTGACCATCGCTCTCCTGCTACCGGTCACCTACAACTTCGACGACCCGATCCCCGCGTTCATCATGTTCGCCGGCATCTACTACGGCGCCATGTACGGCGGGTCCACCACGTCGATCCTGCTCAACACGCCTGGGGAGTCGGCGTCCGTCGCGACCGCCATCGAAGGCCACGAGATGGCCAAACGCGGGCAGGCCCGCGCCGCACTCGCAACCGCGGCGATCGGCTCCTTCGTGGCGGCACTGATCTCGACCGTCCTGCTCGCGCTCGTCGCCAAGCCGGTGGCCAGCATCGCCATCTCGTTCCGCGCCACCGACTACTTCGCGCTCATGATCCTGGCGTTGGTCACGGTGACCTCCCTGGTCGGCCGCTCGCTGGTGCGTGGACTGGCGTCCCTGCTCCTCGGTATCTCGATCGGCTTCATCGGCCTCGACGGCGTCTCCGGCGAGCCCCGCTTCACCTTCGACAGCCCGATGCTGTTCAACGGGATCGACTCGGTGCTGCTCATCATCGGCCTCTTCGCGATCGGCGAGACACTGTACGTCCTGGTCAAGGGCCGCACCCGGCCGGGCTCGGTGACCCCGCTCGAGCCCGCATCCGGCGGATTCATGTGGCTCAGCCGCAACCAGTGGCACCGCTCCTGGGCACCCTGGCTGCGGGGCACCGCGTTCGGCTTCCCGTTCGGTGTACTGCCCTCCGGAGGCGCCGAACTGCCGACCTTCCTGTCGTACTCCTACGAGAAGCAACGCTCTCGCGGCCGCAAGGAGTTCGGCAAGGGCGCCATCGAAGGCGTTGCCGGGCCGGAGGCCGCCAACAACGCTTCGTTCTCCGGCGTACTGGTGCCGCTGCTGACGCTGGGCCTGCCGACCTCCGCGACGGCTGCGGTGATGTTGGCAGCGTTCAAGATCTTCAACCTGCAGCCGGGACCGCAACTGTTCGACAAGTCCCCGGACCTGGTCTGGGCGCTCATCGCGTCGCTGTTCATCGGCAACGTGATGCTGCTCGCGCTGAACCTCCCGCTCATCCGGCTCTGGGTAAAGGTGCTGGAGATCCCACGGCCGCTGCTCTACGCCGGCATCCTGGTGTTCGCCACGCTCGGGATCTACTCCGTCTCCGGCGCGATCACCGACATCCTGATCGCCTACGCCATCGGCATCGTCGGCTTCCTGATGCGCCAATTCGACTTCCCGATCGCACCCACGATCCTGGGTGCCATCCTCGGGCCGGAACTCGAAGACCAGTTCCGCCGGGCGCTGAGCATCGGCAACGGCGACCTGACCGTATTCCTGCACCGGCCGCTCACCGTCGCCATCCTGGCGCTCGCCCTACTGGCGCTGCTGCTCCCCTACGCGCCCAAGGTGGTGGCCCGACTGCGCGGTCGACCCGTCGAGGGCACGAGCAAGCTGGCCTTCGCCGACGAGGACTGAGAGAGACGTGTGACGGTTGGCGGGGATCCGGGGGTGGCGGCGACGCGGGCTGGGCTTCCGGGGGCGTCAAGCCCTTGCCGTCGGACGGACGGGGGTAGGACCTGCTCGAGTTGGGATAGCAACGCTGCGACGTCCTCGTGCCAGCCGCGGAGTTCAGCGACCGTTGGTGCGAGTTCGTAGGTGTGATGGTGCATCGCTCGGGACAGGCCGTGCCAGGCGGTGCGCGCCATCCGGACCGCGCCGCGAGGTATCCGTCCCAGGGCCGCAACGCCGCGCCCGTACAGGACGACCTGCCGGTCGCGGATCATGCCGCGGGTGCTCGGCCACCTCGTCGACGTCGGCGGTTACCAAGATCGTCAACGTTCCAAACTCGGACCTGATGCTATACGGTCGGGGGGTGAAAACCGAGCGTCACTGGTGGAACGGCAACCGCACCGTGCGAGGGCGCCGCGACGTGTACATCCGCACCGATGGTGAGTCGTGGGAGGTCGAGGCCCGAGCCGGCGGCGACGCTGGTCGGTCGAAGATCCACCAGTGCCCGGGCCGACAGTCGGCGGAGATCCTGGCCCGGGCATGGATGGACGGACAGAGCCGGTGGCAGGCCGTGGCGCCCTGATCGGCCCACGTCTGGACCTTCTTCAGGGAGCCAGTACCGGCGGTGGAGGCGCGAGCGTTGGGGTTCGGGCTGCTGCGCGAGGCGATGACAGTCCGTGGTGAGCTAGGGCTGGACAGCTACGACCGGTTCTTCCCCTCGCAGGACCACCTGCCTGCCAAGGGTGAAGGGCTGGGCAACCTGATCGCGCTGCCGCTGCAGAAGCAGTGCCGCGACGCCGGCACCACTGTCTTCGTCGACCCAAACACGTTCACGCCGTACCCGGACCAGTGGGCGTTTCTGGCCGGTGTCGCCAAGCTGGGACTGGCCGAGGTGCAGCGGTTGGTCGCCGATCTCCGGCCAGTCGCGGTCGGGCCCGAGGCGTCGCTGTGGTCATTCACGGCGCGGCGGCTTTCCGCGGACGGGGCGGTGACCGGCGAACGCCGCCTCGAGCACCCCTTCGCCGCCGGTCACCTCCGGCAGCATCCGGTGTAGCTCCTGAGCGTCCGCGGCGGTCAGAACCGCCACGATCACCATCTCGTCCGCACGCGCCACCTGGTCCTCCACCATCGCCCCCAGCTTGCTGAGCAGGCTCAGCACTCCGCTGGGTGCCCGCGCGGGCACTTCGAGGGTCACCCGGGCCAGCGGTTCGCAGACCACCGTCCCGCCGGCGGCCAGCGCCTGCGCCACGACGATCGGCGTGAGCCTGCGGAAATCCTGTGCCGTGCTCGTCGGCCCCCGCAGCGATGGCGGCCCGTCGGCCACGCTATAGCCCGAGTCGGTCATCGTCACCACGCAATCGGTCACCGGCCACCCGTGCGGACCGGCCGCGAGCGCGTCGCGTACGTAGTCGCCCATCGCCTCCTGGAACAGGTCCAGCGTCCGGTAGACGTAGAGCGGCGCTAGCCGGTAGTCCACGGGCACGTGCACCGTCACGCCCGAGCCGGGCGGCCCCGGCTCAACCCGCAACCCGATCGTGGCCTGATAGGGATTCGACGGCGTGTTCAGCCGCTTCAGCCCCTCGCCGGTCGCCTTCGGCCGCTCCACGCACAGGGTCGTGGTCTGCAGGAAGTCTGCGTCGACACCGAAGTCGGCGGCCAGGGTCGTCTGGATGACCTCTTTCTGCACCTCGCCGTAGAGCGACACGGCCGTGCCGTCACGCTCGTCCGCGCGTACGTTGATCAGCGGATCCTGCTCGGCCAGCAGCATCAGCGCCGAGCGCAGCCGCCCGCCGTCCCCTGGGCGGCGGGGAACGGCGAGAGCTTCCAGCATCGGCGGCGCGAAGTGATGGTCCATCTGCATGGCGCTGTCGCCCAGGGTGTCTCCGACGCGGACACCCGCGAGGCCGCGCAGCGCCGCGATCTGGCCCGCCGCCACCGTGTCGCGCCGCACCCACACCCCGTTCTCGAGCATGTGGATCGCCGTGATCCGGTCGCGGCCGCCGGTCGGATGATCGCGTACCCGCAGCTCGCCGTCGAACAAACGCACGTAGGCCACCTTCTCGCCGGCAGGTCCCCGCTCCACCTTGAAGATCCGGCCCCGCAGCGGCCGGGCCGGCTCGCCAGCGGCCGGGGGCAGCAGATCCGCCAGGCCCGCCATCAGCTCGTCCACCCCGGCTCCGGTCATCGCCGAACCCCCGAACAACGGGTGCACGGCGCACCGGGCCGTCTGGGCCGCCAGCTCGGCGCGCAGCCGCCGGGCCGTCACGCTCGCCTCATCCTCCACGTACTCCCGCAGCAGCGCATCGTCCGCACTGGTCAATGCGTCGGCCAGAGCCGCGGTGGGCGCGGTGGCGGACACCACCGTCACGTCCAAGCGCCGCGCGATCTCCGCGTAGACGCGCTGCGCGTCGGCGCCGCGCCGATCCGTCTTGTTGATGAAGATCAGTGTGGGTACGCACAGCCGCCGCAGCGCCCGCATCAGCAGGCGGGTCTGCGGCTGGACGCCCTCGACGGCGGACACGACCAGCACTGCCCCGTCGAGCACGCCGAGAACCCTGTCGACCTCGGCGATGAAATCCGGGTGCCCGGGAGTGTCGATGATGTTGACCTCGGTGCCGCCGATGCGCAGCGATGCGACGGCCGAGCGAATGGTGATGCCCCGCTGGCGCTCCAGCGCCAGCGAGTCGGTCTGGGTCGTGCCAGAGTCGACGCTGCCGAGCTGGTCGATGACCCCGGCCGCGTGGAGCAGCCGTTCGGTCAGAGTGGTCTTACCGGCGTCGACATGCGCCAGAATCCCGAGATTGAGAGTGCGCACAGCGCGCAGCGGATACGAAGACAAACGTCACGTCCTTCGAGCGAATGGGCAACAGAGCTCCGAAAGAGGTGAACGTCGCTCGCATGTCTGCTCCTTGCTCGATGGATGCGCTCGCGTGCCAGGAAACCACATCAAGTTTCCCGGGCGCGACCGAATTATCCCGTCCGCCGGTGAGTTGAGTGGTACTTGAAGGTCCAGCCGTCCGCACGCGGAGCAACGCCGGCGCACGCATCGCGTACACCTTGCTGAGGTTCCCCGATAACGCCGAGGGTCCGAGCTACCGTCAGGACGTCGGACTGGAGTGGTCATTGCCCATGCGGGGCCCCGATCTCCGTATTTTGACGAAGCTGGCGAGGCCAGTCCGCTTTGGGAGCACGGGCCACCCGGGGGGCCGGTCATTGGACGACGAAGCCGTGACACGCGAGACCTCCTTGGCCTGGCTGCCGACCTCGTCGTGCACGTAATCCTTGACGCGGTAGGTGATGGTGCCGTTGTCGTTTTCGTGCGGCACGTTGACCTGCTTCGGTTTGCCGGTTCCACGAAGTTGGTGGGAGTCTCGACGGGCGGGCGGTGTCTGAACCTTCTGAGTGACGTGCAGGGCAGAATGAGGCAGATGAGCGCTGGAAGGCCTGGTGTGCGTGCGCTGCGTACGGCCGTGGTGCCGGTCGTCGTGCTGGCCGTGATCATGCTCGGCGGGTGTGGCCGGATGGTGGGACTCGTGCTGCCGGTCTCCCTGTTCGATCCGGTCTGGGCCGCTGACGGTTGGGTCTACTACCTGCGAGAGGTGTCCTCGGACGGGGCCGAACTGTGGCGGCAGCGGCCCGACCAGAGCAACGAGGAACGGGTTCTCGAGCATGCCCCACAGGGGTCCGTCTGCAAAAAGGGCGTGTTCAGCTTTCTCTTCGCGAGCTCTGACGGCGGCGTCGGAATGGCCGTCGAGTGTGGCGGCCGCTGGACGGACCTGCTCAGCTACTCCGCGAGCGACAAGAAGCTCGAATACCTGGCGTCGACCCGCTTCCTTGGCGGCGCGGTACTCGTTGACGGCGACGGCAGGGGGTATGTGGAGGTGCCCCGGAAGTGCGGCGTGGGAATCCAGTCGCTCGCTGACGGCAAGGCTTCGGATTTCCCCACCCCGGTGACGGTCGACGGGAAAACCTTCAATGTCAGTGGCGGTGATTCGGGTTGCGAGTCCGTGGTGCTGGTTTGGTCGCCGGCAGCCGTGGGTGACCGGCTGTTCTTCATGACCGCGCCCGACTCCCTCGGCAGGTTGCCGCTGCGTGCCGGCGTAAACCTGGAGGACTTCACCGGGTACCTGACCGAGTGGGATGGGAAATCGGCCTCGGCTAGGTTTCTCACGGAGATTCCGGGCAGCGTCGATCTAGCGGTGTCGCCGGGCGGCCGGTCGGTGATCGCTGCCGTCGGGTCGCCGGAGAACGAAGCCGGGATCTGGTCGGTCGACGTCGGTACCGGGGAGAAGACGAGGATCGTCGACGACGAGGAGGCGCATCACCCGAGCTTTTCACCTGACGGCAAGCGGTTCGTCTACGTCGAGAACTACAAACATTTGAAGTTCGCCACTGCTTCCGGACACGCGCCCGGATGAGCACCGACACGGCCTACTGGCGGCCCGGTCAAACTCGTGTTCGAGGAGCGTGTGGGCCATCTCGTAGGGGATGAAGCGTGAGTGGCGGTACCCCTCGGACCTAGTCCTCCTCGCCGCAGGTGAGCCAGGTGCCGTCGCCAAGCGCCATCGGGGCCTCTGATACAGGCATCGGGTAGTCCACCTGGCCGAGCACGTCCCCCCGCGCGGTGTCGATCAGCCAGTGCCGCGGATGCCCGTATTCCTCGTCGCTCTCGCCGGTGCTCGCGATGACCGTGCGCTCGTCGACGAAGCCGCACCGGTAGTCCCAGAAGGGCTCGTCCTCCGGTTGAGATGGCGCCTGGGGATGCGGTGGAAGCCGGTCGTAGGCGGCGACCTCGTGGGTCACCGCGCCGTCGGGAAGGCGGTGGATCGCCAGTTCCCCCTGCTCGTGGGCGACTGTGAGGAACCGCGTCCCGCACGGGCTGACGTCGACGAGGCAGCGGTCGTCATCACCGATGCGGGTGACGGTGAGTCGAGTGCCGTCCCACCGGCCCCACCGCAGCGGCGCACCGTCCTGGCCCTCGCCGACGCTCAGGCCCATCTGGCCGGGGTCGGGGTGGGGGATGTGGTGGGAGCCGACGGCCGCGGTGTCGGTCGAGGCCCGCCCCCGGACGCGGCCGTCGACGGTGTCGAGCACGAGCCACTCCTCGTCGTACTCCGGCTCGACGTCATCCGGCAGCGGGATGCGTACATGGGCCCACGCCGTTGAGCCGTACGCGCTGACCCAGCACGAGCCCCAGTCGGGATAGCGGTGCCCGTCGCTGCCCGCGTACTCGTCGTAGGAGTCGTGGAAGGACGAGCAGGGCGAGCTCCAGCATGCGTGTCGCACCCTCCAGCGCAGCGCGCCGGCCGCGTCGACCGCGTGCAGCGCGTGCTGACCGCTGAAGACAGCCAGGTCGAGGTTGGGGCTCACCGCGTCGATCCCGCCCGCCCCGCGCGGCCATGGCGCCGGAAACCGGGCGGCGGGAGCGCCGTCACCTGCGACGAGCCGGCCGAGGTCGTACGCCAACAACTCGTCGTTTCGGCGGATCACGACGAGCCGGCGATGCGGCCACCGCTGGACGGCGGGCGTGTCCGCAGTGTGGGCCGTATCGGGTACGCGAGGAGCGTTCGCCGGCACGCGGAAAGACGCCACCAGGCGAGGGGCGAAGAACATCCTGATCATCCTGCCAGAATTCGCCACCTGCTACGGCGGTGGCACAACTCGACCTGGCGTCCCTGCTGCAGCGCGCCACCGGGCATCTCCGGGCCTCGGCGCAAACATCTGGCTGCCGGTCAACTGCCGGCCGCCGGTCAGCCATACCCAGGCGGCTTCATCCGCGCCGCTGGCGGTAGCGGCTGCTTTCGCACCCACGCCTCCGTCTGCTCCCGCACCTTTACCAGGTCGTTGCCGATGAAGAGCTCGGACCGGCGCCGGTGCAGAATGTGATCGGCATCGTCAAGCTCGGAGCCGGCACAGCGCAGGGCGCGCCGCCGCTGCGACGACCGGGATCGCCATACGGATCACCGTGCAGCGACCCTCTCCGCCGTCGGTCGGGGCCGACGAGGTGCGGTGGCGTCAACAGGTCGGCTCGTGCCAACAACTGGTGCTCGTCGTCGCACTCCGCCCGTTCCGTGTCGTCCCTCGCCATTGGTTATTGACGCGTTCGTTGCCTTCTGCCTGCTCCAGCTTCGCGGTGGCGCCGGATCGCCGCCTCGATCGCACTGGTATCTGACTCACTCAGAGTTCGACGGTGAAGGACGATGCCGAGATGTCCGGGCGCTGGAAAGAAGAACGCGTGGGGCGTGACCAGCACGTCGTACATCGCGACCCACCGAACGAGGCGGCGCGATGCCGTCGTCTCCATCTCTACGCCCTCTTCCGAGATGCGGAAGGTGGTTGGTCCGTAGGTCGACGGCGGCAGCCTACGAACCTCCAGCTCGATGCGCCACCATCTGTAGGTCCAGGCGATCACGACCCCGATGAAGCAGATACCCGCAACAATCGGGAGTTCGGCGCAGAGTGCAAGTACGCCGGCCAGCGCCGTGGCTGCCCCGGCCACACCCAACCAGGCGATCTTGCGCTGGTAGATGGCGCACAGCGTTCGACGAAAGTCCCGCCGGTTGGATTGAGTCGTAACCTCAACGGTGTCCAGCGGCTGCTGTTGCACCGGCGCAGTGTGCCAAGATGCCAGCACCTCGTCAATCCGCGCGTCGTCGCAGTGCGCTTCGGTCGTCACTCAGTTCGTCACTCACCCGGCCGACTATGCCCCGGTTGGGCTCGAGTTGGTCGCCATTGGCGGTGGGAAGGACTGGCGCGTGGCGGTCCAGCGTACGAGGGAAAATCCTGAGCAGGTCCACCCGCTGCCTACCTAAACCATCGCCACCATCTCCTCGATGATCCCGGCCCACCAGGCACCCGCCCTGGTCGCCGACTCGTCCACCTGGGCAAGCTCTCGACTCACGGCCTCAGCCCGCTCGTGATAACGCGGTCCCTCCTCCATCTCGGCGAGAAGAGCCAGGTCGTGCACCCGTCGAAGGAAGATGACGAACCGCTTGATGTCGCTGTTCATGAAAGTCACTTCGGCCGAGCCGCCCTCCGCCGCAACGACCGACCACAGCGATCCGTCGCTGAGGTCGATGTGAACCTCGCAGACACCGTGCCACGCCCGGCCGACAGCAAGGCGACCGGGAAACTCCGTCGACAGGCCGACCCGCTCGGCCGGGTACGCCTCGAAGAAAACGTCCACCCCGCGCGGCAACTCCACCCCGAGCAGCTCCGCCGCCCCTAGCGGCACGTTCTCTCCGAAGATCCGACGCAGGCCGGATTCGGAGTAGCGGACCACCTCCGGCATGCTCTGCAAAGCTCCCATCACGGCATGTCCCCGAATTCCGCCGACCCGGCCAGCAAGGTGATGGGCCAGTGCGCCTGCTCGGACCGCGCCACGGCCCTGCTGCTTCGTCAGCTACGGATGAGATCGTAAGCCCGCGCGAGGTCGTCCGCCCAGACCGCATCGTGGTCACGCCCGAACGCCCGATACAGCCGGTCTCGGACCATCTCGCGTCGCAGCCAGTCGCCAAGGGCACTCGGCCTGCGGGATGCGAAGTTGCACCCGTTCACCGCGTCGGCCAGGTGACGGTCCACCGGCGAGCCGAGCGTGGCATCCCAGATATCCAGGAAACGGTCGACTCTCTCCCCGGTGCCGCTGGCCGCATCGAGGAAAGGTCACCGCGTCGAGGAACGACCCGAGCCGCGACGGGTATTCCGCCAACAACGACCGCCACACCGCCTCCAGGTACCGGTCGACGGCATCCTGCTCGGCGCCCGGCCAGGTGCGCCACTCCTCGCGCAGGAGCAGGCCCAGAACGATGCTCGGGTCGAGTTCATCGGACATCACCAACCGCTCGAACAGCACCGGCAACAGGCTTTTCACATCCTCGCGGCTGCCGACCGTGTTGCCGAGGCTGATGGTTAGCGAGAAGAGGTCGTGTTCGTCGACCAGCACCGCAGCGCCGCGTACGAGGCCGCCGGACGGTCACGACGCCGCATCCTGCCATCGGGTTACCGCATGCCACGGACCGTCTGCCAGGCCCGCGACGTCGACCTCGAGCACACTCCCATCCGCGAACCGCAGATCGTACGGACCGCCCAGATCGAGCAGAAAATGCCACGCCTCCGGATCGGGCTGACCGTCGCGGAGCCGCGCGTTCCAGCCCTTCCCATCGACGACCTCAATACGTACCGGGTGGGTGATCGCCAACGAGGAATTCATGACCCATTCCCAGGACCACAGCACTCTCGAACGCCAGGACTGCCTCATCGACGGCGTCGCCGCTCCGATCATCCACTGGCGTCCTCCGCTGTCGGGTTCAAGCCTCTCCCCCGGAATCCCATCGCCGTCACGAGTCTCGCATCGCCACACCACCGACATCTCACCATGGCCCGCGACGTGCCAGCCGCTTCTACAGGTCTGCGGCCACGCCTATCGTGGCGAACCCCTCGATCGCGTCACGTAGCCGGTTGAGAAAGCCGGTCAGATTCCCTGCCACCACATCGAATCGTGGGTCATCGCTGCGGTGGACACCGGCGACGATCTCGCCGGCAGGAAGCCGGTACACCGGCGCGCCGGCCACCGCGCCCACCGCAAACAGGGTGCCGCCGCCATCACTGGCGAACACG
>NZ_JAPDPH010000179.1 GCF_026013475.1 Micromonospora yasonensis | reverse complement strand
ACTCGCCGGCTCAGCCGGCGCATCATCGGCATCTCCACCCAGCGGTGCAGGGCGGCGGCGAGCAGCAGGTTGACCACCAGGAACCCGAGCGCGAACAGCGGTCCCCACCAGCCGGGCAGCCCCTCCCCCCAGACCCCGCCGAGCCGCAGCACGGTGGTCATCACCAGGACATGCACCAGGTAGAAGGCGAACGAGACCTCGCCGAGCCAGACCATCGGACGGGACCGCCAGGGCGTCGGCCGGCCGCGCACGTCCGCGTCCGCGGCGGCGGTGATGACCAGGAGGTACGCGACGGCGAGCAGCGCCGCCCAGAACTCGGCGCGGATCCACTCGGCGGCGACCAGCCAGGTGGCCACGAAGAGCAGCCCGGCCACGGTCAGGTTCGGCCCCCGCCAGCGGCCCCGGCGCAGCAGCTCGGCGGCGGCCACGCCCATCCAGAACTCCAGCGACCGGGCCACCGGGAAGATCTGGGTGAACCACCACCGACTCTCCTCGGGCACCAGCAGCTGGCCGGGCCACAGCGCAAGGATGAGCAGGGGCGCCGCGACCACCACCACCCACAGCAGGCCGGTCCGGGCCCGGCGCAGGTGGGGCAGCACGAACGGCAGGCAGAGATAGAAGGCCAGCTCGCAGGAGAGCGACCAGCTCACGTTGTTGACGCTGTAGAAGTAGTCGCCGAGGGGGATCCAGGCCTGCACCAGGAAAAGGTTGCCGAGCGCGGCCCACGGCGGGACCGGGTCGGCGAACCAGTACGCGACGGCCAGTGCCGCCCCGAACGTCACCAGGTGGTTCGGGTAGATCTTGGCCAGCCGGCGACGCAGGAAGGTGTGCCGCGGCTCGCCGTCCCGGTACGACCAGACCAGCACGAATCCACTGAGGATGAAGAAGAACTCCACTCCGGACAGGCCGAGGCTGAACACCTTGCCGACAACGGCCTGGTAGTCGGGCTCGGCGACGATCCGCATGGTGCCGACGTGGAAGCCGAAGACCAACAGCGCGGCGATCCAGCGCAGCCCGGTCAGGGAGGGCAGCCGGGCCGGGCGGGCCGGGATCGGGGCAGCGCTCATCCCGGGGACCCTACCCGGATGCGTGCGCCGGGATCCTGCCCACTCGGAGGACCCGAGTGGGACGTCGAGGCATTACGATCCCTGTTTCTTGCGTTTTTCTCACGTTCCAGCGCGACACGGGGGGCGGTCCGCCGGCCGCTCGGACGGTGCCCAGGATGAGAGGTGGACACCGCATGCACCAGCGGATCCTGCTGCGTGCCCGGAAGGGCCCGTTCGAGGTGGTCAGCCCCGAGGAGACCTTCGAACGGAACTGGATCGGCGACAACAACGGGAACCTGGTCTTCGGCCACGCCGCCCACAAGCTGCTCGCCACCTCGACCGCGGAGATCACCCCGACCGAGTTCCGGGCCGGCTCGTACGACCCACGGGAGATCAACGAGCGGTACGACGTCTTCGTGGTGCCGCTGGCCAACGCGTTCCGGCGCAGCTACCTCGACCGACTCCAGTCGATGACCCGGATGATCGAGAAGCTGAAGATCCCGGTGGTGGTGCTCGGCGTCGGCGCGCAGACCAACGTGCACGGCGACCGGGAGTACCTGCGCCCGATCGACGACGCGGTGAAGGCGTTCTGCCGGGCGGTGCTCGACCGCTCGCACAGCATCGGCGTACGCGGCGAGGTCACCGAGGACTATCTGCGCACGCTCGGCTTCTCGGCGGTCGAGCAGATCGGGTGCCCGTCGATGTTCCTGCACGGCGACACCCTGCGGATCGAGAAGGGCAAGGCCGCGCTGGACCGCCAGGACCGGGTCGCCCTGACCATCTCCCCGTACGTGAAGTCGATGGCCAAGGTCGTCACCAGCCACCACGAGCGCTACCCGAACCTGCGCTACCTCCCGCAGGACCTGCGCACCCTGGGCACGTTGCTCTACGGGGACGCCCTGGAGCACCGGGGCAAGAGCAGCGCGATGCCGGTACACAGCACCCATCCGCTGTTCCTCGAGGACAAGGTGCGGATGTTCGTCGACCCGTGGACCTGGATGGACTACCTCTCCGGCTTCGACTTCGCCTTCGGCACCCGGATCCACGGCACCATCACCGCGCTGCTCGCCGGCACCCCCGGCTACCTCTTCGCCCACGACTCCCGCACCCTGGAGCTGGCCCGCTACTTCGGGATCCCGCACCGGATCATGGGGGACGTGCCGGCCGACGTCGACGCCGTCGACCTCTACGCGGAGGCCGACTACACCTCGCTCAACGACGGGCACAAGACCCGCTTCGCGGCGATGATCCGCTACCTGGACCGGCACGACCTGGGCAACGCGTTCGCCGACGGGGACAGCGCGGCCCGCTTCGACCGGCAGGTCCAGGAGACCACCTTCCCGCCGGCGGTCCGGCCGCTGCACACCCTCGGCTGGGACGAGCTGCAGACTCGCCTGCAGTGGCTGCGGGACCAGCACACCGAGGCCCAGCGGGAGGTGGCCGCGCTGCGCGGCACCCGCCTGCACACCCGGGTCAAGGAGGCGGTGAACGACCGGGTACGCCGGTTGCTCGGCCGTTAGAGGCTGTCGGGAAACCCCGGGGCGAGCGAGGCGGAGCCCAGCCGGCGATCCGGCAAGGCGGAGGTTGGTCCGGATACCGGTGTTGTATCCGGACCAACCTCCAACGCCGCCGGGCGTCGGCTGGGCCCGCCGCAGCCGCCGTGGGGTTTCCCGACAGCCTCTTAACCCGCTGCTGGGAGGCTGTTCAGCGAGCGCACCTCCGGGGGCAACGTCAGGTTTCGAGCCTGTCCACCCAGACCCTCGATCGTGTGCGGGTGGTCACCGAGACTCGACACCCACTGCTGAGCGTCGTCGTGCCCGTGCACGGCGTGGAGGCTCACCTGCACCAGTGCCTCGACTCGATCCTCGGCGGCCTGGACCCGGCCGACGCGGCCGACGTCGAACTGGTCGCCGTCGACGACGCCTCGCCCGACCGCTGCGGTGAGCTGCTCCGGGCGTACGCCGCCGGCCGGCCGACGATGCGCATCGTGACGCTGCCCAGCAACGTGGGTCTCGGCCTGGCCCGCAACGCCGGGCTGGACGAGGCGACCGGCCGGTACGTCTGGTTCGTGGACAGCGACGACTGGCTCCCCCCGGGCTCGGTGCCGGCGGTGCTGGCCCGGCTGCGCGCGGACCAGCCGGACGTGCTGCTGCTGGACCACCTCCGGGTGCACCACGACGGCCGGCTGGAGCCCGACGCCAGCAGCCCGCTGCTGCGCGGGGTCGACGGTTGCGCCCGGCTGGCCGAGCGGCCCCAACTGCTCCGGGTCCAGCACACCGCCTGGAACAAGGTGGTCCGCCGGGCCTTCCTGACCGAGCTGGGCCTGCGCTTCTTCCCCGGCTGGTACGAGGACATCCCGTTCAGCCACCCGCTGCTGATCGCGGCGGAGCGGATCGCGGTGCTCGACCGGATCTGCTACCGCTACCGCCAGGGCCGCCCGGGTGCGATCACGTCCACCCGCAGCGACCGGCACTTCGATGCGTTCGACCAGTACGACCGGCTCTTCGGCTGGCTGTCGGAGGCCCGGCCGGACGACGCCGGGCTGCGGGCCGAGCTGTTCGGGCTGATGGTCAGCCACCTGCTGGTGGTGGTCGGCAACGACCACCGGATGCCGGCGGAGCTGCGCCGACCGTTCTTCCGGCGGGTGGCCGGGCACTACCGGCGCTACCGGCCGGCCGGCGGCTACCCGCGCCCCGGCGGGGTGGCTGGCCTCAAGCACCGCCTCGTCGCGGCGGACAGCTACCTGGCGTACTCGGCGCTGCGGGCCGCGCACCGGTTCGCCGGGCGGCTGCGCCCGGCCCGACCGGCGCCCGCCACGGCCGCGTCGACCGAACCGGTGACGGCGGCCGCCGAGCAGCCCGGCGCGCTGGCGGCGCGGCAGTGACCGCGACGCTGCGCCCGGCCGGAACCGGCGACCTCGACCGGATGCGCCGCTGGCGCAACCACCCCCAGGTACGCGGGGTGAGCCTGACCCAGCACGAGATCGGGCCGGAGGAACACCTCGCCTGGTGGGAGGCGGTCCGCGCGGACCCGGACCGGCAGGTGCTCGTCCATCTGCACGACGGGCGCCCGACCGGCGTGGTGACCTTCACCGGGCTGACGTCGGCGGAGAAGGCTCTGACCTGGGGCTTCTATCTCGACATCGACGGCCTCGAGGAGCGCGGCGAGCTGCTGCCGGCCTGGATGGGGCTGCAGCGGGCGGCGATCAGGCACGCCTTCGACCTGCTCGGGGCCCGGACCCTCGGCGGGGAGACCCTCGCCGACAACACGCCGGTGCTGGCCCTGCACCGGCGCTTCGGTTTCCGGATCGTCCGCCGTTACGAGCGGGAGATCGACGGTACGCCGCACCAGGTGGTGTGGACGGAATTGAGCAGGGGAACATGACCAGCACAGTGAAGATCGGGCCGCACCTGGTGGGCCCCGGCGAGCCGCCGCTCGTGGTCGCCGAGATGTCCGGCAACCACAACGGCAGCCTCGACCGGGCGCTGCGGATCGTGGACGCGGTGGCGGGGAGCGGCGCGCAGGCGCTCAAGCTGCAGACGTACACCCCGGACACGATCACCATCGACCACGACGGCCCGGCCTTCCGCATCTCCGACGGCCACGACCTGTGGGGCGGGGAGAACCTCTACCAGCTCTTCCAGCGCGCGCACACGCCGTACGAGTGGCACGGGCCGATCTTCGAGCGGGCCCGCCGGCACGGGCTGACGGTCTTCTCCTCGCCGTTCGACCACACCGCGGTGGAGCTGCTGGAGGAGCTGGGCGCGCCGGCGTACAAGATCGCCTCGTCGGAGCTGGTGGACCTGCCGCTGATCCGGCTGGTGGCGAGCACCGGCAAGCCGATGGTGATCTCCACCGGCATGGCCACCATGGCCGAGATCGACGCCGCCGTCCGGGCGGCTCGCGAGGGCGGCGCCGACGGCGTGGTGCTGCTCGCCTGCACCGCCTCCTACCCGGCCCCGCCACAGGACAGCAACCTGCGCCGGGTGCCGGTGCTGGCCGACGTCTTCGGCCTGCCGGTCGGACTCTCCGACCACACGCCGGGCATCGGCGTGCCGGTGGCCTCGGTGGCGCTCGGCGCCTGCCTGATCGAGAAGCACGTCACCCTGGCCCGGGCCGACGGGGGCGTCGACTCGGACTTCTCCCTGGAGCCGGCGGAGCTGGCCGCGCTGCGGGCGGAGACCGAGCGGGCCTGGGCGGCGCTGGGCAGCGCGGTGGTCGGCCCCACCCCCACCGAGCGGGAGGGCCTGCGCTTCCGCCGCTCGCTGCACGTGGTCGCCGACGTCCGTGCCGGTGAGCCGGTGACCAGCGCGAACGTCCGGTCCATCCGGCCGGCCGGCGGCCTGCACCCGGACGAGCTGGACCGGGTGCTCGGCCGGACCTTCACCCGCGACGTGCCCCGCGGCACCCCGCTGGCCTGGGACCAGATCTGACCGACGGAACGAGGGCCCGGGGTAGGCGAACCGCCTCCCCGGGCCCTCGTCGTCGGGCCGGGACCGTCAGTTGTTCACGGTCACCAGCGCGGCCGGCAGTTCAGTCGGTGAGGACGACCTCGTGCTTCTCCAGGATCTGCCGGGCACGGTCGAAGGAGCTGAGGTCGATCACCTCGTCGGTGTCCAGCATGACCCCGAACTCGTCCTCGATCGCGGCGACCAGCGACATGTGCGCGAGCGAGTCCCACTTCTCGTTACCGCGATACTCCAGTTCGTCCACCGGAAATTCATCTGGCAATTCCAGGGCGTTACGGAAGACGTTCCTGAGCTGTTCAAGTTCCACTGGATTCTCCTCGCTCACCGGCTGAACGGCCGGGCCGACGGCCGAGTGTAGCCGACGAAATGTAGCGCTAATCGCGACGATGAGCTGCGGAAAAGTGTTCGCTCGCGGGGCGGGCGGCATTCATTCGGCCAGTCACCGGAGTTCATCATCGGGCGTGGAGATGTTAACCCGGCGCACCTAGCGTGCCATCCGATCCACGAGGCCCACCCGGCGTGGTAGCCGCACAATCAGGAACGGAGCACCAATTGAGCGCGTTGAATGGTTCATCCATTCTGATCACCGGCGGGACGGGTTCCTTCGGGAAGACCTTCCTCCGACACGTCCTCGCCGAGGCCGCGCCGGCCCGGGTGGTGGTGTTCTCCCGGGACGAGCTCAAGCAGTACGAGCTGCGCCAGGAACTGGGCGATGACCCGCGGCTGCGCTGGTTCATCGGCGACATCCGCGACCGGCACCGGCTGACCCGGGCGATGCACGGCGTCGACCACGTGGTGCACGCCGCCGCGCTGAAGCAGGTCGACACCGCCGAGTACAACCCCTCGGAGTTCATCGCCACCAACATCACCGGGTCGCAGCACGTCGTCGACGCGGCCATCGAGGCCGGGGTGCAGAAGGTCATCGCCCTCTCCACCGACAAGGCGTCCAGCCCGATCAACCTGTACGGCGCCACCAAGCTGGTCGGCGACAAGCTCTTCGTGTCGGCCAACCACTACGCCGCGCACCACCCGACCCGGTTCGCCGTGGTCCGCTACGGCAACGTGATGGGCAGCCGCGGCTCGGTGGTGCCGCTGTTCCGCCGGCTCGCCGCCGAGGGCAAGAGCCTGCCGATCACCGACAAGCGGATGACCCGGTTCTGGATCACGCTGGAGCAGGCCGTCCGGTTCGTCCTGGACTCGTTCGACCAGATGCAGGGCGGCGAGCTGTTCGTCCCGCGGATCCCCAGCATGCGCATCCTCGACCTGGTCGAGGCGGTCGCTCCGGACGCCACCACGCACGAGGTGGGCATCCGCCCGGGCGAGAAGCTGCACGAGGAGATGATCGCGCCGGACGACAGCCGCCGGACGCTGCGCGCGGCCGACCGGTTCATCGTCCAGCCGACCATCGCCACCTGGGGTTACCAGCCGCCGGCCGGCTGTGAGCCGGTGCCGGACGGGTTCGCGTACCAGTCGGACAGCAACGACCAGTGGCTGAGCCCGGAGCAGCTGCGGGAGATGCTGGGGATCACCTCGTGACGGCGATGCTCCCGTACGGCCGTCAGTCCATCGTCGAGGACGACGTCGCCGCGGTCGCTGAGGTGCTGCGCGGTGACTGGCTCACCACCGGCCCGCAGGTGCAGGGGTTCGAGGAGGACCTCGCCGGCTGGACCGGTGGCGTCGGCTGCGCGGTGGTGTCCAACGGCACCGCGGCGCTGCACACCGCGTACGCGGCCGCCGGAGTCGGCCCCGGCGACGAGGTGGTCGTTCCGCCGATGACGTTCGTGGCCACTGCCAGCAGCGCGGTGGCGCTCGGCGCGAAGGTGGTCTTCGCCGACGTCGAGGAGGAGACGTTCACCCTCGACCCGGCGGCGGCCGCCGCCGCGGTCACCTCGCGGACCCGGGTGGTGTCCGCGGTGGACTACGCCGGCCACCCGGCCGACTACGACGCTTTGCGGCGGTCCCTCGCGGGCAGCGACGCGCTGCTGCTCGCCGACGCCGCCCACTCCATCGGCGCCACCTATCACGGCCGGCCGGTCGGCTCGCTGGCCGATCTGACCACGTTCTCGTTCTTCCCGACGAAGAACCTGACGACCGCCGAGGGCGGGGCCGTCGCGGCCACCGACCCCGCGGTGCTGGAGCGGGCCCGCCGGTTCCGCAACATCGGCCTGGTCCGCGACCGGGCCGAGCAGCGCTGGCCGGACGAGGGCGGCTGGCACCAGGAGGTGCACGAGTTCGGGCTCAACTACCGGCTGCCCGACGTACTCTGCGCGCTCGGCCGCAGCCAGCTGCGCCGGCTCGGCGACTTCCTCGCCGCCCGGGAACGCCTGGTCCGCCGGTACGACGAGGCCCTCGCCGAGTTGCCCGGGGTGCTGCTCCCGGCCCGCCGCTCCTGGGCCCGGCCGGCCTGGCACCTCTACCCGATCCGGGTGCTCGACGGCCGGCGCCGCGAGGTCTACGACCGGATGCGGGCCGCCGGCATCGGCGTGCAGGTCAACTACATCCCGGTGCACTGGCACCCCGCCTTCGCCGACCTCGGCTACCGGCGCGGATCCTGCCCGGTCGCCGAATCGTTCTACGAGCAGCAACTCTCCCTGCCGCTGTACCCGGGGCTGAGCGACACCGACCAGGAACGGGTCGTCGACGCCCTCGCCGCCGCGCTCCGGGGCGCGCCGGCGGCCAGCGCGGCCTGAGACGGAAACCGATGCATCACGCCAACCACTTCTACGGCCACGCCCACGTGCTGGCCCGCTACTGCGGGCTCGGCGACCGGCACCCGCCCCGGATCAACGGCTACGTCCAGCACGGCTGGAACATCGGCGACGGGCTGGCGCCCGGCCACCCGTACGCCGAGCGGACGCCGAGCCTGCTCTGGTCCGAACAGACCCGCCGCCGGGCCTGGGCGGTGGGGCGGCGCAACGTGGTGGTCATCGGGGCGCCGTTCACCTACCTGCTGGCGCTGCGTCCCGAGGACCCGCCGCCGCCGGAGGAGACCGAGCCGGTGGAGCGGGAGGGCACCATCTGGTACCCGTTCCACGGCTGGGAGGGGCAGCACGTCAAGGGTGACCACCGGGAGCTGATCGCCCGGATCCGGGACACCGAGCCCGGCCCGGTGACGGTCTGCCTCTACTGGCACGAGTACGGCATGCGCCGGGTGCGCCGGCTCTACGAGCGCGCCGGGTTCCGGGTCATCTGCCACGGCTACCGCGGGCACTGGTGGCGGGACACCGACCCGCTCTTCCTCGACAAGCAGCTCACCGAGCTGCGCCGGCACAAGCGGGTCGCCTCCAACCGGCTGACCAGCGCCATCTTCTACGGCATCGCCGCCGGCTGCGAGCCGGCCGTCTACGGCGACCCGATGGTGCTCGCCGACGAGGACCCGACCTTCGGCGGCACCGCCCGCATCCGCCGCCAGTGGCCCGAACTGCACGGCGAGTCGGTGGACCTGCCCACCGCCGTCGAGATCGCCCGCGCCGAACTGGGCACCGACCACCGCTGCGCCCCCGCTGAGCTGCGCGAGTTGCTCGGCTGGGCGCACCTCCAGGAGAACGACGTTGACGACTGACACTGCCCAGGCCCGGCGAATCGACCTGCCGGGCGGCGAGATGCTGGCCTGGTCCGACCTGCGTACCGACGGGCCGGCCGGCGGCGGGCCGCTCGCCGCGCTCGCCGCCCGCGTGGTGCCGGCCGGCGCCCGGGTGCTGCTGGCCGGGCCGCACGAGCCCGCCTTCCTCGACCGGCTGGCGCACGCCGAGGTCACCTGCCTGCTCCGCAGCCACCGGGACGGGGTGGCGCTGGCAAACCTCGCCGGCGACCGTGCGGTCCGGGTGATCGTCGGCGGGCCGGCGGGGCTGCCGGCCGGCGAGACGTACGACGTGGTGATCGCCGGTTCGGGGCTGGACCCGGTGGAGTCGGTCGAGGGGACCCGGCTCGGCTGGGACGGGGTGCTGACCACCCTGATCGGCGCGCTGCGTCCGGGCGGCACCCTGCTGCTGCGCCAGGACAACCCGGTGGGCCTGCACCGGATCGTGGACGTCTCCCCCTGGTACGCCGACCGTGACGACGCCGCGTGGACCATCGACGGCGTGCTGGACGCCGGCCACCCGGCCAACCTCGACCAGCTGCGCGGCCGGCTCACCGACGCCGGGCTCACCCCGGACGCCTGCTTCGCCGGGTACCCGCACCCGGCGGCCGTGACCGCGCTGGTGGCCACCGGGGAACTCGACCGGGGGGCGTCCGCCGGGCTGCTCGACGCCGTGCTGCACGGCGCCTGCTCCGGCGGGTACGCCGACCGGTGCGTGCTGCAGGACCCGGCCCGGCTCGCGGTCGACGCCCTGCACGCCGGACTGGGCAGCGCGCTGGCGCCGGCCTGGGTGGTGCTCGCCCGGCGGGACGCCGTCCCCGGTGCGGACCGGGCCGACCTGCCGGTGGTGCTGGCGCAGAGCGGGCCGCCCCGGGTCGGGGTGATCGAGGTCGTGGCCGCCGCGCACGGCTGGCACTGGCGGGTCACCGACCCGCCGGCGCGGGCCGAGCCGACCGCCGGGCCGTACGCCAGCCGTACCGCCGCCCACCGGGACGCGGGCGCGCTGACCGGGCCGGTGCCGACCGGCCGGCTGCTGCGCACCCTGCTGCTGGACGCCTGCCTGCGCCGGGACCTGGACACGCTGCGCACGCTGCTGACCGGGTACGCCCGCTGGCTCGACACGTACGCCCTCGACGGCAAGATCTCCGGCGCCCCGGCCCTGGCCGGGGCGGACAACGTGGTGGTGTCCGGCGACGAGTTCGGCGTCCTCGACCCGAGCTGGCAGGCCACGGCGCCGCTCGCCGTGGACGTGGCGCTGGCGCGTACGCTCTGGCGCTTCGCCACCGTCCTGCTGACCGGCGGATACGCCCACCCGTGGTCCTCCACCCTCGACCTGGCCGGGCTCACCGTCGTCCTCGGCGGGATGGCCGGCCGGGAGCTGGACCGGACCACGGTGGCCGCGGCGGTGGAGACCGAGGCGGCCGTCGTGGCCGCGCTGCGCGGCCTGGACGCGAAGGGCCGGCTGAAGCTCGCCGACGAGCTGGGCGCGCTGGACCCCACGTCGCCGCCGCCCGGCCCGGAGAGCTACCAGCAGCTACGCGAGGCATGGCTGCGCCAACGTGAGGAGCTGACCCGGGTACGCGCGGTGCTGGGCTGGACGGAGGACCTGCTCACCAGCCGGGAGCGCGCGCTGCGCCGGGCCGACGCCATGATCAACCTGCTCAACGGCTCGGTCAGCTTCCGGGTGGGCCGGCTGGTCATCACCCCGGCCCGGTGGGCCAAGCGGGCCGCCCGCTCGGCGAAGCGACGGCTGCGCGCGGCCCTGCGCCGCCGGGTCGTCCGGGAGGAGCAGCAGTGACCCGCATCGTCGGCATCGTCCAGGCCCGGATGGGCTCCTCCCGGCTGCCCGGCAAGGTGCTGCGGCCGCTGGCCGGCCGGACCGTCCTCGGCCGGGTGGTCCGCGCCGCCCGGGAGAGCGGCGTCCTCGCCGACCTCGTGGTGGCCACCAGCACCGAGCCGGTCGACGACGCGGTGGTCGCCGAGTGCGCCCGCCTCGACGTGCCCTGCCACCGCGGGCCGGTCGACGACGTGCTGGACCGCTTCGTCGGCGCGCTCGACGCCCACCCCGGGGACGCGGTGGCCCGGTTCACCGCCGACTGCCCGCTGCTCGACCCCGAGATCGTCCGGCTGGTCGCCGACGTCTACCGGGCGGTCCCGGCGCTCGACTACGTGAGCACGTCGATCGCCCGTACCCTGCCCCGGGGGGTGGACGTGGAGATCATCGACGCGGCGGCGCTGCGCACCCTGCACCGGCTCGCCACCGACCACCACCGGGTGCACGTCACCTCGTACGCCTACACCCACCCGGAACTGTTCCGGGTGCTCGGGGTGACCCTCACCCCGGACCGCTCCGACCTGCGGCTCACCCTGGACACCGAGCAGGACTGGACGCTGGTGCGGGCGGTGATCGACCACTTCGGCGACGTCAGCGTGCCGCTGGCGAAGCTCGCCGACTGGCTGGACGGCCAGCCGGCGCTGCGCGCGTTGAACGCCGGGGTCCGGCAGAAGCGGCTGGAGGAGTCGTGACCGGGATCCGCGTCGGGCTGCGCTGCGACGCGGGACCGCGCCGCGGGGTCGGCCACCTGGTCCGCTGCCTCGCCCTCGGCGAGGAGTTCCTCGCCCGGGGCGCCCACGTCGAGCTGCTCGGCAGCGTGGACGGCGTGGACTGGGCGGCCCGGCAGCTCGCTGCCCGGGGCATCCCCCACCACCCCGGCCCGGACACCCCGGCCGGGCTGGTCGCGGTGGCCCGCGAGCACCAGTTGGACGTGCTGGTCCTCGACTCGTACGAGCTGGACCCGACGTGCGCGGGGGCGCTGCGGGCGGCCGGGATCCGCACCCTCGCCGTGGTGGACGGCGACACCCGTGGCCAGGACGCCGACCTGTACCTGGACCAGAACCTCGGTGCCGACACCGTCGCGCCGGCCGACCGGCTGCTCGCCGGCACCGGGTACGCCCTGCTCCGCCGGGAGGTGTTGACCCGGCGGCCGGCGGCGCCCCGCCCGCCGACTCCGGTCGCCCGGCCCCGGGTGCTCGCCTTCTTCGGCGGCACCGACGCGTTCGGCGCCGCCCCGCCGCTGACCCGCCTGCTGCTCGCCACCGGGCAGCCGATGGAGCTGACCGTGGTGGTCGCCCGGGAGTCGCTGGAGGCGGACCTGGCGGCGCTACGCCCCGCCCGGGGGCAGACCCTGCGGCTGGTGCCGCCCACCGACACGCTGCCCGAACTGATCGCCGCAGCGGACCTGGTCATCTCCGCCGCCGGCACGTCCACCTGGGAACTCTGCTGTCTCGGCGCCCCGTCGGCGCTGGTCTGCGTGGTGGACAACCAGCGCGAGTCGTACCACCGGGTGATCCGGGAAGGGGTCGCGGCCGGGCTCGGCGGGCTGCCCACGCTGGTCGCCGCCGGGCCGGACGGCCACGGCGCGCGCGCCGTCGCGGTGCGGGCCCTGCGCGAGCTGCTCACCTCCGCCGACCGGCGGGCCGCCCTCTCCGCCCGGGCCTGGTCCACGGTGGACGGCCAGGGCCGCGCCCGCGTCGTCGAGGCGGTGCTCGCCCTGCTCATGTAAGGAGGGGCCCCTTGTTAACAGACGTCTGTTAACAAGGGGCCCCTCCTTACACCAAGCACCGGCGCGGATCAGCGGAGGCGGTCCAGGCGGACCCGGCCGGTCAGCTCCGGCCGGTCGGTGAGCAGTTGCCGTACCGCGGCCTCCGCGTCGTCGTCCACGGCGAGGAAGTGGATCCGGCCGGGCACCGCCGCCACCACCGCCGCCGAGCGGGCCGGCTCGGCCAGCGGCAGGTTGTAGTAGGCGGGCCCGGACGCCCCGGCGGCGCCCTGAAGGGTGGCGACGAAAAGGCTGCACAGGTAGCCCTCGCGCCGCTTCCCGCTGGCCACCACGGTCACCGTGCCGGGCTCGACCGGCGCCTGGGCGAGCGCCCGGACGGTCAGGTCCGCCGGCCCGGGGCGGGCCAGCCGCCCCGACCACCAGGCCGAGGCCCAGGTGGTGCTGCGGTTGCCGAACGGCTGGGCGAAGATGCCGGTGCCCCGGGGCAGGCCGGCCACCCCGACCGCGGCGACGACCACGGCCGCCGCCACCAGGAGGCGGGCGACCGGCCCCGGCCGCCGGCCGGCCGTTGTCCACGGCGGGGGCAGCAGCAGGGCCAGCGCGCCAACGCCGACCAGCAGCAGCATCAGCAGCAGGTGCAGGGTCTTGCCGTAGTAGTAGCGCGGTGCGGTGCCGAGCACGTGGAACCAGATCCGGACGCCGAGCACGAAGAGCAGGGCGGTGCCGAGCGCGCCGGCGTACCGCCGCCACGCGGGCAGGCGCAGGCCGCCGGCGAGCAGGCCGGCGGCGACCAGCGCGGTGAGCGCCAGGAGGGCGTCGTAGCGCGGCTCCACCGCGCCGCCGGTGGCGACGTTGTCGATCTGGTCGGTGTTGAGCAGGCCGCCGATGCTGGTCAGCGGGGTCAGCGGCACGGCGACCAGGGCCACCCCGACCAGCAGCCACGGGCGGCGCAGCACCGCCCGGCGCTGCCGGACCAGCCAGGCCAGCACCAGCAGCCCCACCACCGGCAGGAACATCAGGTACGCGAACCCGACGCCGACGCAGAGCGCGCCGACCAGGACGAGCTGGGTGCCGGTGCCGGCGACCGGCCGGCAGAGCAGCGCCACCAGCAGCGCGCACAGCGCCAGGCCGAGGGTCTCGCCCGGATAGCCGTACACCACGAACCGGGCCAGCTCGGAGCCCAGGCAGAGCGCGGCCACCACACCGGCGACGGCCCAGGTCCGGGCCAGGTCGAGCTGCCGCCCGGCGATCCGGGTCGCGGCCCAGACCAGGGCGAGCACCAGCAGGGCGTACGCCGAGAGCGCCCAGCCGAGGTAGTGGTCGAGCGCGTCCACCGGGGCGGCCGGGGCGGTGGACGAGCGCAGGAAGGTGTCCAGCAGCGCGGCGGTGAGGTGGAAGCCCTGCGGGTACCAGGTCATCGCCTCGGGCGCGATCCGCGCCGCCGCCTGCGGGTCGGTGAAGAGATAGCCGCCGACCGCCCGGATCCCCTCCACGGCGGCCAGGTGGCGGCTGTTGTCCTCGCCGATCATCGCGTACGCCAGCCGCCCGGCCAGGTCCCCCCCGCGCAGGTACGGCCAGCCGAGCGCGACCGTGGCGGCCACCGCCGCCAGCACCGGCGGCAGGTCGGACGCGGCGGGCCAGGGCCAGCGGGGGCGCCGGCCAGTGGCCAGGGCGACGCCGAGCAGGACGGTGCACGCGGTGCCGGCCACCGGAACCGGGTGCAGTCCCCAGGGCCAGGCCGAGAAGAGCAGCCCGGCGGCGGCGACTACGCCGAGCAGCAGGGCCGTGGCCAGCACCAGCCGGTCGAGCAGGGTGCGGCCGCCCCGCAGCAGCCCGGCGGTCAGCGCCAGCACCAGCGGCGGCA
>NZ_JAPDPH010000178.1 GCF_026013475.1 Micromonospora yasonensis | reverse complement strand
CGGACAAATGCCTGCCAGGGCGGGGAGAGCCGCTGTCTCCAGTATCCGGCTCGACTACGGTGGCTTCCGCGCAGGACTCATCGGCGCCACGCCGGCCGCTCGGCGTTGGTCACCGCCCGGAGGATCCACTCGACCGGGCCGTACCGGTGGGTCCTCATCCAGTGAGCGCTCAGTACCAGCTGCGCGGCGAAGATGCCGAGTGCGATGGCCAGTACGCCGGCCGGCGGTACCTGGCCGATCAGCCCGAGACCGAGCCCGGTGAAGATCAGAGCACAGATCAGGGACTGGCTCAGGTAGTTGGTCAACGCCATCCGGCCGGCCGGTGCGAGCGCGGCCGATATGTGACGTCCCGTCGGTGTGTGGAACAGACGCAGCATCGAGGCGGCGTACGCCGCCGCCAGGGCCGTGCCGGTGAGGGTGGCTAAGGCAAGGCCCTCGACCGTGGTGCGGCCGCCCAGGGCTACGACGGCAAACGCGCCGGCGAGACCAACCGGGTATCCAACGCGCTGGATCAGGCGCAGACCGCGAGTGTGTGCCGACACGTCGGCCAGCATCCGGCGACGGCCGGCGGCGAGCCCCAGAAGGAACATGGCCAGGGCGACCGGTCCTTGCAGCCTCGCCGTCCCGGCGATCATGTGCGGTATCGAACGGACGTTCTGGGCGATGACGGAGGCCGGTCCACCGGCCAGCGCCGCTGTGACGCTTTCCCCGGCCCTGAGGGCGGCCGACTGGTCGACCGACGGCACCTCCGCCAGGGCCATCGAACCGAAGAGAAGTACGACGACCCCCACGAGCAGGCCGGCCAGGATCACCGCCGTGCGCGGCCGGATCCGGTGTACGGCGAGCAAAACCAGCCCGAGTACGGCGTAGGTGGTGAGGATGTCGCCGTGGAAGAGCAGCACGGCGTGCAGGCCGCCAAGCACGAACAGGCCGCCCAGCCGGCGCAGGAACCGCGACCGGAAGGCGGTGTCCCGACGCCGCGCCGTGTCGAGTTGGAGCGTGAAGCTGTAGCCGAACAGAAACGAGAAGAGCAGGTAGAACTTCATCTCGAACAGCAGCGCCACACTGTCGCGGATCCCACGGTCAAGCCAGGAGGGGTACGCCGGGTCAGGGATGCGGGGAAACGCGTAGCCCGAGGCGAAGTACCAGATGTTGACCAGCAGGATGCCGAACAACGCGAATCCCCGCAGCGCGTCCACGTCCAGGATCCGATCGAACGCATCACTGCTCGGTGGCGTCCGAGTCATGGGCCTCTTTACCCCGGGGACAGCGGTGTTCACCACGGCCGAGCCACCCGTCACGCCGGGTCGGCCGTCCCGAATGATGTGGAACTCGTACGCTCGCTGAGTCATTGCGACTGCGGACGCCTTCCAGTGCCGTTTCAAAAATGAAAAGTTCGTTCATGGCGGGATGTCCTCAGTTGAGCGCGGAGGCCATCCTCTACGCCGTCTACGTCGAGCCGAATGTTTGGATGCGGTGCGGAGGGAGAATCACTATTCGGCATGTTTGGGCTGCTTTGCCGTTGCCGCCCCAGGCCGGGTAGAGACGGACGGAGTCGGATTGGCGGGAAAGTTCGATCACCTCCGGAACCGCTACGCTCCACGCGTGTCACCGTTGCTGATCGGTACGTGCGCGACCGCATGCGGCGTGGCCGGCCTGCTACTGCCACGGGCTGCCTATCGCTTCGCCGTACCGTTCGGTGAACCGCTTCGAGACATTTGTGTCAACTGCGGCGCCTCGCTGCCTTTGGGCACCCGCGGCTGGCTGTCGGTTCGATCGACCTGTCCGACCTGCGCGGCCCGGTTGGGGCCCGCGACGTGGGCGACCGGCGTGACAGCCGGGCTCGCCGGCGGGCTGGTCGCCGCCGCGCTGGGGCCGGTGGCCGTGCTGCCGCTCTTTCTCGCCGTGGCGGTGCTCGGCGTGTTGCTCGCCGCGATCGACATCGCCTGTCGTCGTCTTCCCGACACCCTGGTGCTGCCGGCCTTGGCGGTGACACCGGTCCTGTTCGCGGCCGTCGCCGCCGTGACTGGGCAATGGGGCGACTGGCTCCGCGCGCTGCTGGCCTGCCTGGCATCCGGTGTGGTCTTCATCGGGATGGCGCTGCTGCCCGGTGGCGGCTACGGGATGGGCGACGCGAAGGTCGCAGCCCTGCTGAGCTGGTATTTCGGCTGGCTCGGCTGGCAGGCCGTGCTGCTCGGCGCGTTGCTGCCGTGGCTGCTGAACGCGCCCCTGCTGCTGGCCCTGCTCGTCTCCGGTCGGGTGGGCTGGAAGAGCCATCTGCCGTTCGGCCCGGCCCTGCTGGCTGGTGGGCTGCTGGCCGTTTGCGTGGCGGCCTGGTAGCCGACCGGGGGCCGGCTCGGTCTGGCCGGTCGGCGTCCCCCTCCGGCCGTCGCGAGGAATGCAGCTAATCGAAGCTTAGTTTGGCGGCCCCCGCCGTGTTGACTGTCGCTGCTCGATTAGCGCGGCCGACCGCGCGGTGCGCGAGCGACTATTTGACGCCCGGCAGCGATTTCCGTTCGATGTGGACGGATGTGGAAGGGGACACATTCATGGTCAAGCTTCTGAGCAAACTGCGGCGCCGCGACGAGGGCGCCTCCGCCGTCGAGTACGGCCTTCTGGTCGCGCTGATCGCCGTCGTCATCGCGGGTGCCGTCTACGCCCTGGGCGGCGGCCTGAGCGACCTGTTCAGCAGCGTCAACGACTGCATCGGTGACGCCGCCAGCTGCTGATTTCGAGCGCTTGATGCCGAATTTCTCCGTGCGGTGTGGGGATGGGCGGGTGGTTGCCCATCCCCGCCGCTACGTGGACGATCGCGAGGCACGCGACAACCTCGACCGTGGAGCGATCTCGACGGAATAGGCGCTGTTGGCGGCCTTCATCGCTGTCGTGCGGCAGCGTCGATAGCGATATATGGCCAGAGGGTGCTCGGCCTCTTTGCGGGCGCGGTGACGAACATTCCTTGGGAAGGTTGAGATGCTCGTTGGTGAGGGCGGCGGTGGGCAAGGCTAGGCGGCCGCTGGACCAAGGCGCGGCGGCGGTGGAGTTCGCCCTGCTACTGCCGGTGGTACTGCTCATCATATTTGGAATCATCGATTTCGGTCGAATGCTCAACGCCCAGATCACGATCAGTCAGGCGGCTCGCGAAGGTGCCCGTGCCGCCGCACTGATCGACCAAGGCGCGGGTCAGGATAGGGTCGCGGCGGCCACGCGGGACAGCGACCTCGTCGACGCGGAAATCCGCGACTGTTTGGGCAGGTCCGGGCCGGACACGAACGCCTCGGCCGACGTCACCTACACCTTCTCCTACATCACGCCGCTTGGATTCATTATCGGCAGCGGCGGGACGACCCTGACCGCCAAGAGCGTGATGCCATGCGTACATTGAGCGATCAGTCGAAGTCCTCGGCGACCTGGCGCCCCGGCCGGGGCGGGATCCTCCGGCGGCTGCGGCGCGATGACCGCGGCGCTGTCGCCACCGTCTTCGGCGTCCTGTTCGCCGGCGGCGTGCTGCTCGGCATGCTCGCGCTCGTCGTGGACGTCGGCCAGCTCTATGTGGAGCGGGAGGAGTTGCAGTCGGGTGCGGACGCGGTGGCCATCGCCGCCGCGAAGTCGTGCGCCGCCGATGTGGCGACCTGCAATACGTCAGACCTCACCACCAAGGCGGGTCCGTTCGCTGGGGGGAACGCCAGGGACGGGGCCACCAACTTCACGATCTGCGGCTCCGTGCCCGACGTGAGCTCCAGCGTCGTGCCCACGTGCGACCCGGCGGCAGCTCCGCGGAACCTGACCCGCTGCCTCGACGGCGCGCCGCTGGCCGATGGCCAGCCCTACCTCGAGGTGCACACCACTACCGAGCAGCGCGACGGGTCGACCCTGCTGCCGCCGTCCTTCGCCAGGGCCCTGCTCGGTAACGAAGACTACCGAGGCAGCACGGTCGCGGCCTGCGCCCGGGTGACCTGGGGCGCGCCGAAGGCCGGCCTGGCGGTGACCTTCTCCAAATGCGAATGGGATGCCGCCACGAAGAACGGCGAGCATTTTCCGGCACCGCCGCCCTATCCGCCGAACGCGGAGCCGAGCCCCGCCGATGAATACGAGATCGTGCTGAGGACCCACGACGCCAAGGATCCGGACAGTCTCTGCCCCGACGAGAAGGGGCCCGCCGGCTGGGATCAGCCGGGCGGATTCGGCTGGTTGGACGACGGTGGTGACGGCGACTGCACCACCGAGACGTTCACCGCCGGTCCGACCGGCGTTCTCGAAAAGAACTGCACGGACGTGCTCAGGCCGATCACCACCGATGCGTCGGCGGCGAAGGTTCTCTACATCCCGATCTATGACACGGTCGAAGGCACCGGCAGTAAGGCTAGATACCACATCACCGGAATGGCCGCGTTTGTGCCGACCGGCTACTTCCTCGGTAATCCCGCCGCGAAGCGAAAGGCATCCTGGCTGACCGGCAAGGAGTATTGCAGCGGAGAAGACCGCTGCCTCTACGGCTACTTCGTGGACGTCCTGCGGCCGGGGCCGGTGGAAATCGGATCGCTCGACCCGCTCGGTGCCACCGTCATCTCCCTTATCGGCTAACTCGCCCGCCAGATCGAACAACCAGAAAGCCTCCCCTCATGACACGTCGGATCATCACCATCACGCTCGCCATCGTGATCGCCGCGATCGGTACCGTCGGCGTGCTCTTCTATGGACTGAGCGCGGACGCCCGGGCCCGGGCGCAGATCACCGACGCGGTAACGGTGATGGTCGCCAAGGCCAGGATCCAGGCGGGCACGACTGGCGCCCGAATTCAGGCCGAGCAGTTGGTCCGGACGGAGCGGATGCCGAAATCGTCGGTGCCCAGCGACGCCCTGGCAGTGATCGGGTCGGAATTCGACAAACTCGTCGTCACGTCGAATCTCGCCGAGGGGCAGATCCTGCTGAAGGCGAACTTCGGCCAGCCGAGCCAGGTGACCAGTGGGCTGGAGTTGCCGGACGGCAAGATGGCGGTGACGGTGCAGACCGGCGCGCCAGAGCAGGTCGCCGGATATGTGCGGCCCGGTTCCGACGTTGCGATCTTCCTTACGTACAAGCTTCTGGACAAGGCGGGCCAGGAGAGCAAGATCCAACGAACCCGGTTGCTACTGGAAAAGGTCCAGGTCATGGCCGTCGGCACCTACACCCCGCCACGCGACACCAAGGACGACACCACGACCAGCGAGACCGCGTCGTCCAGGAACGGGACCCTCCTGCTCACCCTCGCGGTGGATCAGAAGGAGGCGGAGCGCCTGATTCTCGGTCTGAACACCGGCAGCCTCTATCTCGGTCTGCTCACCGACGCGGTCCAGGTCAAGCCGGGCGGCGGCGTGGAGAACACGGACAAGGATTCCCGCGTGGACTCCATCTTCCAGTGAGTGCGGACGGAGTGAACCCATGACCATTCTGTACGAGCCGCAGCCCCGCGATGCCCAGCAGGTTGCTGTGCTGCTCGGCGGCGACGTACACCCGGCAGCGACGCGCCCGGACCTGTCCCGACTGCTCGCCGAACGTCCTACGGAGCAGTTGGTGGTCCTCGGGCCGGGCGTCGAACTGCGCGAGGCACTGGCCATCGCAGCCGACTACCGGGTCAGCCGCCCGGCCCTTGGCGTGGTGCTGATCCGGCTGATGGTGGACATGGTGCTGCTGGGTGAGGCGCTGCGCGCCGGCGTCCGCGAGGTGGTGCCGGTCGACGACAAGGTGTCGCTGCTCACCGCATGCGCCCGCTCGATCGACATCTCCCGGCAGATGGCGCCGGTCAGCCCGATGGTTCCGGAACAGGCCGGCCGCCAGCGGGAGGCCAAGGTGATCACGGTATTCGCGGCCAAGGGTGGCTGCGGCAAGACCACCATCGCCACCAACCTGGCCATCGCGCTGGCCGCCGGCGGCACCCACCGGGTCGGCCTGATCGACCTGGATCTCGCCTTCGGTGACGTGGCGATCATGCTGCAACTGCCGCCGCAGCGCGGCATCGCCAACGCGTCCGAGTTCGGTGCCGAACTCGACGAGCAGGCGCTGCGTACCCTCTTCACCGCGTACAGCCCCGGCGTGCATGCCCTGCTCGCCCCGCCCGGGCCGACCGAGGCGGAGCAGGTCTCCCAGCAGCTCGTCACCAAGGTGCTGGGCCTGGCCGGGGGGATGTTCGACTACCTGGTGATCGACACGCCACCACAGTTCAACGAACACGTGCTGGTCGCGCTGGAGCGGTCGCATCTGCACGTTCTGCTCACCACGCCGGACATCCCGGCCCTGAAGAACCTGCGCATCACCCTGGACACCTTCGACCTGCTGCGGCTTCCGACCGAACAGCGACTTGTGGTGCTCAACCGGTCCGACGCCAAGGTCGGATTGACCGCCGCCGACATCGAGCGCGTCATCCGGGTGCCGATCTCGGCGTACGTGCCGTCCAGCCGGGACGTCCCAGTCTCGATCAACAAGGGGATACCGATCGTGGCCGACAACCCGTCGCACCCGGTCAGCAAGGCACTGCGGGATTTCGCCGCTGGCCAACTGGGCGACACCACCGCCCACAAGCCCACCTCGCCGGGCTTGCGCGGCCTCTTCGGCCGGGGCGGTAAGCGATGAGCCTGACCGAGCGGATCGGCCGCCACCAGGGTGACCCCGGCGAATGGCGCCCGGCCGCGCGACCCCTGCTGACGGAGTTGCGTCGGCGCGTTCACCAGGAACTCCAGGAAATCCTCGGGCCCACGCTCTACAGCGAGCGCTCGACGGAGGTGATGGAGCGACGGGTACGCGAGACCCTGCAGGCGGTGCTCTCCCGTGAGGAGACGGCGCTGACCGGCGCTGACCGGAGCCGGATCACCGCCGAGATCTGCGACGACGTCCTCGGCCACGGCCCGATCGAACCGCTGCTGCGTGACCCGGACATCAACGAGATCATGGTCAACGGGCCGGACCGCATCTACGTGGAGCGCGGCGGGCGTATCTCGCCGGTGGACGCCGCCTTCCTCGATGAGGAGCACCTGCGGCGGATCATCGACAAGATCGTGGCGCGGGTGGGGCGGCGGGTCGACGAGAGCAGCCCGATGGTGGACGCCCGGCTGCCGGATGGCAGTCGCGTCAACGCCGTGCTGCCGCCGGTCGCCCTCGACGGGGCGAAGCTGACCATCCGGAAGTTCGCCGCCGACCCCTACGGCATCGAGGATCTGATCGCGTTCGGCACGCTGAGTCGGCCGGTGGCCAACCTGGTCGCCGCGTGCGTACGCGGTCGCCTGGACATCTTGATCAGTGGTGGCACCGGTACCGGCAAGACCACCACGCTCAACGTGCTGTCCCAGTTCCTGCCACCCGACGAGCGGATCATCACGATCGAGGACGCCGCCGAACTGCACCTGCACCAACAGCACGTGCTGCGGCTCGAGGCCCGGCCCCCGAACATCGAGGGACGGGGCGAAGTGACCATCCGGGATCTGGTCCGCAACGCGCTGCGGATGCGCCCGGACCGGATCGTGGTCGGCGAGGTCCGCGACGGCGCGGCGCTCGACATGTTGCAGGCGATGAATACCGGCCACGACGGTTCGCTGACGACCGTGCACGCCAACTCCCCGCGGGATTCGCTGTCCCGGCTGGAAACCATGGTCCTGATGGCCGGCATGGACCTGCCGATCCGCGCCATCCGCGAGCAGATCTCCTCCGCTGTCGACCTGATCGTGCACCAGAGCCGGCTGCGTGACGGCACCCGAAGGATCACGCACATCACCGAGGTCGTGGGGATGGAAGGGGACGTGATCAGCCTGCAGGACATCTTCCTCTACGACCACCGGGCGGGGATGGACGCGCACGGGCAGTTCACGGGCATGCTGCGCCCGACCGGCCTGCGCCCGCGCTTCGTCGAGAAACTGGCGGACGTGGGCGTCATGCTCGATCCCGCCATCTTCGGCCTCACCGCGCCCCTCCGATGACGGGATCGATGATCATCGTGAACAGTGCAAGTCGGTGGCGTGCCCGCAGCGCCGGTCTGATCGGCGTACTCGCTGCCCTGGCGGCGATCCTGGCGCCACCGCCCGTTTCCGCCGCTCCGGCCGGTAGCCTCGCGGTGTCCGGGCTGGCGGCGTCGCCGGGCAAGGTGCGGTTCCTGCTGGCGGCACGCGACCTGCCCCTCAACTCGGTGCTGGACCCGGCGACGGTACAGGTCGCGGTGGGCGACACGCGGCTGCCCGCCGCCGCGGACCGGGTCGACCGCTCGGCCGGCTCCTCGGCGGACCTGCCGCCGCGCGCGATGATGGTCGTCCTCGACGTGAGCGGGTCGGTGGCCGGCGCCCGGCTGGAGGCCGCCCGCACCGCCGCCCGTGCGCTGGCCGCCAAGCTGCCGGACGACGTACGACTGGGTTTGATCGCGGTCACGGACAGCCCGCGCCTCCTGCTCGCCCCGACCGACAACCGGGCCGCTTTCACCCGGGCGCTCGACAAGCTGAGCGCGAAGGGCGAGACCGCCCTCTACGACGGCGTCCTGCTCGGCCGCGACGCGCTGGAGAAAGCAGGATTTGGTCCGACCTCGGATCGGCGGATGCTGGTGCTCTCCGACGGTGCGGACACCGCTTCGACGGCCATCCGGTCCCAGGTGACCGAGGCCCTCGGCGCCAGCCGCCTACCCACCGACGTCGTGGCTGCGCAAGCCACCGATGCCGGACTGAGGAATCTGAAGGCGATCGCTCAGGCCGGGGGCGGAAACCTGCTCACCGCAGCCGACAACGCATCGCTGGCGCAGAAGTTCCGCGTTGCCGCGTCGACCTTCTCCGTGCTGCTCGCCGTCGAGGCGCAGGTACCGAACAGGCTGGCGCGGCAGAGCGGCGACCTCGCCGTGACGGTGACGGTCGCCGGCCAGCCGCTGGCCATCTCGGTGCCGGTGACGTTCGCCGATCCGGTGCCGGATCCGGCCGCTGCCGCACCGAGCCTGGCACAGACCGGCTTGCCGGCCTGGGCGATCTGGGTGGTTGCCGGGGTCTCCTTCGTCGGCCTGCTGCTGCTGGTGCTGCTGCTGGCCTGGCCGCGCTCGGCGGCGACCGAGGACCGGATCCGGCAGATCAGCCAGTTCGGGCCGGCCCGGGCCGAGCCGTCGCCGGCGACGCCGGAGACCGGCCCCACCTTCCTCACCAGCAGCATGCTGGCGGCGAGCGCCTCCGTGCTCCGATCGCGCGGCCTCGACGCCCGGATCAGCCTGCGGTTGGAGCAGGCGGGGATGCGCCTGCGCCCGCACGAGTGGGTGCTGGTCCAGGCCAGCGCGGTGGTGACCGGCGGGGCGCTCGGCGTGGCCGTACTCGGTTGGTTCGGACTGCTGCTCGGGGTGCTGCTCGGCTGGCTCGGCCCGCGGATCTACCGGTCGTTGCGGGCCGATCGCCGGACCCGCCAGTTCGTCGAGCAACTGCCGGACGCCCTGCAGTTGGTGACCGGTTCGCTGCGGTCGGGCTTCTCGCTCGGCCAGTCACTCGACACCGTGGTCCGCGAGGCGCCGAACCCGATCGCCGAGGAGTTCGGCCGCGCGCTGGCGGAGCACCGGCTGGGCGCCGACCTGGCCGACGCTCTCCTGCGGGTGGCGGACCGGACCGGGAGCGAGGACCTGAAATGGGTCGTCATGGCCATCCGGATCCAGCACGAGGTCGGCGGCAATCTCGCCGAGGTGCTGGAGACGACGGTGGACACGATGCGCGAACGCAGCCGTCTGCGGCGCCACGTCCGCGCGTTGAGTGCCGAGGGCCGGCTCTCGGCGTGGGTGCTGATCGGCCTGCCCATCGTGCTCGGCCTGTTCATGTTCACCATCCGCGGTGACTACATGCACCCCCTGGTCACCCATCCGCTGGGCATCGCGCTGCTGCTGGTGGGCGGGTTTCTGATGCTCGTCGGGATCTTCTGGATGGTCCGGGTCGTGAAGGTGGAGGTCTGAGATGGGCGGCATGGCCATCCTCATCGGGGCGGGCGCGGCCGTTTTCGCCGGAGTCACGCTCATCGTGGTCACGGTCGCCTCGGCCAGCTTCGACCGGGCCGGCGTGGCCAAGGGCCTGAGCGCCATCGACCAGGTCTACTCCACAGGGCGGGCCGGACCGGGCGATGAGGCGTTCAGCGAACGGGTGATCACACCGCTGGCCGCCGGGATGATGGGGTTCGGCCGCGCGCTGACGCCCGCGAACGGGATAGATCGGCTGCGGCGGTGGCTCGATTTCGCCGGAAACCCGGCGTACTGGACGGTCGACCGCGTCTATGAGGTCAAGGGGCTGGGGCTGATCGGGCTCGCCGTCTGCGGGGGCAGCCTGGGTACGCTTCTCGGCGGCCTACCCGCGGCGATCCTGGGGGGCGCGCTCGGCGCGGTGCTCGGGGCCTACCTCCCCGACTTGATCATCTATGAGCTCGGCTACCGGCGGCAGGAGGCGGTCCGGCGGTCGTTGCCGGACATCCTCGACACTCTCACGGTGAGCGTGGAGGCGGGGCTCGGCTTCGACGCCGCGCTGGCCCAGGTGACGCGTTACGGCCGGGGCCCGATGGCCAGCGAGTTCGCCCGTACCCTCCAGGAGATCCAGCTCGGTATGACCCGGATGGACGCCCTGCGGCGGCTGGCCCAGCGTACGAAGGTCGTCGAGCTGAAGACGTTCTGCGCACTCATGGTCCAGGCCAGTGAACTCGGCATCCCCATCGCCAAGGTGTTACGCGAGCAGGCCAAGGAAATGCGCGTACGGCGGCGGCAGCGGGCCGAAGAGTTGGCCCAGAAGGTCCCGGTGAAGATCCTTTTCCCGCTCGTGTTCTGCCTCTTCCCGTCGTTGTTCATCGTCGTGCTCGGGCCCGGCGTGATCAACATTCTGCAGAGCGGTCTGTTCCGGTGATCCGGACAACCGGACCGGTCATCGCCTCCGGGTCTCAGGCAGGTAAGGTCGCGGTCGTGAACTCCTACTGGCATGTCGTTCTGCCGCCGCTCTGCGCCTGATCGGGCGCAGACACTGAGGTGACTCCCTGACCCCTGCCCCCATGGGCGGGTCAGGGGCTTGTGGTGCGCCCGTTTCGGATCGAGTCCCAGACGCATTCGACGACGGAAGACCACGACTGTGCCGAATCGCCATTCTTCCCTGGCTCCCGCTTGCCCGGCTGCCGCCGGCCGGCGCCCCTCCCGCCCCGGTTTCCTGGGCGGCCCCGGACCCATCCTCGCCTCCGCCGTACTGTGGGGTACGACCGGGACCGCCAGCTCACTGGCGCCAGCCGGTGCACCGGCGGCGGCCATTGGCTGCGCCGGTCTCACCCTCGGCGGCATGCTGCTGTTCCTCAGCTCCCGCCGCGCCCGCTCGCTACCGATCGCCTGCACACGCCCCGAGCGGTGGCTGCTCGTCGTGGGTGCGCTGGCGGTAGCCGCGTATCCGGTTACCTTCTACCCGGCCGTGGCCCGGACCGGCGTGGCGGTGGCCACCGTGGTCGCCCTGGGCAGTGCGCCGGTCTTCGCCGGCCTGCTCTCCTGGCTCACCAGGCAAGCGCGGCCGACCGCACGGTGGAGCGGCGCGACCGTAGCCGCCGTGCTGGGCTGCACCCTTCTGGTGCTCGGTCCCCGGCTCACCGGGCACGCCACGCCCATCGCGTCGGCGGGGGTTGTACTCGCCGTGTGCGCCGGATTGTCGTACGCCGCTTACTCGCTGATCGGTGGGCGGCTCATCGCGTGCGGGCACCCTTCCGAGGCGGTGATGGGTGTGTTGTTCGGCGCAGCCGGGCTGCTCGTCCTGCCGCTCGTGTCGGTCACCGACATGCGCTGGCTCGCCACCACCCGGGGCGCGGCGGTGGCCCTGTACCTCGCCCTGGTCACCGTCTACCTGGCCTACCGGCTATTCGGACATGGGCTACGCCGCACTCCCGCGTCGGTGGCCACATCGCTGACTCTTGCCGAGCCCGCCGTGGCAGCGGTCCTCGGTGTCGCCGTCCTCGATGAACGCCTGCCGGCTGCATCCTGGTCCGGGATGATCGTCCTTGCCCTGGGCTTGCTCCTGCTGACCATGCCCGCTGGTGCCCGTCGTCAGGGTGACGATCCGACGCGCACGTATCCGACGGCGCCGCAGTGACGAGGTGGTGAACAGGGCCCTGCTACTGCCCACGATGATCGGCCAGGATCCGGCAGTCGTTTCCGGCGGCCGCGAGCAGGGCACCTGCCGTGTCGAGCCGGCCGACCGCGCGATACGTGGTGGCGAAGGCTTTCCATTGCAGCGGATCGACGGTCAGCACTGCCGCGGCGGGATGGTTCGCCAGGAGGTCAAGCCGGTCGGGGTCGGTGGCTGATCGGGCTGCCTCGGCCAGGCACATCACCGGTAGCCCGAACAGGCAGCCTTCCTCGGCAACGTTGGCGATCGCCTCGCCCACGGCGGTCGAGCCCTCGGTGAACGCGAGGATGGCGGAGGTGTCGAGGACGAGCCGGATCGGAAGGTCACGCGAGGCGGGGGCTGGCTGGGCTGGGCGGGCGGGTGGCGTGGACGAGTGGTGGCGGGGCCGGCGCTGCCCTGGGGTGCGCCACATGGGGTAGGTGGTGCTGCCGTCGGGGAGAGTGAATGGTTCGAGGGGGACATAGCCGTGCCGGGCGTACAGGTCTCGGTCAGCGGAGGTTGTCACCTCGGTGTAGGTGGGGAGCAGGGCCTGACCCATTCGAGCATTGCTGGTGGCGAGCAGGGCGCTGGCACGCCGGACCCGGTATGGCATTGGCGCGACGGTGAAGAACGCCAGGTGGTTGTGCGGGCCGTCGGGTCGGTGCGTGTGCAGAACATCGTCGAGGTGCAGGAAGCGGTCCACGTACTCGCCGCAGGCAACCGCCAGCCGCTCGCCGTACTCGGTCGGCGGTGAGACGGGGCCGTACCGGTGCAGCCAGACGGCGACGGCGGAATGATCCTGCAGGATATAGGCCTCGCCGAACAGCAGAGCGTGTTCGGTCCAGATGCGGACGACGGCGCTGACTATGTCCCGTCGACGGTGTTCGTCGGGGACGAGCCATGCGCCGATCGCGCTGTCGGCGAAGGGACCGGCGACAAGGTCCACGATGTGGGGAATGTCGTGCCAATGGGCGCGGCAGACGGGGAGATTGTTGATCACGCGGTTCTCCGGGTAGCAGATGCGGCTGGTCAGCGATGGCGGTGTCGACGGGCTGCGAAGACTTCTGGGACGTGCTGGCGCCCGGCACCGAATACCGGGACCGGACCCCAGGTGGCAGCGGCGATCACGACGTCTGTGTGAGGTGACCGGTCGTGGCTGTCCCCGCCTCAGGCGGGGATGGCCGGGGCTGCTCAGGCGGGTCTGGTGTCCGGTTGGCCGGAGCGGTCCGCGAGCTTCTCGCCTCGAGTGCCGTATCCGCTGAGAAGCCACAAGGCCGGCGCCCATGAGCGCGGCAAGGCCTCAGCCGGAAGTTCTTTGCCGGTGGCAGCGGAGCCATTGCCGGCAGCGCTGCCAGGAGTGCCAGGAGTCAACCCGAGGGCATGGATCGGGTCGTCGGGCCACTGCACGTGCGTCGTCTCGGCAGCGTCGGATGACCGCTGGTGAGGCTCGGCTGTCGCTGGCGTCCAGGCAGGCGACGGGGCTGCCGGGTCGAACGCGGCGATCGGCGGTACCGGCCGGACGATCGTGGTGGGGGTGGTGACCGCCGGGGGCTCATCCGCCGACGGCGGTGCGTTGACGGCGGGATCGGCGGGAGGCGTCTGCGGCGCGGCGGGGGAGCCGATTATCGGCTGAGTCAGGTCGAGGACCGGGCCCAGAGCGGGCTCCAGAACGTCGACGATCGGCTCGGTCACCGGCTGAACAACGCTGCCGACCGGCTCCAGCAGGCCCGTCCCGGCGATCTCCTCCACCACGGGCGACGCGGTGCCCGCAACCGGGCGCGTCGCCGAGGCGATTCCTTCGACGACCGTTGCCACGCCGCCGGTGCGGCCCGAGGCATCCTCGATCACCGAGCCGGTGGACGAGTACGGCCCACACGGCAGGGGGCTGTCGAAAAGGGTTCCGCCGGCACCGAGCAGGGGGCCGAGGGTGCAAGAGGCAGCGGGCTCGGCGGCCCGAGCAGCGTCTTCCGCAACCGCCTCGTGCAGGCCCCACACGCCGAACATGACACCGAACAGAAGAGCCGCGCGCAGCGCCCACCGAGCCAGCCGGCTTCGATACCGCAACAACAGGCACCTCCGATAGGGACATCGGTGATTGTGCCCGGCGTGACTATCTGGACACTCTCCGACACACCGAGAAGATTGACCTTCAGCGAAGGACCAGCAGCCGCACCGGCGGCAGGCGCCGCTGTGCGGCCGATGGTTGCCGCTCTTGGCGCTTTCGGTAGGTCCGTAAGGGGCAGCGGGTGGTGCCGCCCATCGCTAGGCTGGCGGGCCAACGCAAGTTGTGTTCCAACATCCTCACTCCTCTGACCCCCGCGAGGAATCATGGGCAGATCAATGCTGCGCCGGTTCGGCGCACTGCTGCTGGCTGGCACCCTGGCCCTGACCGGGCTGGCCACGCCGGCCCAGGCAGCAGACACCGGCTCCATCACGGGCCGGCTGACCGACGGCGGAGCCGCCCCCACCGGCGGCTA